>JBMTEY010000084.1:0-11764 GCA_049433545.1 Burkholderiales bacterium | reverse complement strand
GGCACCGGCACCGTGGCGATGCGCAGGTCGAGGCCGAAGGCGTCGCGCGCCACCTCCCGCGTTTTGGCCAGCGCCGCGCGGGTCGGCTCAAGCAGGCGCTGCGGCACGCAGATGAGGCTGCCATCGCCCTCGAAACTGAACGGCACCTCGACCCCGCCGGCGGCATTGAGCACCGCGGTGATCGCCGCGGCGCCGATCGAATTGACGTTGCGGTACTTGCCGTCGGCAACGGCCGCCGTCGAATTGCGCACGTCGCACAGCGCGACATGCCAGTCGTCGGGCAGCGCGGCATAACTCTCCGCATGCGTGATCGCCGCGAAATCGGTGATGACCGGCAGGTCGGTATAGAACGACAGCGTCGGCATCAGTTGCGCCGGAGTCAGGGGACGGGATCAGGCCCCGGCCGCCGCCTCAGGATTCCACTGCCCCTTGCGCATGCGGGTGATGGTGATGCTGGCGAACACGCCTTTCTGCGTGAACGGATCACCGTCGGAGAATTTCTTCGCCTCGGCGCGACTGCTGACGTTGACGATGAACAGGCTGCCGATCGCCGCCGTGCCTTCGTCGTTCTGCGTTGCCCCGGCCAGCACCAGGATGTGTTTCTGGCTGCCGAGGTAATCACGGTGCGGCTGCAGCACCGAATCGCGGATCGCAGCGGTGTCCGGCTTGTCGACGCAGGAAATGGCCCAAAGCATGGTGCAGCTCCTCAATGTGGACTGAAACGGGATGCGCAGCCGGTGATCGTCCGCGCAAAAGAGGGCTTATGATATGGCATTTTTCGCGAACGCCCGCACGGAGGAACCCCATGACACTCGCCTACAACCCCGCCAACCTGTTCGCCGTCAAGGTTTCGGAGATCGAATACCGCAACACCGGCAAACGCAAACTGATTGCGCGCATCTACCAGCCGCAGGGCACAGGCCCGTTTTCGGTGCTGGTTGATCTGCACGGCGGTGCATGGTCACGCAAGGACCGTTACGCCAACGAACCGATGGCGCGCGCCATCGCCGCTGCCGGCATGCTGGTGGTGTCGCCCGACCTGCGGCTGTCCGAAGAAGCGCCGTATCCGGCCTGCGTGCAGGACGCGCATTACGCGATCCGCTGGGTCAAGCACCAGGCCAAGGGCTGGAACGGCGACGCCGCCACGCTCGGCGTGCTCGGCAGCTCCAGCGGCGGCCATGTCGCGCAACTGCTCGGCATGAAACCGCGCGACCCGCTTTACGCCGCGATCCCGCTCACCGAAGCCCCGCAGCTCGACGCCGCGGTCGCCTACGTCGCCACGCGTTCGCCGATCAGTGACCCGGTGGCGCGCCGCGCCCAGGCCGAACGCAAGGGCAACAAGGAAATGATGAAAAAATCCGACACCTTCTTCGCCCCGGCCAACGCCATCCATGAAGGCAATCCGCAGGAAATCCTCGAGCGCAAGGAAAAGGTGGTGATGCCGCCCATGCTGATCATGCAGGGCGGCGAGGACGACAACGTAATCCCGCCGATCCAGGAAAAATTCGCGGCAACTTACCGCGCCGCAGGCGGCGAATGCCAGCTCGAGATTTTCGCGGGCTGCGAACACGAGTGGACGGCAACGCCGGGACCCGACGCCGACCGTTCGCACGCGATGGTGATGGCCTTCATCGCCAAACAGTTGCGCGCGCTGCAGAAAGCGGCCTGATTCCGCGGCTGTCCCGGACAAACCCCGCTGCGGCGGGGTTTTTTCATTGGCATGTTCGGCGCAGGGTGTGGACCCGCGCTGGCCGCGCACACCCGCTTGCGTTTAGCATACGCACCTTTCACCGCAACCCCGCACACCGGAGCAGCCCATGAACAAACCACCCGCCAAAACCGTCAGCGGCGCCCGCGCCCTCGTCGACGGCCTGCTGCGCGAAGGCATAGACCACGTCTTCGGCATACCCGGCACGCAGAACCTCGCCATCCTCGACGAACTGCGCGTAACGCCGCAGATCCGCTTCATCCTCACCCGCCACGAGCAGGGTGCCGCATTCATGGCCTACGGTTTCGCGCGCGCCGCCAACAAACCCTCGGTGGTCACCGTCACCGAAGGCCCCGGCGTCACCAACATCGTCACCGCCACCGCCGCCGCGTTCAAGGGCAACGTGCCGGTGATCAGCATCACCGGCGTGCAGGAAAGCGTCATGCGCGAACGCGACGCCACCCAGGACATGGACCAGATTCCGTTCATGCGCCCGATCACCAAGTGGGCCTACAGCATTCCCTATCCCGAAAAGATCCAGGAAGCCGTGCGCAAGGCCTTCCGCGTGGCGCTTACCGAGCCACAGGGCCCGACGCACATCGAATCCGCCAGCGAAGTGCTGCTGCAGCAGGTAGCCGCCGAAACCACCGCACCCGCAGCCTACCGCAGCACCGTGCCGGCGGTATGCGACCCGGCGCAGATCGACGCCGCGTGGGCACTGATCAGCAAAGCCGAACGCCCGCTGTTCGTGATCGGCCGCGGCGTGATGAAGGAACAGGCAGTGGCGGCGATGCAGAAACTCGCCGAAGCGACCGGCATCCCCGCCGCCGCGCTGCAGTACTCGCCCGACGCCTTCCCGGCTTCGCACCCGCTGGCGCTGGGTCCGCTGGGCCGCAACGGTTTTTCCAGCGCCAACCGCGCTGCGCCCCAGTCCGACGTGATCATCGCCGTCGGTGCGCACTTCGACGTGTTCTCGACGATGTACAAGTACGGCATCTTCAGCGAGAACGCGAAGATCATTCACCAGACCTCGGCGCCGGGCCAGATCGGCATCGTGTTCCCGGTGACGCTGGGCGTCGCCGGTTCGGCAACCAGCTTCATCATGGGCCTTGCCGAACGCGCAGCAAAAAACAAGCCACGCAAATCCTGGTTCGACGTCGCCGGCGCGCGCAGCGCATATGAAGCCGAGATCAACGGCATCCTGCGCCCCGAGGCCGAGCCGATACAGCCACAGTACGTCGCGCACATGATCCGCAAGGTATTGCCCAAGGACGGCATCCTCGTCGTCGATGCGGGCAACGGCGGCAAACACGTGCGCAGCTATTTCAAAAGCTACGAACCCGACACCTTCATGTGCATAGACGACTGGGCCTCGGTCGGCGGATCGCTGCCGATCGCGATGGGCGCCAAGCTCGCCCGTCCCGACCGCCCGGTGCTGTGCGCCTCCGGCGACATGGGCGCAATGTGCAACATCGGCGAACTGGAGACCGCGGTGCGCGAAAACATCGCCGTGGTCTACGTTGTGTTCAACGACCAGGGCCTGGGCAACGAACGCGCGTTCCAGAACGAGCACTTCGGCGGCCGCTACTTCGCCGTCGATTACAAAAACCCGGACTTCGGAGCGCTGGCGAAAGTATTCGGCGCGCACGGTGAACACGTCACCCGCCCCGGCGACCTCGAAGGCGCAATCCAGCGCGCACTGGCCAGCGGCAAGCCGGCGATCGTCGACGTGATGATCGACCAGAACATGCTGGCGCCGGTGGTGCACAGGACATAACACGAAGACGGCTTGCGCCGCGGCCCCTACGTCGCAGCCCGAATCCGGATGTTGGAGCCTCCGCGTCGCCCGGCGGCGCTTACAACGCCGCGCTTCCGCGGCAATGTGCAAGGGCATCGCCGGCCACATACCGGACTTTTCGTCCCTGCCGGCTTGCCCTCACGCCCAAGCTGGCGTAATAGTCGGTGCGCACCACGACAAAACCTCGCACCCCGACCGCCCTGAAGATGGCCGCATCCGACCACACGCGCATCACCCCAAAATCCTGGCTGCTGCTCATCGCCGCCGTGCTGCTGCTGGCGTGGATGGCACACTGGGCGTGGATGCGCTGGACCCACGTCTACATCGACGACGCGCGCATCGACGGTGAAATCATCACGCTGTCGAGCCGCGCCGCAGGCTGGATCACCGAACTGCCGGTGATCCAGGGCGACGCGGTGAAAAAAGGCGACCTGCTGTTCAGAATCGACGACCGCGACTCGCAGCTGCAGCGTGCGGCGCTGGTCGCCCGCCTCGACGCGATCGAAAACCAGATGGCCGTGGTGCGCACGCGCAGCGGCCAGGTTGACCAGGAAACCCAGGGCAGGTTCCAGAGCGAAACCAGCCGCCTGGCCGCCGCCGAAGCGGAAGCTGCGGCGCGCAACGCCGAAATGAAACAGGCGCGCGAAGACTACGAACGCGCACGCGACCTCGCCTCGCGCAAATGGCTGTCACCGCAGGCGATGGAACGCGCGCGCACCGCGTGGCAGCAGGCGCAGGAAAACCACCGCAAGGCGCTCGCCGACATCGCCGCGGTGCGCGGCACGCTGTCCGCGGCAGGCGGCAGCCGGCGCGAACTGCAGGTGATGCAGCGCCAGCTCGCCGTGCTCGAAAACCAGGCCGAGGAAATCCGCGCCGAGATCCGCCGTCGCGACGTCGACCTCGCCGACCGCACCGTCACCAGCCCGGGCGACGGCCGCATCGTGATGACCTTCGTGCGCAAGGGTGAACACGTATCCAGCGGGCAGCGCATCCTGATGTTCCACGATCCCGATGACATCTGGATAGACGCCAACGTCAAGGAAACCGACATCGCGCGGCTGAAGCCGGGCATGAAAGCCGAGATCACCGTCGATGCCTATCCCGGCCGGGTGTTCGAGGGGGAAGTCTTCCGCATCGGCCGCGCCGCCACCAGCAAGTTCGCGCTGCTGCCCGACCCCAACCCCAGCGGCAACTTCACCAAGATCACCCAGCGCCTGCCGCTGCGCATCCGCCTCGAGAAAAAGGATCCGCTGCTGCGCCCCGGAATGATGGTCGAGGTGCACATTGCGACCAACCGCAACGACTGAGGAGCTGTTCGCGCGCTACGGCCCGGCCTACCGCTGGTACGCCACGGCCACGGTGATGCTGGGCACGATCTCCGCGGTACTCACCACCACCAGCGTCAACGTCGCGATACCCGACATCATGGGCGCCTTCGGCATCGGCCAGGACCGCGCGCAGTGGCTGTCCACCGGCACGCTGGCGGCAATGACCGTGGGCATGCTGCTCAATGCCTGGCTGATGAACAATTTCGGCCAGCGCAACACCTTCATCGGCGCGCTCGCGGTGTTCATAGTCGCGCTGCTGCTCGCCGGCATCGCCCCCAATGAAAACGTGCTGATTCTCGCGCGCATCGTGCAGGGCGCGGTCGCCGGGCTGCTGCAGCCGCTGGCGATGTACACACTGTTCCGCGTGTTCCCGCCCGACCAGCGCGGCGCGGCGATGGGATTTTTCGGCATGAGCGTGATTCTCGGCCCGGCGATCGGGCCGACGCTGGGCGGCATCCTCATCGACTGGTTCAACTGGCGCTTCATCTTCTTCGTGCCCATGGGCGTCACCGCGCTGGCGATGCTGATCGGCGGCGTTTTCCTGCCCGGGCGGGAGGAGGAAAACCGCCGCGTGCGTTTCGACGTCCCCGGCTTCGTGCTGCTGTCGGTGGCCATCGCCACCGCGCTCACCGCGCTGTCCAACGGCCAGCGCGAAGGCTGGCAGTCGGATTACGTGCTCACCCTGTTCCTGGTCTCGCTCGCCAGCGGCGGTGCCTTCGTCCCCTGGTCGCGCCGCACCGACGCCCCGCTGGTCGACCTCAGGGTGTTTGCCAACCCGCAGTTCACCGCCGCCGCCGCGGTGGCTGTGATCTACGGCGCCGGCATTTTCGGTTCGACCTACCTGGTGCCGCTGTTCGTGCAGACCGTGCAGCACGCCACCCCGCTCGCCGCCGGCCTGCTGCTGATGCCCGCGGGACTGGTGATGGGCCTGCTGATGCCGCTGGGCGGCTACATGAGCGATCGCATGTCACCCACCGTTCTGATCATGTCCGGCCTGCTGTTCTTCGCAGTGTCCGCGTTCTGGCTCGCCGGCGTCGACGCCAACATGCCGTTCTGGACCATCGCCTTCAGCGTGGTGCTGTCGCGCATCGGACTCGCGCTGATCAAGCCCGCGCTCAACGTCACCGCACTGCGCGCGCTCGGCCCTGAACAGTTGAGCCAGGGCGCGGGCATGATCAACTTCACCCGCCAGATCGGCGGCGCCTTCGGCGTCAACCTGCTCTCGGTGATGCTCGACCGCCGCACCTTTTTCCACAGCGACACGCTGACCGCGATGCAGACTGCGGCCAACTCGGCCACCCTCGAACTGCTGCGCACCATGGAAACTCTGCTCGCGCGCGCCGGCGTGCCCGACGAGCTGCAGGGCGCGGGCGCGCTGCATTTCCTCGGCAAGGTGATCCACGCCCAGGCTTACACCATGGGCTTCCGCGACAGCTTCATGCTGGTCGGCGTGGTTTACGTACTGGCGATGGTGCCGGCATGGATCATGGCGCGCACCGTGAAGCGAAAGGACGCCGCCAGAAAGACCGTGCTGGCTGACTGAGCGCGGCTATTCCGGGCGGATGCCGCCCTTGCGGATCAGCGCTTCGAAGCGCAGGTATTCCCCCTGCATGTGGCGCATGAAGCCGTCGGGCGTGCCTTCCGGGGTCGATTCCGCGCCCTGCAGCAGGAAACTCTTGCGCAGTCCCGGCTTGCGCAGCGCGTTCACGATGTCGCCGTGCAGCTGTTCGACCACGCGCCGCGGCGTGCCGCGCGGCGCGACGATGCCCGACCAACTGTCGAACTGCGCGTCGGGCAGTCCGAGTTCGGCGATCGCCGGCACCGCGGGCAGCACGGTGCTGCGCGAAGGCGTCATCACCGCCAGCGCGCGCAGCCGGCCGTCGCGCACCGGCCCGATCACCGTCGGCAGCGTCAGCACCGCGTAGTGCACACGGCCCAGCCCCATCTCGACAAAGGTGCTGGTCACCGCGGTGAACGGCACGTGCACCGCCTCGATGCCCAGCGCGCGCGAAAAAATCTCTCCGGCGAGGTGCGAGGCCGAACCGATGCCCAGCGAAGCATAGTTGAGTTCACCGGGACGCACCCGCGCGTGCCTGACAAAATCGCGCGCGGTGGGCGTGGACATGTCGGGCGCCACCGCCAGCACGTTGGTGATCGAAGCGACATGGGCAACGCCGGAGATGTCGGCCAGCGCCCGGTACGGCGGCGCATCGCGCAGCAGCGCGGTGATCAGCCGCGTGACGCCGACCATGCCCAGCGTGTAACCATCGGCGGTTGCGCGCGACACCAGCGTGTTGCCGATCAGGCCGCCGGCACCGGGCCGGCTGTCGATGACCACGCGCTGGCCGTAGAAGGTTTCGAGGTTCTCGCCCAGCGTGCGCGCGAAAATTTCATCGGCGGATCCGGGCGAGGCGGCGACGATGACGCGGATAGGGCGCAGCGGATAATCCGCGGGCCCCGCCACCGGCTGCGCGCGGGCGGCGCCGACCGCCGGCAGGGATACCAGCACACACGCGCAGACCAAGACCCGCAGCATCCGGGCCGGCAGGGCATGCCGTAATGTGGTTTTGTCCATGGTCGCGCCAGCCGCGTCACGATAACGCGCGTGACCCGGGACATCAAGCGCGGACGCCCGCAGGCGCCGCGCATGATGCGGACTTCAGCCGCGCACGTGTTTGTTGAAGAACTCCAGCGTACGCTGCCACGACAGCTTCGCCGCCGCCTCGTCGTAACGCGGCGTAGTGTCGTTGTGGAAGCCGTGGTTGGTACCTTCGTAAAATGCACGGTGTAGGTCTTCTTGTGGGCCTTCAGCGCCTCCTCGTAGGCCGGCCAGCCCTTGTTGATGCGGTCATCGAGACTCGCGTAATGCAGCAGCAGCGGCGCCTGGATCTTCGGCACATCCTCCGCCTTGGCCTGGCTGCCGTAGTACGGCACCGCGGCGGCGAGGTCGGGCATGCGCACCGCCAGCGCGTTGGACACGCTGCCGCCGAAACAGAAACCAACGACCCCCATCTTGCCGGTGGTCTCGGGCCGCGACTTCAGGAACAGTCCGCCGTTGTAAAGATCCTCGCTGCGCTTCTTGGCGTCCTGCGCCGCGAACATCGCGCGGCCCTTGTCCTCGTCGCCGGGATAACCGCCCTGCGGGAACAGCGCATCCGGCGCGAAGGCGACAAAGTTCGCCAGCGCCAGCCGCCGCGCCACATCCTCGATATAGGGATTCAGCCCGCGGTTCTCGTGGATCACCAGGATCGCCGGCAGCTTGCCGGACGCCTTCGCCGGCTGCGCCATGTAGCCGCGCATTTTTCCCGAGCCGCTGGCCGAGTCGTAATCCATGTAACCGGCCTTGATCCGCGGATCGGTCTTCTTCACCTGTTCCGCCCACGCAAAATTGGGCTACAGGCTCTCCAGCATCGCCGCCGCGGTCATCCCGCCCAGCGCGTACTTGCCCGCGCGGTCGAGGAATTCGCGGCGGGTGAGGCCGCCGTGCACGTAGCCATCGAACAGTTTCATGACTTCCGGCGGAAAATCTCCCGCCTTCTTGCGCTCCTTCAGTTCCATCACAGCCTCCTGATTCACTCGGTGGTTGATTCAAGAAGAACTAAAGCCCGCCCTGCTACGCCAACAGCATAAACCGGGGCTGCATTCCCCGCGATCATGGCAATTCAGCGTTACAACTTGATACCCAGCAGTTTCGCTGCGGTTTCGCCGAGCATCATGCGTTTTTCGGCATCGCTGAAACCGGTGGCGTTGAGAATGTGATCCACCGACTGGCTCTGCCACGGAATCGGGTGGTCGGTGCCGATCACCAGCCGGTCCACGCCCACCTCGTGCGCAAGATGGCGCAGTGCCTCGTCGGTGAACACCAGCGTGTCGTAGTACATGTCGCGCAGGTACTCGGTCGGTTTCTTTTTCAGTTTGACCCCGGTGTCCATCTCCGGCGCCACGCGCAGCGCATTGTCCGAACGCGGTGCATACGAGGGCAGAAAGCCGCCGCCGTGCGCGGAACACACCTTCAATCCCGGGAAACGGTCGAGCGTGCCGTCAAAAATCAGGTGCGACAGCGCGATCGTGGTGTCCAGCGGATTGCCGATGGTGTTCGACAGCCAGCCGTTGCCGCCAAAGCGCTTGTTCAGCTCCGGCGTGCTGCGCGGATGGATGAAGATCAGAACGCCGAGTTCCTCCGCCTTCTTCCAGAACGGATGCAGGTAGGGATCGGAAAACTCCTTGCCCGGGATGCTGGTACCCACCGCGGCGCCGCGCAGGCCGAGTTTCTTCACCGCGTGCTCGAGCTGCTGCGCTGCGAGTTCCGGAAACTGCAGCGCCACCGATGCGAACGCGACAAAACGGTCGGGATGCTGGCCGCACCACTCGGCGAGCTTCTCGTTCTGGATGCGCACGACTTCGCTCGCGACGTCGCGTTCGGTGTGGTACCAGAGCGGATTGATTGACAACGCCTCCATGTCGATGCCCTGCTCGTCCATTTCGGCGATGCGCCGCGCACCGACTTCGCCGATGCCCGGACCGCGCTGCTCCTCGACCGTCTGGCCGAGCAGGTCCAGCGCCTCCTTCACCACGCAGTGCGCATGCACGTCTATGGTCTTCACGCGCTTGCCGCCCACCACCACCTGGCGGCGGCGACCGCCGCCCGGTTGCGCAGCGGCGGCATTGGTCATGCCGCAGCCGGTGAATATGAGGCCGCCGTCATCAGCGCAGCAGTGTTCCGTATTGCGAATTGCCATTGATTCCCCCTTGATGGAGCGGGCATGTCGCCCGCCAATAAACAGGCCGGCGGTCGGTCCCGTCAGGAACCGGCCGCCGGCCCACACCAGCTACTGCATGTCGATTACAGCTTCTTCAGTTCGGCGAGCAGTTCCTCGCTCGTCGGGATCGTTCCCTGCGGATAGACCTTGGCGTAGCGAATCACGCCCTGGGCATCGACGACATAGGCGGCGCGCTTGTCCATGCCGCGCTCGTCGTTGAAGATGCCGTAGGCCTGTCCCACCGCGCCGTGCGGCCAGTAGTCCGACAGCAGCGGGAACGGCACACCGCCCAGGAAATCCGCCCAGCCCTTGAGGCTCGGCACCGGGTCGGCGCTGATTTGAAGGATTTCAACATTCAGTTTCTTGAAAGCGTCGTAGTTCTCACGGAACCCTTTGACTTGGTTCGTTCATCCACCGGTGAACGCAAAGGGCATGAACGCCACGACCACGGGGCGTCCCTTGAAACTCGACAGCGAAACTTTCTGGTCCGAATTGTGCGCGCCGAGCGAAAAATCCGGCGCCGCAGTGCCTGCTTGAACTTCCATGCGGTTTCTCCTTGTTGTCTGGACTGCAGCCACAGAATACCAGCGCAGCGCCGTCCGCACCATCACCCGGCGGCAATGCATCCCCCCTGCATTACAATCGTCACAAACTCACGGAGCAACCACTAATGGATCAGGGGATTTGGGCAATCTGGTACGACATCGCACCCGCCGACAGGAACGCATACCTGGACTGGTTTCACCGCGTCCACATTCCCGAGAAACTGTCGCGCCCCGGCTACCGCTGGGCGGCACACTATGAGCTCGGCCACGGCGGGCGCGGCAAAGGCTATCTCGCGCTGTTCGGCGGCGACACCGCGCACACCTTCCTCAACCCCAGCCCCGGCCAGCTCGCCAAAAAACAAAGCGCCGAAACCAAAAAATTCATCGGCATGCGCCTCAATCCGGCCGCGGCGATCCTCGCCGAGGAGGTGCGCGTCGACGGTCCGGATGCGATCAAGCGCGGGCCGGACCTGACCATCGCACCGGTGGTGCAGTTGGGCAACTACAACGCGCCCTCGACCGCCGTCGAAGACGACCTCGGCGGCTGGTACGCGCAGGAACGCCTGCCTGCTCTGGCGCAACTGCCCGGATGCGTCGGCGCGCGCAAGCTGCTGGCAAGCGTGGGCCGCTACAAACACGCGATCCTGCACGAATTCACCTCGCTGGAAGCGCGTGAAACCCATTTCGGCCCGCTCGAAGCGCAGTCGCGCGCCCCGCAGACCTGGATGGGCCGCATCGTGCCGCTGCTCGAACATGCGCCCTACTCACCCGCCGTCGGCCTGCGCATCTGGCCCGCGGCATAAACCTGCCGGAAACTCCGCATGAAACTCTACGGTTCACCGGGCAGCCCGTTCGCGCGCAAGGTGCGCATCGTGATTGCCGAGAAAAACATCGCCTGCGAATACATCGTCGCCCGCGGCCGCGCGCCAGGCTCGCCGATACCACCGTTCAATCCTCTGGCCAAGGTACCGACTCTGGTGCGCGACGACGGCCGCGGACTCTACGACTCGGCGGTGATCGTCGAATACCTCGACGCCATCGGCAGCGGACCGAAACTGATCCCCGAGGATTTCGAGCAACGCATCGAGGTCAAGCGCTGGGAGGCGCTGGGCGACGGCATCACCGAAGCCACGGTCAACATCAACCACGAATACCGCGAGCCGGCGGACAAGCAACGCTCCGCAGAATGGTTCGCCAACCAGCAACTGAAAATCGACCGTGGCCTCGCGGTGATGGAGCGCGATCTCGGCACCGGCGAATACTGCTGCTGCAACCGCTACACGCTCGCCGACATCGCCGCCGGCTACGCGCTGGACTACCTCGATTACGCCTTGCCGGCCTTCGAATGGCGCAGCCAGCATCCGGCGCTGGCGAAGCTCGCCGCCCGTCTCGCGCAGCGCCCCGCGTTCAGCAGCACGCTGCCGCCGAAACCGGCGTAACGCGATCGCATTGCGCAGCAAGGTAAGTACTCACCAACCGCGCCCCGGCACCGGGATATATATAAGTATTTGTTTTTATTAATTATTTTGAATCGCGCCCCCTGACATGCAATACACCACCCTCGGCCGCACCGGCCTCAAGGTCAGCGTCGCCGGACTCGGCTGCGGCGGCAGCAGCCGCCTCGG
>JBMTEY010000083.1:0-11771 GCA_049433545.1 Burkholderiales bacterium | reverse complement strand
CATGCGTCGCCGTCGGACTGGTAAAGAAAATCAGCAGGCCGATGATGATCAGCTTCACGGTGACCAGCGTGAAGCCCGCCTGCAGCATCATGCCCAGCAGCAGCAGCCCGGCACCTGCGGTATCGGTGACGCTGGCTGCATGCACCCGGGTATAGAAATCAGGCATGCGTAACATGCCCAGCGCGCCGATCACGCAGAACACCGCCCCGGCAAGCAGGCAGGCCCAGCTGACCACGTTGACCAGTTCGTTCATTGTTTTGCGCTTTCGCCGCCGGGATCGCCGAGGTCGCCGAAGCGGAAAAACTTCAGCACGGCAATGGTGCCCACCACGTTGAGCAGGCCGTAAATGATCGCCAGGTCGAGGAATTCCGGGCGCCCGGTCAGAAAACCGATCACCGACAGCAGCAACACCGCCAGAGTGCCTATGGTATTGGCCGCCAGGACGCGGTCGAACACCGAGGGGCCGAGCATCGCGCGCGCCAGCACCAGCGCCAGCGCGATCAGCAGCCCAGCTGCCGCGGCGGTGAACATCAGCCGCCCTCCTTCACCGCCGAACCCTCAAAGCGGCTCACCCGCGCATTCATCTCGCTATCGATGCAACCCATCGCGCCGTCGCGGGTAAGACCGTGCACCACGAATTCACCCGGCTCGACTTCGACCGATATCGTTCCCGGCGTGAGGGTGATCGAATTCGCATGCGTCACCAGCCCCACCACCGTGCGCTGCCCGGGCGCGAACTTCACCATTGTCGGCGATACAGGCAGCCGGGGATCGAGGATGATCCTTGAAACCGCCCACGCCGATTTCGCTATTTCCTTGACCAGCCACGGCCAGTAGTTCAGCGCACTCATCCCGAGGTGTACCGGATGGCCTTCATGGTCGATGACGTCCATGCGCCTGGCAAGCCAGGCCACCGCCAGTGCGCATAGCGCACCCGCACCGAGCAGGAAGGCCGTGAAGAATCCGGACAACACCACCCAGAACAGGAACAGAACTATAAAAAGACTGACGAAGCGGAACATGGATTCCCGAGTGTTTGCCAGGCGCATCCGATTATTTGCACCCGATTATTGTCCGCGCGATTTTACGGATTCCCGCTAGCGGCCACAACCGGTTTCGCCGCGAGTCTGATGCTGTACATATAGCACCCCGCGCCGCACCATCCATTTCTCCGCCTCGACGGCCAGGAACACCAAGGCTGCGCAGGCCACGCAAACCGCGAGTTCGGCGGCGGATAGCGGCGCGATGCTGAATATGCGCGCCAGTGCCGGCACGTACATCAGCGCCAGCTGCAACAGCACGGTCAGCACAACGGTGATCAGCAGCGGCCGGTTCGAGAGCAGGCCGATAGTGGCCAGCGATGCGCTATCCGAGCGTATCGCCACGACGTGCGCGAGCTGGGTGAACGTCAGCGACGTGAATACCATGGTCTGCCAGTTGGCATTGCCGGCACCGATGCTCCATGCCTGGATGCCGAGCACCAGCCCGCTCATCAGCGCACCGACCCACAACACGTGCTGCCAGACACCGCCGGCAAACATGGTTTCGGCGGGCGCCCGCGGCTTGCGGCGCATGATGCCGGGTTCCGCCGGTTCCGCGGTCAGCGCCAGCCCCGGCAGGCCGTCAGTCACCAGGTTCACCCACAGGATGTGCAGCGGCAGCAGCGGCAACGGCATGCCCAAAAACGGCGCCAGGAAGATCAGCAGCACTTCCGCGAGATTGGTCGTCAGCACGTACTTGATGAAGCGCCGTATGTTGTCGTAGATGCGCCGCCCGCCGCGCACCGCGGCGACGATGGTCGCGAAATTGTCGTCGAGCAGCACCATGTCGGAAGCCTCGCGGGCGACATCGGTGCCGCTGCGGCCCATCGCCACGCCGATGTCGGCGCGTTTCAGCGCCGGCGCATCATTGACGCCGTCGCCGGTCATCGCCACGTATTCGCCGCGGCGCTGCAGCGCCTCCACCACGCGGATTTTCTGTGCAGGATCGACCCGCGCGTAGACCCGCGTGTCACGGACCCGCTCATCTAGCTGCGCGTCATCCAGTTCCACCAGTTCCCGGCCGCTCATCACTGCATCGTGTTCACCTGCGATGCCCAGCCGCCGGGCAATCGCCCGCGCCGTCGCCGGATGGTCACCGGTGATCATCACCGGGGTAATGCCCGCAGTGCGGCACATGGCCACGGCTTCCGCCGCTTCTTCACGCGGCGGATCGATCATGCCGACCAGACCGATGAAGGTCAGCCGGCTTTCCACCGCATCGACGTCGTTCAGGTCGGGAATGTCTTGCCACTGCCTGCAGGCGACGGCCAGGACACGCAATCCGGCCTCGGCCATTTCGCCCGCCAGCCGCTCCAGCGCCGCACGATCGATCTGCGTTTCGCCGGCAGCGGACATCACCGAGGCGCACCGCGCCAGCACCGTTTCCGGCGCGCCCTTGGTATAGGCCATGACCGCACCGGCGGCGGCATGAAACGTGGTCATGCGCATGCGTTCCGAGTCGAACGGCAGTTCCGCGCGGCGGGGCGCATAGATCTCGAGAATTTCCTTGGCAAAACCGGCGCGCCCCGCCGCTTCGTGCAATGCAACCTCGGTTGGATCCCCGGCGACACCGCCATCATCGGCGACAGCATCGTTGCACAGCGCCATCGCCGTCAGCAGACACTCCGCCACCGGACCTTCGAGCTGTTCCGGGGACACATTGCGGCCTTCAAGCATGCAGGTTTCGACGCGCATCCGGTTCTCGGTCAGCGTTCCTGTCTTGTCCGTGCAGATGTAGGTGATCGAACCCAGCGTCTCCACGCTCGGCAGGCGGCGCATCAATGCCTGGTGCCCGACCATGCGGAACGCGCCCAGCGCGAGGGCGATGGTGACCACCGCCGGCAGCGCTTCGGGAATGGCCGCCACCGCCAGGCTGACCGCGGTCAGCAGCATCAGCAGCAGCGGTTCCCCGCGCAGCAACCCCGCCGCGAACACCACCGCACAGACCAGCAGCACCGCGATCGCCAGGCGCTGCCCGAACACGGCGAGCCGCTTCTGCAACGGCGTCCTGTCGTCATCTTCCGCGGCCAGCAGTGCCGCGATGCGCCCCAGTTCCGTGGCCATGCCGGTGGCCGCGGCCACGCCGCGGCCATGGCCGTAGGAAACGATCGTGCCCTTGTAGGCCATGTTGCGACGGTCGCCCAGCGCGGCGTCCGCTTGCGCAATGGTTGCCGCATCTTTTTCGACCGGCACCGACTCGCCGGTCAATGCAGCTTCCTCGATCCGCATCCTCGCGGTATCCGTCAGGCGCAGGTCTGCGGGAACCATGTTGCCCGCCTCGAGCAGCACCACATCCCCGGGCACCAGTTCACGTGCCGGTATCGTCATGCGCCGGCCGTCGCGGATGACGGCGGCCATAGGCGCCGCGATGCGCCGCAGCGCGGCCATCGCCTTGGCGGCGCGGTATTCCTGGGTAAAGCCGATGATCGCGTTGAGGACCAGGATCGCGACGATGACCAGCGTGTCGGCAATGTCCCCGATGATCCCCGACAGCACGGCGGCGGCGAGCAGCACCAGGATCATGAAATCGGCAAACTGGTCGAGCAGGATGCGCAGCGGGCCGCGCCGCCGCCCCTCGTCCAGTTCGTTGAGGCCGGACTGTTCCAGCCGCACGGCGGCCTCGCCGGACTGCAGTCCTTCATCGGGGTTGCTTGCCAGCGCCGCCGACACTTCCGCCGCGCTCATGCAATGCCACTGCCGCTCCATGCCGGACTGCGCGTTCATGCACCCTCAGCCCCGGAATTCAACGCATACATGTCCGTTCCCTCACCGCATAACGTCCGGCAGTCCGGACCATCGTGGTCCAGGTGCGGCCGTTATCCGTTGATCCAGGTCAACCGGCGGAGCTTGCGCTCCCGCTCAGGCGACAAGAATCACATGCACCCGATACGGCCCGTGCGCCCCCAGGGTGACGGTCTGCTCGATATCCGCGGTGCGCGACGGTCCCGAGATGAAATTGACCGCGCGCGGCATCTCGCCGCGTTCCGCGCGCAACAACGCCCATGCGTCTTCCATGCCACTGACGATGCGATTGCGCGCCAGCACGGCAATATGGGTTTCCGGCAGCAGGCTCACCGCGGGCGGCGTCTGCGGTCCTGAACACGTCATCAGAGTGCCGGTCTCGGCGATCGCGCAAAAAGCGCCGGTGATGCCGGTCAGGTCGTCGCCGCGCGCAGCACGCGACTCCACCTGCAATCCGTGCGCAGCCCAGTCGAGGGCGGCAAACTCCGGCCAGCATACGGCCGCCTGCGGCAAATCCCGTTCGCTCAGGTAACGCGCCACTGCCGCAGGCACGTCCGCCAGCGACGGCACTTCGTCGATCGTGGTCGTGAGGTTCAACGCGCGATCGCGGAAACGCGCCACGATGTCGGCATCGACATGGGGACGCGGCCCCTGCGGATGCTCCGCGATGTATTGCATCACCGCTTCGCGTTCCGCGGCGCGCACCGTCACCGCCTTGCCATGGCGGGTGCGGATGCGGGCGATGATGTTGGCGCGCGCTGACATGCCCCTGCTCAGCCCAGCGTCGGCATGTTGAAGCCGCCGGACACTGCCTTGTCATCCGGCCAGCGCGTGGTCACCACCTTGCCGCGGGTGTAAAAACGCACGCCTTCGGGCCCGTGCACATGCTGGTCGCCGAACAGCGAATTGCGCCAGCCGCCGAAGGAGTAATAGGCGATCGGCACCGGGATCGGCACGTTGATGCCCACCATGCCGACTTCGATCTCGCGCTCGAAACGCCGCGCGGCGCCCCCGGAACGGGTAAACACCGCGGTGCCATTGGCATACGGATTGGCGTTGATCATCGCAATCGCCTCGTCCAGCGTTTTCACCCGCAGCACCACCAGCACCGGACCGAAGATTTCATCCCTGTAGATGCTCATCTCCGGCTTGACATGGTCAAACAGCGAGGCGCCGATGAAAAAACCGTCCTCGTGGCCCGCGACCTTGAGGCCACGGCCGTCGAGCACCAGTTTCGCCCCGGCCGCCACACCCTGGTCGACATAAGCGGCAATTTTGTCGCGGTGGACGCGGCTGATCACCGGCCCCACGTCGGCCGCCTTGTCATGGCCGGCGCCGATCTTCAGCCTGCCCGCCGCCGCTTTTAGCTTCTCCACCAGCTGGTCGGCAATGCTTTCCACCGCCACCACCGCGGAAATCGCCATGCAGCGCTCGCCCGCCGAACCGTAGGCCGCGCCGATCAAGCCGTCGGCGGCAAAATCGAGGTCGGCATCAGCCAGCACCACGGCATGATTCTTGGCGCCGCCCAGCGCCTGCACGCGTTTACCCTCTTTCGCGCAGGTCTCGTAAATGTATTTTGCGATCGGCGTCGAACCGACAAACGACACCGCCTTCACCAGCGGGTGATGCAGCAGCGCATCCACCGCCTCCTTGTCGCCGTGCACCACGTTGAGCACGCCGTCGGGCAGCCCGGCTTCGCGGAACAGCTCGGCCATGCGCAGCGACGCCGAAGGCACTTTCTCGGAAGGTTTCAGCACGAAGCTGTTGCCGCAGGCGATGGCCACCGGAAACATCCACAGCGGCACCATCACCGGAAAATTGAACGGCGTGATGCCAGCGCACACGCCCAGAGGCTGGCGCAGCGAGTGCGTGTCGACGCCGGTGCCGACGTCCTCGCTGTGTTCACCCTTGAGCAGGTGCGGGATGCCCATTGCGAATTCCACCACCTCGATGCCGCGCTGCACCGAGCCCGCGGCGTCGGCCAGCGTCTTGCCGTGCTCCTCGGTCACCAGCCGCGCCAGTTCGTCGCGGTGCGCATCCAGCAGTTCGCGGTATTTCATCAGGATGCGCGCGCGGCGCAGCGGCGGCGTGTCGCGCCAGCCGGGGAATGCGCGCTGCGCCGACTGCACGGCGGCATCGACATCCTGCGCGTTCGCCAGCGGCACCTGCCGCGTGACCTTGCCCGTCGCCGGATTGGTGACCCCCGCGCTGCGGGTTGATGTTGCAGCCTGCGCCTTGCCGTGGATCCACAGCGGCACGGCGGCAACGGCATTCATGTCTGACGGTTTGTTCATGATCTTCTCCAAAATCCTCAAGCCTTGACGCTTGCCTTGTATAACTCCCGGAACGTCCTGCCCTCCGGCGCCGGGAAATCGCGCCGGTCAGTCCAGCCGCCGCCGAACGGCAGGCTGCGGATCATACCCTGCGGATTCGCCATCGCCTTCAGTACGCGCACCTTGATGCGCGTTGCCAGGCCGTACAGCGCCGGATGCTGCGCCAGCCAGCCCCACAGTTTCAGCGCCGCGACCTCGTGCCAGGGTTTCAGGCCCTGCTCGAACTGGCGCTCGCGCAGCTTGCGCAGCAACTCGGGCAGCGGAATCTTCACCGGGCAGGCGACATGGCACTGCCCGCACAGCGTCGCCGCGTTCGGCAGGTCGCGGGCGTTTTCCAGGCCGATGTAGGTCGGCGTCAGGATCGAACCCATGGGCCCCGGATAAACCCAGCCGTAGGCATGACCGCCCACACTCTGATAGACCGGACAATGATTCATGCAGGCTCCGCAGCGGATGCAGCGCAGCATCTCCTGCATGTCGCCGCCGATCAGCTTCGTGCGTCCGGCATCGACCAGGATCACGTGGAAATGCTCCGGCCCGTCGCTGTCGCCGTCGCGCTTCGGCCCGGTGGTCACTGATATGTAATTGGTGATGCTCTGCCCGGTGCCGTGACGCGGCAGCAGGCGCAGCAGAGTGGTCACATCCTCCAGCGTCGGCACCACCTTCTCGATGCCGGTGATCGCCACGTGCACCTTCGGCAGCGTGGTCACCATGCGCCCGTTGCCCTCGTTGGTAACGATCAGCGTAGAACCGGTCTCGGCGATGATGAAATTGGCACCCGAAACACCCATGTCCGCCGACAGGAAATGTGGCCGCAGCTTTTCACGCGCCTCGCGGCACAACGCCGGGATGTCGGTCAGCTGCGGCGCCTGGTGTTTTTCGGCGAACAGGTCGGACACCTCGTCGCGGGTCTTGTGCACCACCGGGGCGACGATGTGCGAGGGCGGCTCCTTGGCCAGCTGCAATATGTATTCGCCGAGGTCGGTTTCGACCACTTCGAGGCCGGCCGCCTCCAGCGCATCGTTGAGTCCGCACTCCTCGGTGACCATCGACTTCGACTTGATGACCTTGCGCACGCCGTGCTGCGCGGCGATTTCATTGACGATGCGGTTGACGTCGTCGTGGGTTTCCGCCCAGTGCACCACTGCCCCGCGTGCGGTGGCATTGCGCTCGAAGGTGTCGAGCCAGACATCAAGGTTGGCCAATGCGCGGTCGCGGATCGCCGCCGCGGCGTCGCGGATGTCCTGGAAATTGTCGAGTTCGGTGATGCGGTCGGCGCGGCCCTTGACGAAGTTGCCCTGCAGCTTCTTCAGGGCGGACTGCAGCCGGACGTCGGCCAGCTTCTGACCGGCGCGCACCTTGAAGTGCATGGAAGCGATTTGCATGGTGGCTAGTATATAGCGCACCGCCAGTTACATGAGCCGGCTACGCATTCACATCCCGGGAAGTCTCGGACGTCAGGTGCTCTAACGCTAACGATGGCGTAATATCTCGCCACAACCATTCCGGCCTCATCAAATACAGACCGCGAACAGCGAATCACCGGAGCTATTGAAGATGATCATCGATTCCCAAGTCCACGCCTACGAAGCCAACACCCCCAAGCGCCCCTGGCTGACCAAGCCCAACTGGCCGGCCAGCGCCACCGGCGACGAGATGGTGAAGGAGTTCGACCGGCTGGGCATCGACGGCGCGATTTTCATCTCCTCGTTTTCGATGTACGGCTACGACGCGAGTTACGCGGTGGAAGTGCAGCAGGCGCATCCGGGGCGCTTCGGCCTGGTCAAGCCGGTGGATCCGGACCGTCCCGACGTCGAGGACGTGATCGCCGACTGGAAAAAAACCCCGGGCACGGTGGGCATACGCGTGATCCTCAAAAAGGACGGCGGGCGCGATCCCAACGACCCCAAGCTCGACCGCATCCTGCGCGCCGCGGTGCGCCACGACTTTCC
Organism: Burkholderiales bacterium; assembly: GCA_049433545.1. GTDB lineage: Bacteria > Pseudomonadota > Gammaproteobacteria > Burkholderiales > SG8-41. The sequence continues at coordinate 3,704 of JBMTEY010000083.1, read as the reverse complement.
GGTGAACATCCTGTGCTGGGGCAATCTCGACGCCGGCACCGTGCTCTTCGACCGCCATCCCGAGACGCGCTTCATCCTCGACCACCTCGGCATCCTGCAGCCGCATGAACCTTCAGCGCGGGCAAAGGAACCCTGGGCCGACCTGCCCAAGGTGCTGGCGCTGGCGAAGCGCCCGAACCTGGTGATCAAAGTCAGCGGCGCCTGCACGCTGTCGCAGAAGCCCTACCCCTTCCCCGACATCTGGGATCCGCTGGCGCGGGTGTTCGATGCCTGGGGTTTCGAGCGCTGCCTGTGGGGCACCGACTGGACGCGCGCGTTTGCCGTGGTCAATTACGACCAGGCGGTGGAGCCTTTCCGCGTCACTGACCGCCTGAGCGACAGCGAACGCGCGATGCTGATGGGCGAGGCCTGCGCGAAGGCCTATCGCTGGAAGCCGAAAAAGTAGTTCGCAGCGGTTTCGGGGCGCACAAATAAAATGCGGGGCTCGCGTACCGCATCGTCGAGCGTTTCATCCGCCACCTCGAAACCACGGGCGCGCATCCCGCACCCATCGATTACGCGCTCGATTCCGCAGTCAAGAAAAAGGACAACCGCTTCGTGCTCGCCACCGGTTCGCTGGTGGTGGCGAAGGGTGAGATTCCGTTCCTGCTGATGATTTCCTCGGGAACGGCAACGCAGCCGCACTGATGCGCGATCGCGCGGCCTAGCCGCCGGATTTTTCCGCCAGCACTTCCGCCACGTGCAGCACCTGCGTCTTCGCGTCGCCGCGGCGGCGCAGCCGGCCTTCGATGTTGAGCATGCAGCCCAAGTCGCCGAGCACCACGGCGTCGGCGCCGCTGGCAGCAATGTTTTCGCACTTGCGTTCGGCGATGTGCGCGGAGATTTCACCGAACTTGACGGCGAAGCTGCCGCCGAAACCGCAGCACTGTTCGCATTCGTTCATCTCGCGCAGTTCAACGCCCGCGACCTGCGCCAGCAATGCGCGCGGTTGCTGCTTGATGCCGAGTTCACGCAGCCCCGAGCAGGAGTCATGATAAGTTATTGTTTTTATTGATGTTTTTGATTTTCCCTGATAGTGCATCACATTCACCAGGAAGTCGGTCAGTTCGTGCGTGCGCCCCGCCAGCGCGGTGAGTGCTGCGCGTTCGGCTTCGGGTATGTCTTTCAGCAATTCGGGATAATGCGCGCGGATCATGCCGGCGCAGGAACCCGAGGGCACGACCACGTATTCACAATCCGCGAATTCGCGCGCGAGCTTGCGCGCCAGCGCAATCGCCGATGCGCGGTCGCCGGAGTTGTAGCCGGGCTGGCCGCAGCAGGTCTGGGCCTGCGGCACCAAGACTTCGCAGCCCGCGTCTTCGAGCAGCTTTAATGCCGCGAAACCGATGCGCGGACGCATCAGGTCGACGAGGCATGTCACGAACAGGCCGACTTTCATCGCGCGTGGTTTCCTCGTTTTCCGGATTTCAACCGAGCCGCCACGGCCGCAGGTACGAAAGCCGGTCGCCGGTCTGCACGATCAGGTGTTTGACCACCTTCTCGCGCACGATGTGCAGCGTGATGTCCTCGCCGGCGGCATGGGCCCACAGCCTTTCATAGAACTCGCTCTGCCCGCCGATCGAATCGCCGCCGATGCCGAGGATGATGTCGCCGCGTTTCAGCCCCGCGAGGTCGCCCGGCGCATCCGGCAGCACGCGCGACACCACGACATGGCCCTCGACCTGTTCGGTATTGAGCCCCAGCCAGGGGCGCGCCGCGCCGCGGCGCCGTCCGTTCTCGACGAGGTCGGGCAGCACGTCCTTCAGCAGGTTGATCGGCACGAACATGTTGCCGGGAAACGCGACGCCTGAATTGAGCGCGTCGCTGACCCACAGCGAGGCGATACCCACCAGCCGGCCTTCGCCGTCGAACAGCGCCGCGCCGCTGTGTTCATAACGCGGCGGCGCGGTGAACAGCGCGTCGTCGATCATGTATTCCCACCAGCCGACGAACCGCCGTCGCGACACCAGCGCCACGCCCGACACGCCGCCCGCCGACGCATGTCCGGCGACGACCAGGCTCTGCAGTTCGCCGATGCTCGTCGAATCGCCGAGTACCACCGGCGCACACGGCGGCGCCGGGCTCGCGCGCAGCAGTCCGAAACCGGTGGCATGGTCGAAACCGACCACGCTCGCCGGATAGATCTTGCTGTCACCGGTGATCACCAGGATCGACGCGGCTTCGAGCACCAGGTAACCGATGGTGAGGATCAGGCCGCGGTCGTCGATGACGATGCCGGTGCCTTCGCGTTCGGCGCCCAGCGTGTCGGCTGTGCGCGCGCCTTCGACCGCGCGGATCGACAGCTTGACCACCGCGTCCAGCGGCGGTTCGGCGGATCGCGGGATGCCGTTGGTGGCGCGCCAGGCCGCCATCGCCGCGGCAAACAGGGATACCGTCATGCGCCCTGCTCCGCGGCAACCGCCGTGTAACGCACATCGGTGATCTCGATGTCTTCCATGCCGCCCGGCGTCGCCAGCTGCAGCGTGTCGCCAGCGCGGCGCTTGAGCAGCGCCTTGGCGATCGGCGATATCCAGCTGACATGGCCGCGCGCCGGATCGGCTTCATCCATGCCGACGATGGTCACCGTCTGCTGCACGCCGCTGCCATCGATGTAATCCACCGTCGCCCCGAAAAACACCTGGTCGGTGTCGCCGCGGGCCGCCGGGTCGACCACGATCACGTGGTCCAGCCGCCGGCCGAGGTAATGGATGCGGCGGTCGATTTCGCGCAGGCGTTTTTTGCCGTAGATGTAGTCGCCGTTTTCGGAACGGTCGCCGTTGGAGGCCGCCCACGAAATGATTTTGACCAGCTCGGGACGCTCGACGTCGAGCAGCCGGGTCAACTCCTGCTTCAGCCGCGCGTAACCGGCGGGCGTCATGTAATTTTTCGGCGGAGGGCTTGCAGGCGGTGCGGCAGCGGATCGGTTGCGGGCGGTCATGGTCCATACAGTGTAACTAAACATGTACAGCAGCGGCCTGAACGCGGTGTTTTCAGGGTGGCCGGGGGGGCATTTCATATTGTAAAATTCCATGTAATTCCACCCTCACCCAGAACACCGTGGCCGAAAAAAGCGCAAAACCCTCGATCCAGGTGATCGAACGCATGATGCAACTGCTCGACGTACTGTCGCAGCACACTGTGCCCGCCACACTGAAACAGCTCGCCACCGCAACCCAGCTGCATCCCTCGACCGCGCACCGCATCCTCGGGGTGATGGTCGACAACCGGCTGGTCGACCGCATCGAGCCCGGCATGTACCGGCTGGGCATACGCCTTGTCGAACTCGGCACCCTGGTCAAGTCGCGCATCAGCGTGCGCCAGGAAGCACTGCCGCACATGCACGAGCTGCACCGCACGCTGGGCGAAACCGTCAACCTGTCGGTGCGCCGCGACGACGAAGTGGTCTACATCGAGCGCACCTCCGAAGGCAACACCATGATGCGGGTGGTGCAGATCATCGGCGCGCACGCGCCGCTGCACATCACCGCGGTGGGCAAGATATTCCTCGCCAGCGATCCGCCGCAGCATGTCGCCGATTACGCAAAACGCAGCGGCCTGCCGCGCTACACCGATAACACGCTGACCGACCTCGCGCAGCTCAACCGCGAGCTCGAGGACATCCGTGCCCGCCGCTACGCCTTCGACAACGAGGAAGCCGAGCGCGG
>JBMTEY010000082.1:0-11876 GCA_049433545.1 Burkholderiales bacterium | reverse complement strand
CGACCTGATCCAGGGCATGTCGGCGATGCCGGCGCTGATCCACGAAGCCGGCGCCTCCAGCCCGCGCTACGCGCCGCTGGCGATCGCCGATCGCATCACCGGACTTGCCGCGGTCAACGCGGTGACCACCGCGCTCTACGCACGCAGCCGCAACGGCAAGGGACAGGCAGTCGAAGTGCCGATGTTCGAGACCGTGACCCAGATGGTGCTGGCCGACCACCTGTGCGGCCACACCTTCGAGCCGCCGGAAGGCCGCCACGGCTACGAACGCATGCTCGCCGAGCATCGCGCACCTTATCCCACCAAGGACGGCTACATGTGCGTGCTGGTCTACAACGACAAGCACTGGCGCGCGTTCTTCAGGATGATCGGCCGCGAGGAGATGTTCGAAGCCGATCCGCGCTTCAGTAACCACGAAGCGCGCTCGCGCAATTTCTCCGCGATCTATGCGTTCGTCGCGGAACAGCTGAAGCAGCGCACCACCGCGGAATGGGAAAAACTGCTGCGCGAGGCCGACATCCCGTCGGCGCCGATGAAAACCGTGGATGATCTGCTGCACGATCCTCATCTCGCCGCAGTCGGTTTTTTCATGGAATCTGAACATCCAACCGAAGGCCGCCTGCGCGAAATGACGCGCGCCAGCTACTGGTCGGGAGCGGATGCCATGCCGCACCGTCCCGCACCCCGGCTCGGCGAACACAGTGCGGATATCCTCCGCGAAGCAGGTTACGGTGACGCCGACATCAAACGCCTTGCGGCAGCGGGCGTGACCCGGCTCGGCAAATGATTCAGAACTGGCGGCGATACTGGATGAAGCCGGAATTTTCTGCGACCCGGTCGTAGAGCCGGCGCGCGACCGTGTTGGATTCCTGCGTCATCCAGTAAACCCGCGGCGAACCGGCGACCTGCGCCCGTTCGTAGACGGCCTCGATAAGCGCGCGGCCCACGCCCTGCCCGCGCGCTTCGATCACGGTAAACAGATCCTGCAGATAACAGGTTGGCGCAATCATCGCGGTATTGCGATGAAACAGGTAATGCACCAGCCCCAGCAAACGTCCGCCTTTTTCCGCAACCACGGCATGCATGGGCTCGTAAGCGTCAAAAAACCGCGACCAGGTCATGCGCGTCACATCCATGGGCACCATGCGTTTGTAGAAGGTGTTGTAACCTTCCCACAACGGCAGCCAGCGTTCGAAATCCGCGGGTTTCGCGGAACGGATCGTCATCTCACCAGCCAAGGGAATCTCCCGGTTCAAGGATTGTTGCCGCTGTGCCGCCGCCAGGTTCCCGGCGGCATGCCGAACTCGCGCTTGAAGGCGCGGTTGAACGCGGCCTCCGATTCATAACCGACCTGCTCGGCGATGCGCAGTATGGGTTCGCGCGTCTCTTTCAGCGCGCGCGCCGCCAGCGCCAGCCGCCAGCGCGTCAGGTACTGCATCGGCGGCTCTCCGAGCAGCGCGACAAAACGTTCGGACAGCGCCGAGCGCGACAGCCCCGCTTCGCGGCCGAGTTCGTCCACCGTCCACGCCCGGTCCGGCGCGCCGTGCACCAGCGCCAGCGCGCGGCTGACCTGCGGATCGCGCAGGCCGGCGAACCAGCCGCGTTCACTGGCCGGCAGCGATTCGAGGTAATAACGCATCGCCTCGGCGAACAGCAGTTCGGACAGGCGCGCCAGCATGGCTTCGGTGCCGGCACGCGGGGCGTGGGTCTCGGCAGCACCCCGGCGCAGCGTGTCGACGATCCACGACGCCGCCGGTCCCTGGCCCAAGGGCACCCTGAGCATGCGCGGCAGCGCATCGAGCAGCGGTTTGCACAGGCGGCTGTCGCAGGCGAGGTAACCGCAGACGAAACGCGTGCGCGCGCCGCCGCCGCCGTGGTCTATGCGCGCCATTCCGCCTCCGGCCGCCGGCACCACCAGTGTTTCCGCCGGCACCGGCGCGAGCTGCAGGTCGCTGCCGAGGCGGTGCGCATCGCCATGCGGGAACATGATCAGGTCGCCGGGTTCGAGGGTGACGGCATCCGTCACCCCGGGTATGCGCGCGCGGCAGGTTCCTTCAATGACCAGGTGGTAGAGGGTGACGTGTTCGGCGGCGGGCAGGATGTGGCGCACGTCGTCCTTGCCCGGCGCGGAGTCTATGCACCAGGGCGCGGTGAATTCCGCTTCGAGGAAGATGCCGCTGTCCAGCCGCAGCACCCTCAGCACTTCCGATAAGGCATCCATGACGCCGGACTCCCGGTCAAGTCATACGGTGTTCCGGTCAAGCCGGCGTGCAGCCGCAGCGTTTCGCACAAAAACAGCGGCGGGCCGGTCAATTCGGAAACGGGATTGACGGCCAGTATAGCAGCCGTCGCATCCACCGATGCACACACGAAACCCAACCACAAGGAGATCCAGCATGAACACCGCAACAGCAGCAATCACCCATCAAGGCCCGCGCCAGAAAAGTTATGCCGGCTGCCTCGCCGCATCGCAGCGCATCCGCTGGGACATCGACCGCGACGTGATCCGCGGCCGCCATTTCGACCTGATGAAAAAATTCCTGCCCGACGGGCTGTCGAAGGCCGACGAGCTGGCTTTCCTCGGCGCGGAACAGCGCCGGCTGTTCAGCCAGGTGCAGGGCCGCACCTACGCCAACATGTTCGGCCTCGTCGAACGTTTCATCGGCGCCAAGATGCTCGAAGTCAGCCGCGACCACTGGCTGGGCAACCAGCTGGCGCTCGAGGCACTGGTGAAATTCACCGACGAGGAACTCAAGCACCAGGAACTGTTCCGCCGCATCGACAGCATGATGGCGGAGATCATGCCGGCCGGTTACCGTTTCCTGCCGGAAGCCAACGAGGTCGCGAAGCTGGTGCTCGGCAAATCGACCTGGGCGGTGCTGGCGCTGACCTGCAACATCGAGCTGTTCACCCAGGCGCATTACCGGCAGAGCATCGCGCACGACCCGGAACTGTCGGAACTGTGGCGCGACGTGTTCCGTTACCACTGGCAGGAGGAATCGCAGCACGCCATCCTCGACGAGCTGGAATGGGTGCGCGAGGACTCGAAGCTGTCTATGCTGCAGCGCGACCGCGGCGTCAACGACCTGATCGAACTGGTGGGCGCGGTCGACGGCCTGCTGCAGCTGCAGGCGCCCGCCGACATCGCGTATTTCATCAACATCTGCGGCCAGCCGCTGAATGCGGAACAGACGCGGGTGCTGCACGACACGCTGCTGCGCGCCTACCGCTGGCAGTACATCGTGTCCGGCGTGCAGGACGAACGTTTCGGCAAAATCCTGGCCGGCATGATCAACCACAAGCAGGCGGAGCGCATCGAACAGGCGCTGGCGCCGATCATCGGGCCCCAGGCGTCATGATCCGTCACGCCGGTTACCCGGCGTGATCCGGCAGGCGGGCGGCGCGGGAATACCGGCCACCCGCGCTGCTGCGCGCGGCGAACCTGAACGGTCAGGACTGCCGCGGCCGGAGGGTGACCAGCGCGATGCCGCCGAGTATCGCCACCGACGCCAGCAGCAGGCGCAGGGTCAGGCTTTCGCCGAGGAAAAGGATGGCGCCGGCGGCAGCGATCACCGGCACGCCGAGCTGCACGGTGGCGGCGCTGGTGGCCTTCAGCCCGGGCAGCGCGGCGTACCAGATCGCGTATCCGATGCCCGAAGCCAGCGCGCCGGAAGCAGCGGCATACCAGAATCCGGCGTGATCCCAGCGCGCCTCGCCCAGCGTGGCAAGGCTGAGGGCCAGCGCGAAAGGCACGGTGCGGATGAAGTTGCCGGCGGTGGCGCCCGTGGCATCGCCGCTGCCGCGGCCGCGCAGCGAATAAACACCCCAGGCCGCGCCGGCAATGATCATCAGCAGCGCGCCCGCCAGCGGCGGCGCCGACAGCCCGGGCAGCATCAGGCCGACGAGGCCGGCGAGCGCGATGAAGAGCCCGGTCCATTGCCTGGCGCTGAGGCGCTCGCCGCTCCACAGGCCGTAGCCGATCATCGTCGCATGCACTGAGGCGAACAGCAGCAGCGCACCGGCGGCAGCATCGAGGCTGCGATAGGACCAGGAAAAGGCGATGGCATAGGCAAACAGCGCGAGCGCGGAATACCAGCTGCCGGCGATGCCCGGCTTGTCGCTGCGCAGGGCGACGATCAGCCACAGCGCCAGTGCGCCGGACACCAGGCGCACCGTGGTGAACGTCACCGCGTCGATCGCGGTGTCGCGCAGCGCGACGCGGCAGAGCAGTGAATTGGCGGCGAAGGCGGTAATCGCCAACACCGTCAGCAGCAGCACCCGCGCGCCGGTCATGCCGGGGCCGCCATCGCCGCGTTCAGGCACGCGCCATCGGTTTGAACATCGCCCAGTCGAAATCCTCGCCGCCCTCGGCGAGCCGCGACGGCAGCAGCAGGTACTGCTTGTTGTTGACGGCCATGTCGAGGCTGTCGCGCGAATTGTAGATGCCGTCGCGCATCACCACGCCCACTTCGCCCTGCCGGTCCGGCGAAGCCGACAGCAGCAGTGCCGAATCGGCGGCCATGCCGCCGGGTTTGCCGACCCGCACCGGGATCGCGACTTTCGACAACACCTGCACGCCGACGCGGCGCTGCTGATGTTCGTCGCGGGTCACGCGGCGGATGATGCCTATGCCCCAGTGCTTCGCGGTCTCGGTCTTGACGCCGATCAGCGCGCCCACGCGCACCCAGTCGCTTTTCGCCGCCGGGATGATTGCGCCGCAGCCGCCGTCGCTGACGTTTTCGACGATCCAGCTCTCGGCCGTGGACTCCGCGGCGGCGGCGTTGCTGAAGTCGAGTTCATCGCTGTTCGAGGGATCGAGTGTGCGCAGGATTTCGTCGAGCCCGTGCAGCACGGTCATCCGCGTTGCGGTATGCCGGCGCTGGGTGCCGCGCGCCGGCGCGTCGTCCGACCAGTAGGCGGCAAGATGGCGGAACACCGGCAGCACCACCTCGTTGTCATAGCTGCCGCCGAGGTGCACCACGGAAGGAATGGCTCCGGTCTCGCGGATCATCGCTTCGACCTTCTGCAACTGTGCCAGCGCCGCACCGGCACCGAAAAACCGCGCCGTCGGTTTCGCCGGCGGATCGCCGACGATGCGGAACGGCGGCTTGCCGGCCGCGATGTCGAAACAGTAGCCGCAGCCCGGCCCGGGTTGCGCCGCGACGCGGAACTCCGGCGAAAAATGCGCCACCGCGCGTTCGGCGATTTCCTGGCGCAGCGGACTGAGTCCGTCGGTGGACGACACGCCGAGCATCAGCGCCTTGAGGAATTCCTGCTGCACCGATCCCCCGCCATGTGAACCGGGATAGATCGCCACGGAATTCGCCGCGAAACCCGACGCCTCGGCAAACTGGAAAAGACGCCCGACATCAGCCCACATCCTCGAATCGACCGGTCCGTAGCGCACCAGTATCCATTTCAGCTGCAACGTCAGTGCGCGCATGGAGCGCGCGACGATCACCGGCAGGTTCTTGCGGATCGCGGTGCCGCCGGTGTGTCCTGATTCGAAACGATTCACGCACTCGAGGTAGGCATCGCTCAGGGCCTTCCAGAACGCGTGGCTGCTGGTCCACAGCCGGTTTTCCTGGAATTTCTGCTGGCGCGAGGTTGAGAAATAGTCCTGGGCGAGTTTGCGCTGGTGGTTTTTCGCCGCGCCGTCGAGCAGGTCGATGTTCTCGAACAGCCGGTCGGTCTTGAATGCCTTGGTCTCGGCAAGACTTTCCAGCCACTGCGTAATGTCGGCCAGCGCCTTCAGCGAATCCGCCGGCAGCTCGGCCACGATCTCGCGGGCTTTTTTGGCGTCGGCCATCGGATGGTCGACCTTGCCGCCCGTCAGAAAACTCAGCATGACAATCCCCTGTTTTCCGTGTCGCGCCCGAACCGCGGCCGCACGGGTTTTATGCCGTCGATTCTATCGGCAGCCCCGCACAACGCCAACCGCTGCCCCGGGCGACTCTGCGCCTGCAACAGGCGGTAAAGCCGCGGCCCCGCCCAGAACACCACGACACCGAAATAAAGCATGAACACAATCAGCAGCATGCCCATGACCCACCTCCAGACTTACACCGTTACTGATCCATGCGCTGCATAAGACGTGCCCGCCGTGGGGCCGACCGGCGCGCAGCAGGACCAGACCGGCGGTCAGCCGCACCTGCCGGTGCGACGAATTCCGGTCAGCGGCGGCGGATCTCCGCCGATGGCGCGGCGGCACGTCTGACCCATCCATGACAAAGCAAACAGAACCGTTGGCACATGTCGTCTCTGCGCAGAGACAGAAAATACCCAACAAAAACAATGGGTTGATTGCCGACCCTGCAAACTGTCGGGGTTTGGCGACGGGTCTGTAGCGCTGGAATAATGTAACTTATTGTTTTTATTGAGTTAATTTGCCTGGCACGATGCCTGCCTTCTTTTAATGCGTATCGGTCCATCAGCGCCTGTCACCAGCCCCATCCGAGCACCGGGCCGGCGACAGGAAAGCAGGACAGCACGACCAGGATTTCTGCAGCACTCCTCCGAGCAGGGCACTGCGAAACGAACCCCTGTTTTTCCCCGGCGCAAGCCGGGGTTTTTTTGTACGGGTCAGCGCGGATCCAGCGGCGTCAGCCGCGCAAAACCGAGAATTTGTTCCAGCCAGGCTGCATGTTCAAACAACTCCTCTTCACCCTGCGGCTGACCGACGACCTGCAGCCCGATCGGCAGACCTGCCTTGGTGAATCCCCCGGGCATCGCTATCACCGGACAGGCTGTCATCGTGATCGCACAAGTCAGTTCCAGCCAGCCCATGTAACCCTCGAAGGCAACACCGTCCCAGCTTTGCGGATAGCGCAAGGTGACGTCGAACGGCGGACACAGCGTGGACGGACAGATCAGTAGATCATATTGCTCGAAAAACGCCGCCGCACGACGGATGATTTCGCCTTGCACGATTTCCGCCGCGACGACATCAGTCAGCTTCAGGCCTAGACCGAATTCGGCGTTCTGTACCACTTCCGGTTTCAGCACGCCGCGGTATTTCTCCAGCAGTGGCGCAACCCGTGCGATGTAGACCGCGCCGCGCAGGGTCAGGAAATTCCTGGCGGCATCACGCAAATCCGGGTGTGTTTCTTCCACCGCCACGCCTTCTGCAGACAGTTTCTCGGCGACCGCGGTAATCGCGGCGCGCACCTCTCGGTCAACCACGGGCGCGACGCCGAGATCGGCACTGACCGCAACGCGCACCGGCTTTCGCGGCCGTGCTGCAGCCTGCGCGAATGCCGGCAGTGGATCGCGCGGCGACAACGGATCGCGCGCATCGAAACCCGCCTCTGCATCGAACATCAGTGCGACGTCGGCAACGGTCCTCGCCATCGGCCCTTCCACCGACAGCGGATTGAAGGGCTGCTTCTGCACCCGCGCCACCATGCCCGGACTGGGCCGCAGGCCGCTCACCGAGCAGAAACTCGCCGGCGTGCGGATGCTGCCACCGAAATCGTTGCCGGTGGCCATCCACACCTGCCCCGCTGCCAGCGCCGCGGCGCTGCCGCCTGAAGAACCACTGGCACTCTTGCGCATGTCCCACGGATTGAGCGTTGCGCCAAAGACATCGTTGAAGGTGTTGCCGCCGGCGGCAAACTCGGGAAGATTGGTCTTGCCGATGACGATCGCGCCCAGCGCCTCCAGCCGTTCCACCACCGGATCGGACGCCGGCGAAATCAGGTTTTCATGCACACGTGAGCCCGAAGTGCAGCGCACGCCTTCGACATGCGTATTGTCCTTGACCGCAATCGGCAGGCCGTGCAGGTATTCCTTGATATGGCCCGGTCTGGACAGATTACGCATCATATAGCGGGCCCGTTCACGCGCACGCTCGAAGCACAGCGTGACCATCGCATTGATCCGCGGATTGGTTTCAGCGATGCGCGCTTCGGCTGCATCGATCAGCTCCAGCGGCGACACCTCGCCGCGCTTCAGCCGCGCCACCGCCTCGGTGGCAGTCCATTTTATGAATTCATGCACTCGCGCTCCCCTCCCCGTTTCACAGCTACGTTTCGCAGCAACCTTTGTGCGCAGTATAGCGGCCGGATCAGATGCAGACGTGATAGGCTTTCGCTCCCGCATTCCGCACAATCCCGCCCAGGAAACAGACATGACGGCAAAATCCGCCACCCGCCCGCTGCTGCAGACCGGCGCGCAGATCCTCGTGGACTCATTGATCACCCACGGCTCCAATTTGGCGTTCGGCGTGCCGGGCGAATCGTACCTGTCGGTGCTCGACGCCATGCACGACGTCGAGGACAAATTCAAGTTCGTGATCTGCCGCCAGGAAGGCGGCGCGGCGAACATGGCCGATGCCTACGGCAAGCTCACCGGCGAACCCGGCCTGTGCTTTGTCACGCGCGGCCCCGGCGCGAGCAATGCCACGGTCGGCGTGCACACCGCCTTCCAGGACTCGACGCCGCTGATCCTGTTCATCGGCCAGATCCACAGCCGCTACGCCGAGCGCGAATCGTTCCAGGAAGTCGACTACCGGCGCATGTTCGGCCAGATGGCGAAATGGGTGGCGAGCATCGACCATGCCGACCGCGTGCAGGAAATGGTCAGCCACGCCTACCACCTCGCCACTTCCGGCCGCCCGGGTCCCGTGGTGCTGGCGCTGCCGGAAGACATGCAGGACGAGGAAGTCCCGCTGAAAAAAGCCGCGCGCTACCAGCGCGTCGCCGCGCACCCGGGCGACGCCGACATGCACAAGCTGCGCGAGATGCTGTCGAAGGCGAAAAAACCCATGGTCGTCCTCGGCCAGGCCGGCTGGAGCAAAAAAGGCTGCGAGGATTTCCTCGCTTTCGCCACTGCCTATGACCTGCCAGTGGCGTGTTCGTACCGCGCGCAGGACATGATCGACAACCGCGACCGCCATTACGTCGGCGACGTCGCCGTGGGCCTGAACCCGGCGCTGGCGAAACGCATCGGCGAATCCGACCTGCTGATCGCCGTCGGTTCGCGCCTGGGCGAGTGGACCACGGTCAACTACACGCTGCTCGACATCCCGCGCCCTAAGCAGCCCTTCGTGCACGTCTACCCCGGCGCCGAGGAACTGGGACGCGTCTACCAGGCCGACCTGCTGATCAATGCCGGCATGCCGGAATTCGCCGCAGCCGCGCGCAAGCTGCCGCCGCTGAAACCCGCCTGGAGCGAATGGACCAAAGCCGCGCGCGCCGATCTCGAGGCCTGGCAGCAGCCGGTCAAGGTGCCGGGCAAGGTCAACATGAGCGAAATCGTCTGCTGGCTGAACAAGCGCCTGCCGCCGGAAGCCATCCTCACCAACGGCGCCGGCAATTTCTCGCTGTGGGTGCACCGCTTCTACCGCTACGGCGGTTTCCGCACGCAGCTGGGACCCACCAGCGGCGCGATGGGCTACGGCGTGCCGGCCGGCGTGGGCGCCAAGCTGGTCCATCCCAAACGGCCGGTCCTCGCCTTCGCCGGCGACGGCGATTTCATGATGACCGGGCAGGAACTGGCAACCGCCGCGCAGTACGGTGCGAAAGTGATTTTCATCGTCGTCAACAACGGCATGTACGGCACCATCCGCATGCACCAGGAGCGTCACTTTCCCGCGCGGGTCAGCGGCACCATGCTGCAGAACCCGGATTTCGCCGCGCTGGCGCGCGCCTACGGGCTGCACGGTGAAACCGTGGAAGCCACCGCGGACTTCGAAGCCGCATTCGAGCGCGCCTGGTCGGCGAAAACCGCGTCACTGATCGAGGTTCGCGTCGATCCCGATGCGATCAGCCCGCGCTTCACGCTGTCGGAGATCCGCGCCGAGGCCAAAAAGAACAAAAAAGCCTGACCAAAGGGGACTCGCATGGTGCTGTATCTGAACGAGGAGACCATCCAGGACCTGCTGACCATGGACATCGCGCTGGATGCGGTTGAACGCGCGATGAAGGATCTCGCGCTGGGCCGCGCCACCGACGTGCCGCGCGCCCGCATCCAGACCGCCACCGGCATCCAGCATGTGCTGCAGGCCGCGGCGCCGGAACTCGGCTACATCGGCTTCAAGTACTACTACTCGATGCCGGGCCAGCGTTCGGCGATGTACGTGCACCTGATGAACATGAAGACCGGAAAACTCGACGCCATCGTCGAAGCGCGCTGGCAGAGCATGATCCGCACCGGAGCAGCGAGCGGCGTCGCATCGAAGGCTCTGGCCAACCCGGGCGCGACCACCGTGGCGCAATTGGGTGCCGGCTACCAGGGCATGAGCCAGCTCGAAGCCGTGGTGCGCGCGCTGAAGCTGCGCGAAGCGCGCGTCTACGCGCCGACCCGCGACAAGCTCGAGGCCTGGTGCAAAAAAATGTCGCTCAAACTCAATATCCCGGTCACGCCCGCCGCTACCGCGCAGGAAGCGATCCGCGGCGCACAAGTCGTCAACGTCATCACCAAGTCGGCGAGCCCGGTGCTCGACGGCGACTGGCTGGAAGCGGGACAGCACATCAACGCCGCGGGTTCCAACGCACTGTCGCGACGCGAGATCGACGCGAAGACGGTGGCGCGTTGTGCGCTAATCACGGTCGACGGCCGCGGCACCGCGCGCAAGGAATGCGGCGACCTGCTGGCCGCGGTCGAGAATGGACGCCTGAGCTGGGACACCCTGACCGAAATCGGCGAAGTGCTGGCAGGGCTCAGGCCGGGCCGCGCCAAACCGGAAGACATCACGCTCTACGAATCGCACGGCATGGGCATACAGGATGTCTATACCTCGGTGGCCATGCTCGAACTCGCACGCAGCCGCAAGATCGGCACCGAACTGCCGATGTAATCATCAAAATTCCAGGCGCTGATCATGACCTCTTCAAATGAAATCATCGGTTTTGTCGGTATCGGCGCAATGGGCACGCCGATGGCCGGCAATCTTGCCCGCGCGGGTTACAAACTCGCGGCATTCGATCTTGATGCTGAGCGCACCGCAGCACTGGCAAAGGAACACGGCATCACTACGGCAGTCAGCCTCGCCGATCTCGGCGCACAGGCGAACATCGTCATCACCATGCTGCCCGACGGCAAGGCGGTGCGCGCGGCACTGTGCGGGAAAAACGACGACTTCAAAGACTGCATCCTCGAACGCGCGGCCAAAGGCACGCTGGTGATCGACATGAGTTCTTCTTCGCCGGTGGGCACGCGCGATCTGGGCACCCTGCTGGCGAAGCGCGGCTTTCCCTTCATTGACGCGCCGGTGTCCGGCGGCGTCAAGGGCGCGGTCGCAGCAACACTGGCGATCATGGCAGGCGGTGACAAAGACATTTTCGACCGCGTGCAGCCGATGCTGGCGACAATGGGCGGCCAGCTGTTCCATTGCGGACCGCTGGGTGCGGGGCACGCGATAAAGGCGCTGAACAATTACGTTTCAGCGGCGGGACTGGTCGCCGCCAGCGAAGCGCTGATTGCCGCCGAGCGCTTCGGGCTCGATCCCGCAGTGGCCACCGACATCATCAACGCCTCCAGCGGCATGAACAACACGACGAAGAACAAGGTGAAGCAGCAGATGCTGAACGGAGCCTTCGGCGCCGGCTTCGCCACTGCGCTGATGGCGAAAGACGTGCGCACCGCCCTGGAAGTCGTCGAGTCGACTGCAACGCCAGCCGACCTCGCCCGCCACTGCGCGGCGTTCTGGTCCGCGGCGGAGAAGCAACTGCCGGCCGGCACCGACCACACCGCAGTCTACCGGTTGCTCAAGGACAAAAAGTAAACACCATGCACAAACCATTGACCGGCATACGCGTGCTCGACATGAGCCGCATCCTCGCCGGCCCCTGGTGCGGCCAGCTGCTCGCCGACCTCGGCGCCGAAGTGATCAAGGTCGAACGCCCCGGCAAGGGCGACGACACCCGCGGCTGGGG
>JBMTEY010000081.1:0-11929 GCA_049433545.1 Burkholderiales bacterium | reverse complement strand
CGGCCGCAGGCGCACCACCAGTAATCGCCGGGAGCCAGCTCCAGGACATAGGGACCTTTCTGGGCGCATACGGGTTCGGTCATGGCGGCCTCCGCTCACGGATTGCTGCCAGCATCCGCGCCGGCGCTACGCACGTCAAGTACCGGCGTATGATCTGCTCCGGTCACCAAAGGACGGAAATGCCGATGAAAAACCTTCTTGCCCCCGTATTGCTGCTGGCCGCATGTTGCGCCGCCCACGCGCAATCGCCCCAGGTCGTCGACCTGCCGACGCGGCCAGGCGTCACCCAGCGCATCCTTGCGATCGCCCCGGAAAAACCGCAGGCAGCGGTCGTCCTGTTTGCCGGCGGCAATGGCGGCATCGGCATCAAGCCCGACGGCACGATCACCCGCGGCGGCAATTTCCTGGTGCGTTCGCGCAAACATTTCTCCGGTCACAACCTGCTGACCGTCGTCATCGACGCCCCTTCTGACCGTGATTCGGTGCCCCGTGAAACTGCGGAACATGTCACCGACATCAGGGCGGTGATCGCCTGGGTACGGCAGCAGGCGAAGGTTCCGGTGTGGCTGGTCGGCACCAGTCGCGGCACCCAGTCGGCGGCTTATGTGTCCACGAAACTGCCGCAAGCCGAGGGCGGTCCGGACGGCGTCGTACTCACCTCGTCGATGGTCGAAGACCGCCGCGGGACGGCGGTTCCCGACATGGACATTGACCGCCTGCGCATCCCCGTGCTGGTCGTGCATCACAAACAGGACGGTTGCCGCTACTGCCTGTTCAGCGGAGTGCCGCGCCTGATGGACCGTCTGGCTGCGGCACCGCGCAAGGAACTCATCGCCATCGAAGGCGGCAACGACGTCGGCGACCCCTGCCGCGGGCGCGCCTTTCACGGTTACAACGGCATAGAACCGGAGGTGGTCGGTAAAATCGCAAAATGGATCACGACACCATGAATCCCGAAACCGGACAGACCCTGCAGGCGATAATCGCCGAGCAGAAAAAAATCGTCGCCCTGCTCGAAGCCGGCCGTGTCGCACAGAAGGAAAACCTGCGTTACCTGCGCGAGCGTTACGAACATGATGCGAAGGTCCGCGACGAATCGGTGACCCTGCAGCGCAACGCCGTCGACCGCTTCCGCAGGATCAGTTACGTGGTGCTGCCGCTGGTTGCGCTGTGCGTGACGCTGATCATCTGGCTGATGGTGCGCTACCGCATGTTCTGAAGGGGCGACGGCCTCCGCTATAATCGCCGCTCATTTTTGCGGATTTCCCCATGCATCTCGTGATCCAGGGCGCCGACATCGAAACCGGCGACCTCAAGCAGCTCGCAAAGCTCTCCGGCGCCTCCGCCATCACCCGCCTGTCGGACACGGCATTCCGCCTCGACAGCGCGCAGCCCGCTGCCGGCATCGCTGAACTGTGCGCGAACGCAAAGCTCGATCACGGTTTCGTGCCCGAAGGCCGCCGGCTTGCCGATTTCCGCCTGCTGGTGATGGACATGGATTCGACGCTGATCACCATGGAGACCATCGACGAACTCGCCGACATGCTCAACCTCAAGGCCGAGGTTGCTGCAATCACCGCGCGGGCGATGCGCGGCGAAATCGAATACGACCAGAGCCTGCGCGAACGCCTGGCGCTGCTCAAAGGTCTCGACGTTTCCGCATTGCAGCGGGTGTATGACGAACGGCTGAAATTCTCGCCCGGCGCAGAGCGCATGCTGGAAAAAATCCGCGCTGCCGGCATCCGGACACTGCTGGTGTCCGGGGGTTTCACCTTCATGACCGACCGCCTGAAACCGCGCGTCCGCCTCGATTACACCCGCTCGAACGAACTGGAAATCGTCAACGGCAAACTGACCGGCGCGGTCATCGGCGACATCGTCAATGCCGACGTCAAGCGCGAGACGCTGCTGAAAGTGGCCGCGGAACTTGGCGCATCAAAGGAACAGATCGCCGGCGTCGGCGACGGCGCGAATGACCTGAAATTCCTTGCCGAGTGCGGCGTCAGCTTCGCCTACCGCGCAAAACCGGTGGTGCGTGAAAAAACCAGCTACGCCATCAATTACGCCGGACTCGATGCCATGCTCTGCCTGCTCTCAGCCGAGCAGGACTGAAATATAAATAAAATCAAATACTTGTGTAGCCACCGGCGCACTTACTGCGGAAATTTGTAGAAGTCGCGGTTGAGCCAGGCGACAATATCCTCGATCTCCTGCTTCGTGAATTTCGGATTCATGCGGTCGTTCCAGCGCTCGGTTTCCTTCTTCAGCGCCGCGAGCGTCTTCACTTTCGCGCGCGGCGGCACATAGAGTTCGGTGCCGTGGCAGCCGAGACAGTCACGATGCAGCGCCTCACCGCGCACAGGATCGCCGGCAGCCTGCGCCGGCAGCGCGCACGCCATACTGGCCAGCAGCGCAGCGAACAGCAACTTCACTTCGCCGCCTTTTCACGCGAATAATCGATCACCTTCAGGCCCTGCAGCCGCGCGCGTTCCTCCATCGCCCGGACATGCTCGGCGCGCAGCCGTTCGCGCTCGGCCGCGGTACCGGCACCCTGAAGGCGCAGGCGATAACGCTCGCGCTCCTGTGAGGTCATCAGTTCCGATCCGGGAATGATTTCACGCTGTACCGGTTCCGCGGCAGGCAGCGCAGCATTGAAAAACACCGCGGCGACGGCAGCACATATCATCAGGGGGAGGATTTTCATGGTCACACTCTGCCTGATACGCAAACCGGTGATTTGACGCAGGTCAAACCCTGGCGGTATGCCAGGCTCAGTAGACCGGGGAACGTGTCTCGCCGTCGAGCCGGAACGGCCGCATCGGACCCGGCCCCGTGCTGCACATGCCGTAGATGAACGGAAAAGAACCGCGGCCCGGCGTAAGGAAACGCAGGTCCTTGAACCAGACGCACAGGTTTTCAGCGTCGACATCGACCTGGTACAGCGCCGGGAAGGCGGAAAACCAGCGGAAAAATGCAAACTGCGGGTGTTCATACACTGCGCGCACGATGGCGCCGCTCGGTCCCGCGCCGTAGCGCACATCGAAATCCCATTCCGCCTGGTTCAGCGGCCGGTAGGCGGAGTCCAGCCTGGCAATGAAACCGTCCCCCGGTTTTACCTCACGCGGCAGTTTGCGCAGCAGATTGACATGGCTGTAGCGGTAACCTTCGGCGCTCCCGACGATCACCATCCAGTTCAGCGGCGATACCGGACGCGGCAGCGCCGTGACCTTCACCTCGCGCAGGCCCTGCTCCCGCGCGTACTGCTCGCCGAAGGCGACGGCTTGCTGCAGCAGCGCGTACTGCAGCAGCACGTAGGCGGCAAGCACCGCGAGTCCTGCGACAGCGGGTTTGCGCGAGTGCCTCCAGATCAAAGACGCAACCAGTCCGCCGATGATGATCCCGGAGAACCACAGGTCGATGATGAAGGTGGTGCCGAGGCCGTGCCTGAAATCGGACAGCGGCGCGAAAATCATGGTGCCGAAATTGGTGATCCAGTCGCCGGCGATGTGCACTGCCAGCGACAGCGCCACCACCGGCGCGTAGGTTTTCCAGCCGGGGCCCTTGCGCCAGAGCAGCGCAAACAGCAGGGACAGCAGTATTGTCCACAGTGGCAGCATCACCAGCGAATGGGTCACGCCGCGATGATGGTAGAGGTAGGACAGCGGTGAAATCCACGACGCAACGACGTCGAGGTCGGGAAACGCCGCCACCAGCGTGCCGATGGTGACGCGACGCGCCATCGGCAACGCCGGCTTTTCGATGCCTGCGGTGGCGCGCGCCAGCAGCGCGCCAGACAGGGCGTGGGTCAGGGTATCCATGGATTCGCTGTTCTAGTCCCAGCGCTCGTCTTTGACCTGGATCACGCCGTTTTCAACACGCAGCGGGAATTTCGCGGTCGGTTCGTAAGCTGGCGCCGACAGCGCCTCGCCGGTGCGCACGCAGAAGCGCGCGCCGTGGCGCGGACAGACGACCTGGTCGCCTTCGAGCACGCCGCTCGCCAGTTCGCCGCCGTCATGGGTGCAGACATCCTCGATCGCGAAATATTCGCCGCCGACATTGAATACCGCGACCGCGACGCCGTCGACATCGGCGACCTTGCAGGCGCCGGGCGCCAGCTCACTCACCGCAGCCACATCGACCCACTCCGACATGATCAGACGGCAACCACTTCCATGTCGGGTTCGATCTGCCGCACCAAGTTTTCGATGCCGGCCAGCGTACCTGACAGCGAACTCGGGCAGCTGCCGCAGGCGCCCTGGTAGTGCACCGTGAGCTTGTTGCCCTCAAGGCCCATCACGTAAAGGTCACCGCCGTCGTTCTGCAGGTAGGGGCGGATCTGCTCGTCGAGCACGGCGTTTATGCGGTCGAGCCGCTCGCGGTCTTCGGCGCTGAGTTTCGACAGGTCCATGCCCTCGCCCGACTGTTCGGCCAGTTGCGCCGACTTCGCATCCGCCGACGGCGCATCGCGGATCGGCACTGCCAGCATGCGCATCAGCTCCTGCCAGTCGGCGCCGCCGTCCTGGGTCACCGTGACCCAGTGGTCGACGTAGAACACGTTGGTCACATGCTCGATGTCGAACAGCGCCATCGCCAGCGGATCGCCGACCGCCTGCGCCGGCGTGTCGAACGAACGCGTGATGCCCCAGGTCAGCGGCTCGCGAAGGATGAATTTCATCGCATTCGGATTCGGGGTCGGTTCGATTTCGGCGATTTTCGGCATGATCGGTATTGCAGGTGAGGCTGTTGATGAAGGTTATTCGGTGGAAGCGGACCCGGCGCCGGCGAACGCCGCATGCAGCGTGTGCCAGGGCAGGATCGCGCATTTGACGCGGGTCGGTAGGTCGCGCACGCCGGCGAACACCGTCAGCCGCCCGAGGTGGTGCGGCGCCGCCAGGTCCAGCTTGCCGGTGGTCATGTCGCGGAATTCCTGCACCATCTGTTCGGCATCGGCGCGGCTCTTGCCCTTGACTGCGGCAGTCATCATCGACGCCGAGGCCTTGCAGATCGCGCAGGCTTCGCCTTCGAATCCCAAGGCCTCCACCTGTTCGCCATTGAGTTTCAGCGACAGGTGGATATGGTCGCCGCACAGCGGATTCAGTCCTTCCGCCTTGTGCGTGGCGTCGCCGAGCATGCCCCAGTTCCGGGGTTTCTTGTTGTGCTCGAGGATCATCTCCTGGTAAAGCGCGCGGCTGTCCATTGCGTTATCCGGGAATCTCAGGCGAAGAGTTTCTGCACGCGGGCGAGCGACGCGGCCAGCGCATCGACTTCGGCCATGGTGTTGTAGAAGGCAAACGAGGCGCGGCAGGTCGCCGGCACCTTGAAGCGCTGCATTACGGGCTGCGCGCAGTGGTGGCCGGTGCGGATCGCCACCCCGTCGTCGTTGAGCAGCGAACCGACGTCGTGCGGATGCACGCCTTCGACCGCGAAGGACAGCACCGCGGCCTTTTTTTCGGCGGTGCCGATCAGGCGGATGCCGGGCATGCGGTTGAGTTTGTCGGTGGCGTAATCGAGCAGATCGGTTTCGTGGGCGGCAATGCGCTCGATGCCGACGCCGCTCAGGTAATCGATGGCCGCGCCCAGCGTGATCGCCTCGCCGATCGGCGGCGTGCCGGCTTCGAACTTGGCGGGAATCGGCGCATAGGTCGTTTTTTCAAATGTCACCGACAGGATCATGTCGCCGCCGCCCTTGAAGGGCTGCATTTTTTCGAGCAGCGCCGCCTTGCCGTACAACACGCCGATGCCGGTCGGCCCGCACAGCTTGTGGCCGGAGAACACATAGAAATCGCAGTCGAGGTCCTGGACATCGACCTTGAGGTGCGGCGCAGCCTGCGCGCCGTCGACCAGCACCGGCACGCCGTGCTCGTGGGCAATGGCGATCATTTCCTTTACCGGGGTGATCGTGCCCAGTGCGTTCGAGACGTGGGTCATCGCCACGAATTTCGTGTTCTTGCTGAACAGTTTGCGGTATTCATCGACCAGCAGTTCGCCGCGGTCGTTGACCGGTACCACGCGGATTTTCGCGCCCTTCTCTTCGGCGACCATCTGCCAGGGCACGATGTTGGAATGGTGTTCCAGCGTGGTGAGGATGATTTCGTCGCCGGGTCCGAAGAATTTTCGGCCGTAGCCGTGCCCCACCAGGTTGATGCCGTCGGTGGTGCCGCTGGTGAAGATGCACTCGCGCGGTTCGGCGGCGTTGATGAAGGCCTGCACCTTCAGCCGCGCCTTTTCGTATTCGGCTGTGGCGGTTTCCGACAGGTAATGCACCGCGCGGTGGATGTTGGCGTGCTGCGCGCTGCGGTAATGCGTCCAGCGCTCCATGACCTGGCGCGGCATCTGGCTCGAGGCCGCATTGTCCAGAAAAACAAGCGGCTTGCCGTTGACCTGCAGGTCGAGGATGGGAAAGTCGCTGCGCAGACGCGCCACGTCGAGCACTGCCGCAGCCTGGTCGCGTCCGCTCATACCGCCGCCTCTGTGCGCGCCATCACGCTCTTCTCCAGCTGCGCCACCAGCGACGGCACCGGGATGCGGTCGATGATCTCGGCGCCGAAGGCGTAGGTCAGCAGGTTGCGCGCCTGGGCTTCGGGCAAGCCACGGCTCTTCAGGTAGAACAGGTGCTCGGCGTCGAGCTGGCCGACGGTGGCGCCGTGCGCGCACTTGACGTCGTCGGCAAAGATTTCCAGCTGCGGCTTGGTGTCGACATGGGCCTTGTCCGACAGCAGCAGGTTGCGGCTCTGCTGCGAGGAATTGGTCAGCTGCGCGCCCTCGCGCACGAACACCTTGCCGTTGAACACCGCGTGGGCTGCGCCGCCGACGATGGTCTTGTGCGACTGCTCGCAGGTGCCGTTGGGTCGGGTGTGATCCATCAGGGTATGGGTATCGGCCAACTGGCGGCCGCCGATCAGAGCGATGCCGTCGATCAGCGCATGAGCGCCCTCGCCCTGCTGGATCACCGACAGGTTGTTGCGCGACAGCTTGGCGCCGAATGTCACAGCGTGCGACAGATAGCGGGCGTCCTTCGCCAGCGTCACCGCGCAGTTGCCGATATGAAAGGCGGCCGTGTTTTCGCGCTGCAGCTTGATGTGACGCACCGACGCATCCGGCGCCACCGATATTTCGGTCACGGCATTGGTCAGGTAAGCCTCTTCGCCCAGCGCCACGTAATCCTCGATGACACAGCATTCGCTGCCGGTTTCGGCAACGACCAGACAGCGCGGATAGGCGGCAACGCCCTTGCGGGTGGCCAGGAACAGCAGGTGAATAGGCTCCTTCAGCACGGCGTTCTTCGCGGCATGGATAAACACCCCGTGCTGCAGGAAGGCGGTGTTGAGCGCGGTGAACAGCTCGTTTTCGCCGGCCGCTATCTTTGCCAGCCTGGGCTCGATCAGCGCATGCTGTGTTTTCAGCGCCTCGGCCAGTGGCAGCACGCTGATGCCCGCGGGCAGCTCGCCGCGCTTTGACAACGCCGGCACATGAATGCCGTCGACAAACACCAGTTGCACCGCCGCTTCGGCCACCGACCAGGGTGCAATGTCCGCCATGCTCATGGCGGCGGCCTCGGTCACCGGCTGGAATTGCAATTTCGTCAGCGGGGTGAGATCAGTAAAGCGCCATTCCTCGTCGCGCGTGGTCGGCACCGACAGCACGTTGGCGCGCTCCAGCGCAGCGGAACGCCGGGCATCGAGCCAGGCGGCGGGGCTTTTCGGCACGGCTGTGCTACCAGCCAGCAGCGACGCCACGTATGGGTGTGTTGCAGCAACCGTCACGCCGGCGCTCCTGCTTTCTTGCCTTCGAGCAGCCAGTCGTAGCCGCGCTCCTCGAGCTGCAGTGCCAGCGCCTTGTCGCCCGACTTGATGATGCGTCCCGCCGACATCACGTGCACATAGTCGGGCGTGATGTAGTTCAGCAGGCGCTGGTAATGGGTCACCAGCACGCAGGCGTTGTCGGCAGTCAGCAGCTTGTTGACGCCACCGGCGACCACGCGCAAGGCGTCGATGTCCAGTCCCGAGTCGGTTTCGTCGAGCAGCGCCAGCACCGGTTCTAGCAGTGCCATCTGCAGGATTTCGTTGCGCTTTTTCTCACCGCCGGAAAAGCCGTCATTGACGCTGCGGCTGAGGAATTCCGGATTCATTTCCAGCAACTTCATTTTTTCGCGCACCAGGTCGTCGAACTCGAGCGGGTCGAGTTCTTCCTTGCCGCGGCCGCCCTGCACCGTGTTGTAGGCGAGGCGCAGGAAGGCGCTGTTGGTGACGCCGGGGATCTCCACCGGGTACTGGAAACCGAGGAAGATGCCGGCGCGGGCACGCTCGTCGGAGGACAGCGCAAACAGGTCCTTGCCTTCGAACAGCACTTCGCCGCCCTTGACGGTGTACGCCGGGTGGCCGGCCAGCACCTTGGCGAAGGTGCTCTTGCCGGAGCCGTTGGGCCCCATGATGGCGTGCACTTCACCGGCGCGCACCGTGAGATTGATGCCCTTGAGGATATCGACGCCCGCGACCGTCGCGGTGAGGTTGCGGACTTCGAGCAAAGTTTTTGCGTTCTTGTTGATCATCCTACGCTGCCTTCGAGTTTCAGGCCGAGGAGCTTGGTCGCCTCAACGGCGAACTCCATCGGCAGTTGCTGGAATACATCCTTGCAGAAGCCGTTGATGATCATCGAAACCGCTTCTTCGGTGGGGATGCCGCGGCTCTGGAAATAGAACAACTGGTCCTCGCCGATTTTCGAGGTGGTCGCCTCGTGCTCAACCTTGGCCGTCGGGTTGTGCACCTGGATGTAGGGAAAGGTGTTGGCGCCGCACTTCGACCCGATCAGCATCGAATCGCACTGCGAGAAATTGCGCGCGCCGGCCGCGCCCGGGGCGATGCGCACCAGTCCGCGGTAGCTGTTGTTGGAATGACCGGCGGAGATGCCCTTGCTGATGATGGTGCTCTTCGTGTTTTTGCCGATGTGGACCATCTTGGTGCCGGTGTCGGCCTGCTGCCGGTGGTTGGTCAGCGCTACCGAGTAGAACTCGCCGATGGAATTCTCGCCGAGCAGCACGCACGACGGGTACTTCCAGGTGATTGCCGAACCGGTTTCCACCTGGGTCCAGGAGATTTTGGAGTTTTTGCCCTTGCACAGGCCGCGCTTGGTGACGAAGTTGTAGATGCCGCCCTTGCCGTTTTCATCGCCGGCATACCAGTTCTGCACCGTCGAATACTTGATGTCGGCGTCGTCCAGCGCCACCAGTTCGACCACCGCCGCGTGCAGCTGGTTGGTGTCGAACTTGGGCGCAGTGCAGCCCTCGAGGTACGACACCTGCGCGCCCTCCTCGGCGATGATCAGCGTACGTTCGAACTGGCCCGAGCCCTCGGTATTGATGCGGAAATAGGTCGACAGGTCCATCGGGCACTTGACGCCCTTCGGTATGAAACAGAACGAACCGTCGGTAAATACCGCCGAATTGAGCGCGGCGTAGAAATTGTCGCCGGTCGGCACCACCGAACCCATGTATTTCTTCACCAGTTCGGGATGGTTGTGCACGGCCTCCGAAATCGAGCAGAAAATGATGCCGACTTCGGCGAGCTTTTCCTTGTAGGTCGTGGTCACCGACACCGAGTCGAAAATGACATCCACCGCGACGCCGGCCAGCGCCGCGCGCTCGTTCATCGGCACGCCGAGCTTCTCGAAGGTGCGCAGCAGTTCCGGATCGACCTCGTCCATGCTTTTCTTCAGCTTGGGTTTGGGCGCGGAGAAGTAGCTGATCTCCTGAAAATCGATTTTCGGGTAATGCACGTTCGGCCACTTCGGCTCGGTCATGGTCAGCCAGTGGCGGTAGGCCTTGAGGCGGAACTCCAGCAGCCATTCCGGCTCGTTCTTCTTTGCCGAAATCATGCGGATGACGTCTTCGCTCAGGCCCTTGGCCAGCGTTTCGGACTCGATGTCCGTGACGAAGCCGTGCTTGTAGGGCTGGCTGACGAGGTTGTCTAAAACTGTGCTCATTCCTGAATCCTGATATTGGCTCAGCCGCCACTCTTGACGGTGAAGCTCTCGCCGCAGCCGCAGGTGGCGTCGACGTTGGGATTGTTGACCTTGAAGGCCTGCTTCAGGCCTTCCTTCACGTAATCCAGTGTCGAACCGTCGAGGAACTCCAGGCTGCCGCCGTCCACCACCAGCTTGACGTCATGCGCTTCGAATACCTGGTCGCCGCCTTGCACTGCGTCGGCATAGTCATAGGTATAGGACCAGCCCGAACAGCCGGTTTTCTTGACACCTACGCGCAGGCCGAGGCCTTTGCCGCGTTTGGCAAGCTGCGCCTTGATCTGGTTGGCCGCGCTTTCAGTCAGTTGTATCGTCATTTCGTCTTCTCCACGTTCATCAGGCAACCGCCTGCAGTTGCCGCAGCCGCCCCGTCACTTCATTCAGCGCCTTCAGGAAATCATCCACCTGCTCCGCGGTATTGGCCGCGCCCAGTGAAAACCGCACCGCGCCGCGCGCGACGTCCGGCTCATAGCCCATTGCCGTCAGCGTCAGCGGCGGCGCATGGCTGGAGCTGGAACAGGCGGCGCCGGTGCCCACGGCATAGCCCGCCTTGTCGAGTTCAATCACCAGCGTCTCGCCGTAAATGCCCTTGAATGCAAAAAAAGAAGTGTTGGGCAGCCGCGGCGCGCGCTCGCCGAAGATTAGCGCGCCCATGCCGTGCAGGCCGCGCTCCAGCCGGTCGCGCAGCGCAGTGAGCCGCGGGCCCAGCTCGCCGAGCCGGCCGGCTGCGATTTCGCAGGCCATGCCGAAACCGGCAATCGCCGGAACGTTCTCGGTGCCGCCGCGCAGTCCTCGCTCCTGGCCGCCGCCGCCCTGCACCGCGCGCAGGTCGAGGCGCTTGTCGACGATCAGCGCGCCGGCGCCCTTGGGACCATAGATCTTGTGCGCCGACAGCGTCATCGCCTGCACGTTCAGCGACGGGAAGTCGACCGGAATCTTGCCCAGCGCCTGCACCGCATCGGTATGCATCACCGCACCGGCCTTGCGCGCCCGTTCGCCGACTGCGGCAACTTCCTGGATCACGCCGGTCTCGTTGTTCGCCAGCATCACCGACACCAGCGCGGGTTTCTCGGCAAGCGCGGCATCGACATCGGCAAGATCGACCGTGCCGTCACGGGTGACGGCCAGTCTGCGCAGCGTCCAGCCCTGGCGTGCCAGTTCCTGGGCCGGCGCCACCACGCAGGAGTGCTCCACCGCGCTGATCGCGATCCGTCCCGGCTTCATGCCCGCTGCCGTGCCGCGGACGAACAGGTTGTTGGCCTCGGTGCCTCCGCTGGTAAACACCACCTGAACCGGCTGCACGCCGACCAGCGCTGCAACCTGTTCGCGGGCGCGATTGATCGCCTGCCGCGCCGCAGTGCCGAATTCGTGGCGGCTGGATGCGTTGCCATGCTGGTCTTTCAGGTACGGCAGCATCGCGGCGAGCACGCGCTCGTCGACCGGCGTGGTCGCGTTGTGGTCGAAATAGACGTGCGTCACGACGGAAAACCTCAGGCGGTCACCGCGTCGCGCTTGCGGGCAACGGCGCGCATGTCATGTACCGGCGCGATGCCGGCTTCCTTGGCGCGCTGGTTCTCGACCAGCTGGCGCAGCGTGACCGATCCGAGGTAATCGAAAATGCGCTCGTTGAGGTTGGCCCACAGGTCGTGGGTCAGGCATTTTTCCTCGTCCTTGCAGTTTTCCTTGCCTGCGCACTGCGTGGCATCGATCGGCTCATCCACCGCGAGGATGATGTCAGCCACGGTCAGCGCCGACATGTCGCGTGCCAGGCAATAGCCGCCGCCGGGTCCACGCACCGAGTCGACGATGCCGCGGCGGCGCAGCTTGCCGAACAGCTGCTCCAGATAGGACAGCGAGATTTTCTGCCGTCCGCTGATTTCCGCCAGCGTCACCGGCCCCGTGCCATGCCGCA
>JBMTEY010000080.1:0-11987 GCA_049433545.1 Burkholderiales bacterium | reverse complement strand
GTGCCGCCGCAGAATTCGCGCGAGCTGCCGATGTCCAGCACGCGCACCTCGTCGCCGTATTTCTCGCCGAACAGCATCGTCGCCCCCGCCTTTTTCGCCTCTTCAATCGGCAGGATGCGGGCGCGGGTTGCCGTGTTCTGCATGATCTCGGCGTTTACGCGCACCTCCACCTGGCGTATCTCGTCCGCGGTCAGCGGCCGGTCGTTCGAGAAATCGAAACGCGTTTTGTCGGCATCGACCAGCGAACCCTTCTGCTGCACGTGCGGGCCCAGCACTTCGCGCAGCGCCTTGTGCATCAGGTGCGTCACCGAATGGTTGCGCATCGTGCGCCGGCGCAATTCCATGTCAACACGGGCCTCGACCTTGTCGCCGACTTTCAGCGCCCCGGTCTTCAGTTCTCCGTGATGGCCGAATACATCGGTCTGGATTTTCTGCGTATCGGTAACGATGAAAGTGCCGCCCGAGGCCACCAGTTCACCGCGATCGCCAACCTGGCCGCCCGATTCGGCGTAAAACGGCGTACGGTCCAGCACCACCACGGCCGATTCGCCATGGTTGATGGACTGCACTGCGCTGCCTTCGCGGTAAATCGCAATCACATGGGCATCTTCGACCACCAGCGTGTCATACCCGCGGAATTCGGTCTTGGCGCCGCTGTATTCCACAGCAGCCCCCATCTGGAATTTCGATGCGGCGCGGGCGCGCTCGCGCTGCTGCTCCATCGCCGCCTCGAAACCGGCGTAATCCATGCGCACATTGCGCTCGCGTGCGATGTCCGCCGTCAGGTCGACCGGAAAACCGTAAGTGTCGTAGAGCTGGAACACGGTCTCGCCATCGAGCATCTTGTCTTCGCGCGTCAGTGCGACTTCGAGCACCTTCATGCCGTTTTCCAGGGTTTCGGCGAAGCGTTCCTCTTCCTGCTTCAGCACCTGCATCACCCGGTCCTGCACCTTGGGCAGTTCGGGATAGGCTGCGCCCATCGCCTTGGACAAATCGGGCACCACCTTGTGGAAAAACGGTTTGGTCTGGCCCAGCTTGTAACCGTGGCGGATGGCGCGGCGGATGATCCGCCGCAGCACGTAACCGCGGCCTTCGTTGCCGGGAATCACGCCGTCGACGATCAGAAAGGCGCAGGCGCGGATGTGGTCGGCGATCACCTTCAGCGAGTTGTTCGAAAGATCCTTCGCCCCGGTCTCGCGCGCGGCTGCCTTGATCAGCGCCTGGAACAGGTCGATTTCGTAATTGGAATGCACGCCTTGCAGTACCGCGGCAATGCGCTCCAGTCCCATGCCTGTGTCCACCGAGGGTTTGGGCAGCGGATGCAGCTGGCCCTTGTCGTCGCGGTTGAACTGCATGAACACCAGGTTCCAGATTTCGATGTAACGGTCACCATCGGCGTCCTTCGATCCGGGCGGTCCGCCTTCGACGCCTTCGCCGTGATCGTAGAAAATCTCGCTGCAGGGTCCGCAGGGACCGGTGTCGGCCATCTGCCAGAAATTGTCGGAGCCGCCGCCCGGCTTGTCGCCGATGCGCACGATGCGCTCCTTCGGAACGCCGATGTCCTTCGCCCAGATCCCGTAGGCTTCATCGTCGGTGTGGTAGACCGTCACCCACAGTTTCTCCTTCGGCAGCTTGTAGACCCCGGTCAGCAGCTCCCAGGCGTAGCCGATCGCTTCCTTCTTGAAATAATCTCCGAACGAGAAATTGCCCAGCATCTCGAAGAAGGTGTGATGGCGCGCGGTGTAGCCGACGTTCTCGAGGTCGTTGTGCTTGCCGCCGGCACGCAGGCTGCGCTGCGACGTTGTCGCCCTTTTGTACGGGCGGGTTTCCTGGCCGAGGAACACGTCCTTAAACTGCACCATGCCCGAGTTGGTGAACAGCAGCGTCGGATCGTTGCCGGGGACCAGCGGGCTGGAGGCAACGATGCTGTGGCCCTTGGACTCGAAATACTGGAGGAACTTGTCGCGGATTTCTGCGGATTTCATGCGCTGCGCCGGGTAAGTTACGTAAGGCGCAGATTTTAAACTACATTTACACCGGGTTCAGAACCGCCGGACTTCCTCCACCCGCAATCCCAGGGACTGGCCGCCGATGATCACCGCGCTGCTGACCTTGCCGCTGACACCGACCGTATCATTGACCGCGGGCAATTCGCCCTGCGTCAGCACGGTGATTTCGCCGCTGTCGTCGCGCAGCGTGTAGGCCTTCATGTCGAGCAGGGGCAGCTTGGTGACGCTGAGCACCCGGCCCTTCAGCCGCACTTCCTTGCCCTCGAAATTCGCCGGCGCCGTGGTCACCTCGCGGATCGGCGTCACCCCCAGACCCAGCGCATCACAACCGGCCAGCAACAGCACGGCGATCAGCAATGCCGTCCAGAATACAATCAAATCGTTGTTTTTATTGAGTTTTTCCATATTACGCCTCCTCGCAATCACCGCGCACCAGGTCGCGGAACAGGCGGGTCACCGCCTCGCTGCTGAACCCCCTGCCCAGCAGGAACCGCGCCTGCCTGGCGCGTTCGGCGGCGCTGTCCGGCGGGGCGCGGAATTTCTTTTTCCACACCGCCCGCGCGGCAGCGATTTCGTCACCCTTCAGCGCGGCCACGGCCTTGCCGACCACTTCCGCCGGCACGCCCTTCGCTTCGAGGTCGCGGCGTATGCGCGCCGGGCCGTAACGGCTGCGCCGCGCATGCACCATCTGCTCCGCCGCACGAGTTTCGGATAACCAGCCGCGCTGCGAAAAGTCATCAAGGATCTGCGTCACTTCGTCTTCCGACTCAGCGTGCGGCGCAAGTAGCCGGCTCAATTCCTGCCGTGTGTACTCGCGCCGCGCCAAGTGCCTAAGTGCACGGGCCCTGAGACTTGGTTCTGTTTTGGAACTCATCGCAGGCATATCCATTTCTGGACAAGTTCCGGACTGCCGGAATGCCCGCCCGGCTTATTGCCCCGACGCCTTCTTGCGCGCCGCCGGATCGGACTCGACCACTTCCAGCGCCGCCTTCTCCTTCTTCACCGCCGGCCCGCCGCTGATGCCGAGCACGGCGCGGATCTTGGCTTCGATCTCGTTGGCGATCTGGGGATTTTCCTTCAGGTATTCGCGGGTGTTGTCTTTGCCCTGGCCGATGCGGTCCTTGCCGTAGGAATACCAGGCGCCGGACTTTTCGATGATGTTGTGAACCACGCCGAGCTCGATGATCTCGCCTTCGCGCGAAATGCCTTCGCCGTAGAGAATGTCGAATTCGGCCTGACGGAACGGCGGCGCCACCTTGTTCTTGACGATCTTGGCGCGGGTCTCTGAACCGATGACCTCCTCGCCCTTCTTGATCGAACCGATGCGGCGGATGTCGATGCGCACCGAGGCGTAGAACTTGAGCGCATTGCCGCCGGTGGTGGTTTCGGGATTGCCGAACATCACGCCGATCTTCATGCGGATCTGGTTGATGAAAATCACCAGCGTGTTCGAACGCTTGATGTTGGCGGTCAGCTTGCGCAGCGCCTGCGACATCAACCGCGCCTGCAGACCCATCTGCGGCTCGCCCATCTCGCCCTCGATCTCCGCGCGCGGCACCAGCGCCGCCACCGAGTCGATCACGACGACGTCGACCGAACCCGAGCGCACCAGCATGTCGGCGATTTCCAGCGCCTGCTCGCCGTTGTCGGGCTGGGAGATGATCAGTTCGTCGACCTTGACGCCGAGCTTGGCGGCGTACTGCGGGTCGAGTGCGTGTTCGGCGTCGATGAATGCCGCCGAACCGCCGAGTTTCTGCATCTGCGCGATCACCGACAGCGTCAGCGTGGTCTTGCCCGAGGACTCCGGTCCGTAGATTTCGACCACCCGTCCGCGCGGCAGGCCGCCGATGCCGAGCCCGATGTCGAGTCCCAGCGAACCCGTCGATACCGCCTGGATGTCTTTCGCGATGTCGGACTCGCCCATGCGCATCACCGAGCCCTTGCCGAACTGCTTTTCGATTTGCGACAGCGCCGCCGCCAGTGCCTTGCTCTTGTTTTCGTCCATGATGTCCTCTGCGTTCGCTAGATTTCGATTCGTGTTTCAGTGCTGCTGACGGTTCGCATTATTACACAGTTTTTGAAAAAAGGTGGATATTTATACAGTAGTGGGTAAATTGCCAGCTTATGAGTAAAATATATTATAAAATCATATACTTATAATCTATTTAATCACTACGGGCAGCAATCCCAGCACCCCTTCCAGTGCGGCTTTTACCGCCGCCCGGCGCACTCCTTCGCGGTCGCCGGCAAGCTGCAATGTCGTACTTTTCGGCTCGCCGTTCTTGACGCCCCAGGCGAAACACACGGTGCCCACCGGCTTGTCCGGCGTGCCGCCGTCGGGCCCCGCAGTGCCGCTGATCGCCACTGCGACCTGGGCGTGGCTGTTGGCCAATGCACCGACCACCATTTCGCGCACGGTCTGCTCCGACACCGCGCCGTGCGCGCCCAGCGTGTCCTGGCTGACGCCGAGCATCTCGCGCTTGGAAATATAGGTATAGGTGACGAAGCCGCGCTCGAACCACTGCGAGCTGCCGGGCACCGCCGTCACCGCCTGCGCCACCCAACCGCCGGTGCAGGATTCGGCAGTGGCCAGCATCAGCCCCTGCGCCTTCAGCGCCTCGCCCAGCCGCGCCGCCAGTTCATACAAGGTCTTGTCCGGCATGTTCACCCCGCCATCAATTCAGCACCACATGCGCCGCGGCCAGCACCAGCAGCGCGTAACCGGCCGCAATCAGATCATCGAACATCACGCCGAAGCCGTTCTTCAGCACGCGGTCATAGTAACGGATGGGCGGCGGCTTCAATATGTCAAACAGGCGGAAAATCAGGAACGCGAAGGCCTGCCAGTAACCGGTCGCCGGCACGAAGAACAGCACCAGCAGGAAGGCCACCGTCTCGTCCCACACCATGCCGCCGTGGTCCGCCGCGCCCAGCGCGCGCCCGGTGACCGCGCAGGCCCACACTCCGAGCCAGAACAGCGCCCCCAGGACCAGCAGATAGGTCCAGGCATCAAGCCGCGGTGCGATTACATGGAAAAGCGGCAGCGCCAGCAGTGTGCCGAAGGTGCCCGGCGCCACCGGCGCCAGCCCCGCACCACCACCGAAGGCGATGAAATGCGCCGGGTGGCTGAATACGAAGCGCAGCGTCGGTCGTGCCGCCATTTCAGCCAAAATGATCGTATCCTGTCCGCGCCAACGGCAGAGGCAAGCCGTCGCGATCGACCACTACCACGCTGCACGCGCCCTCCGGCGCGCGGATCACCCGGCCGATGCGCGTCACTTTCGTGCCCGCGCGTGAGGCGGCGCGTTCCACCGCCGCGCGCCTTGCCGGTGCCGCGGTAAAACACAGTTCGTAATCATCACCGCCAGCGACCACCGCGGATTGCGCCGCCGGTGATTGCAGATGGCGCCGCAGCAACGGCGACAGCGGCAGGCGTTCAAATGCGATCACCGCCGCCACTTGCGAACGTTCACAGATGTGGCCCATGTCGGCGACCAGCCCGTCCGAGACGTCGATTGCGCTGCGCGCCACGCCGCGCAGCGCCAAGCCCAGCGCGATGCGCGGCTGCGGCCGGTGCAGGCGCTGCCGCGCCAGCTTCAATTCGGCAGGTTTCAGTTTGATGCGCTTCGTTTTTGCCGCCACCGCCAGTGCGGCGTCCCCCAGCGTACCCGACGCCCAGATGTCGTCGCCGGCTTTTGCGCCGTCGCGGCGCAGCGCCTGGCGCGCCGGCACCTCGCCGATGATCTGCACGCAGATGTTGAGCGGTCCGCGCGTGGTGTCGCCGCCGATGAGGTCCACGCCGTGTTTGCGCGCCAGCGCCATGAATCCCCGGGAAAATGCCGCCACCCAGCGGGCGTCGGCTTTCGGCAGCGCGATGCCCATGGTCGCCCAGCGCGGCAGCGCGCCCATCGCCGCCATGTCCGACAGGTTGACCGCCAGCGCCTTGTGGCCGACCGACTCCGGGTCGGCGTCGCTGAAGAAATGCCGCCCGGCGACCAGCATGTCGGCGGCAACAGCCAGCAACGGGCCTTTGCCGGTCCTGATCAGCGCCGCGTCGTCGCCGACGCCGAGCTGCGTGCGTTTTGCGGCGTGGGTGAAATAGCTGCGGATCAGTTCGAATTCGGTGGGCATCGCAGGCCGTATTGTGCCCTGAACCCGCTGCGTTGCGGCAATCGCCGCAATCCCGGATGACTCCGGTTGCGACCGTGGCAATGACGCATTTCCGCAACCGCAGGTTCACATTGCAGAAACAATCCGCGGCTAAGCTGCGTTCATCAAAAACACCGGTCAATCATGGGCTTTGGACAATACACTCACAAACCGCGTTAATGAACGCGTGTTCAACGCGCTCTATGCCTCCTCGCTGATCTACAACACCTGCTGGGAAGATCCGGCAGTAGACCGCCGGGCCCTGCAGCTCGGCGCCGACGACACCGTATTGGTGATTACCAGCGCCGGCTGCAATGCGCTGGATTACGCGCTGGCCGGCCCGCGGCGCATCCACGCCGTCGACGCCAATCCGCGCCAGACCGCGCTGCTCGAACTCAAGCTGGCCGGCATCCGGCGCCTGCCGTTTGACGATTTCTTCATGCTCTTCGGCGAAGGGCGGCACCCGCAGTTCAACGAACTCTACCGCGACCTGCTGCGCGCCGAACTCTCGCCTTTCGCGCAAAAGTTCTGGGACGGCGCCGGCTCCTGGTTCTGCCGCCGCAATCCGCGCAACACCTTCTATTTCCACAGCCTGTCGGGGCGCGTCGCCTTCCTGTTCCGCCACTACGTAGACCTGCAGCCCAAGCTGCGTTCCGCGGTCGACGAACTGGTCGACGCAAAATCGCTGGGCGAACAGTGCGCGATCTACGACTCGCGCATCGCGCCGCGGATGTGGGGGCGCGGCATGAACTGGGCGCTGTCGCGGCAGATCACCATGAGCATGCTCGGCGTGCCGGCGCCCCAGCACGAGGAGGTACGCCGCCAGCACGCGGGCGGCGTTCCCGGATTCGTGCGCGACGCCATCGAATACGTGTTCCGCTGCCTGCCGCTGTGGACCAATTATTTCTGGCGGGTCTACGTGCGCGGCGCCTACACCCGCGACTGCTGCCCGGAATACCTGAAGCCGCACAACTTTCTCGCCCTTAAAAACGGGCTGGCCGACCGCATCACCCACCACACCTGCACGGTCACCGACCTGCTGCGCACCGTGCAGCCGCGGGTGTCGAAATTCGTGCTGCTCGACCACATGGACTGGCTGGGTTCATTCCGGCCGCAGGCGCTGCGCGAGGAATGGGCGGCGCTCATCGAATGCGCGACGCCGGGCGCACGCGCGATTTTCCGCAGCGCCCATGCGCAACCCGCCTACCTGCGCACGCTGACGGTGCCGGGCGTAGGACGCGGCCGCCACCTCGATGAACTGCTGACCTTCCATCCGGAACTCGCAGCGCGGCTGACGCGCGACGACCGCGTGCATACCTATGCCGGCTTCCACATCGCCGACTTCAACCATTGACCCGCCGCCGATGAAAAACGCCCTGTCCTCCGACCTGCAGGTGCTGTGGCGCATGGCGCGGGGCGCGCCCGCGGCAGCGACCCATGCCGAGCGCCTGGAGCGTTTCTACCGACCGCAGGCGAAGTCGTATGACCAGTTCCGCGAGCGGCTGCTGCAGGGTCGCGACGAACTCATCAGCCTGCTCGCCCCGCCCGACGGCGCAGTGGTCATCGAACTCGGCGCCGGCACCGGCCGCAACGCCGAATATTTCGGCGCAAGGCTGCTCGATTTTTCCCATGTCGAACTGGTCGACCTCTGTCCGGCCCTGCTCGAACAGGCGCGCCGGCGCTGGGCGCAGCAGCCGCGGGTGCGCATCATCGAGGCCGACGCAACCTCCTATCGTCCGGCGCAACCCGCCGACTGCGTTTACTTCTCGTACGCGCTGACCATGATGCCGCAATGGCGCGAGGCGCTGGCCAACGCGCTCGCCATGCTCAAACCTAGCGGCCTGCTCGGCGTGGTCGATTTCGATTTGCCGCGCGGCGACTGCCTGGCCGAGCGCTGCGCCTGCGAATTCTGGCGCCGCTGGTTCGCGCATGACGGCGTCCACCTCGACCGCGCCCATGTAGAAACATTGCAGGTACTGACCGCAACCGTGACGCTGCGCGAATCCACCGCGGCACTGCCCTACCTGCCGGGACTGCGCGTGCCCTACTACGTGTATGTCGGCCGCCGGCGCGCTACGGAAAACACCGCATGAACCGCGTCCGCGCCCTGTTCCTCTCCGACATCCATCTCGGCACCCGCGCCTGCCAGGCCGAAAAGCTGCTGGCCTTCCTCAGGGAATACGAGTCCGACCACCTGTTCCTGGTCGGCGACATCATCGACTTCTGGGGCATGAGCCGCTCGGTCTACTGGCCGGCCTCTCACAACACCGTGGTGCAGAAAGTGCTGAAGAAGGCGCGCCACGACACCCGGGTCTGGCTGATTCCCGGCAACCATGACGAACTGCTGCGCGAACACGTAGACTCCAATTTCGGCGACGTGCACCTGGTGCGCGAACACGTGCACACCGCCGCCGACGGCAAAAAATACCTGCTGCTGCACGGCGACGAATACGACCAGATCACCGCGCTGCACCGCTGGGTGTCCATCCTCGGCGACATTTCCTACACCGTGCTGATCCATCTCAACCGGCTGCTGTCGTGGCTGCGTCGCAAGTTGGGCGTCAGCGGCCACTGGTCGCTGGCCGACTACGCCAAGCGCAACGTGCTGCAGGCGGTGAGCTTCATCAGCGACTTCGAAACCGCGGTGGCGCGGACCGCGGCGCAGCGCGGGCTGGACGGCGTGATCTGCGGCCACATCCACACCGCGGCGATCCGCAGGATAGACGACGTCACTTACATCAACTGCGGCGACTGGGTGGACAGCTGCACCGCGGTGGTCGAACACCTGGACGGGCGCATGGAACTGGTGCGCTGGGAGCCGCAGGTCACTGCGGTGAATGACGGCAAGGTGGTGCGCCTGTACACCGCGGACGCAGCGTAGGCGGCGCGGTCACGCTCACATCGACGGCGGATCCTCGCGCATCACCTGCTCCGCCCAGCGCATGTCGGAGAGGTCCTCGAAGGCAAAGCGGGTTTTGATCGCGCCGCAGGCAAGCATCGCGTCGCGCAGCCATTCGACGCCGACGCGCTGCTGCAGCGGGTTCGTGTTCCAGATGCCGCTCACCTTGTAACGCTCGAGGCAGGCAGCCAGCACCGCCTGCGGCAGGTCCGGAAAATATTCCGCCACGGCCGCGGCCAGCGCGCGGCCGTCATGCGCGGCAATCCATTTCTGGGTGCGGTACATCGCACGCGTCATGCGCAGCGCCGTTTCGGAATCGCGTTCGAGAAAAGCGCGTGTGGTGTTGAAAGTGGTGTACGAGGCCGGACCGCGGCTTGCCGCGGAGTACCAGACATGGCCGAATCCCTGCGCCACGGCGTTGTGCGCCAGCGGCTCGAACACCTGGATCACGTCGACCTCGCCCTTGCGCAGGCGTTCGAAATTTTCAGCCATGCCCGCTGCCGGTGCGCGCTTCAAGGCCGTGGGGTCGACGCCGGCGAGCCGCAGATCGTGCTGCAGGCAATACCACGGCGTCGGTACCTCGCTGACCACGGCCAGGGTTTTATCGAGCAGATCGGTCATGCGGAATTGCAGGTTCGGAGTGCGGCCAACGAGGTAGAAGGGATCGCGCCCCACCACTTCGCAGAAGCTGA
This sequence comes from Burkholderiales bacterium, assembly GCA_049433545.1. GTDB lineage: Bacteria > Pseudomonadota > Gammaproteobacteria > Burkholderiales > SG8-41. The sequence goes on along the minus strand of JBMTEY010000080.1, from coordinate 2,238 downwards.
CCACGCCGCCGGCGGGATTGTCGTCCAGCGCATGCATCAGCCGCATCGGCCCGCCCCAGGACACCTGGCCCGCGCCGGACATCAGGGTGCTCAGCGTCTTCGAGGCGTCGGAGGAGGTTTCCATGCGCACGTCCACGCCTTCGGACTCGTAGGCCTTCAGCGCGAACGCGGCATAGAACGGCGTGTAGAACACCGCGCGGAAATTCTCGATCAGCGTGACCATCGGCTACTTCCTGCCCGGCTGCATGGTCGACTTCACCAGCGAGCGCGGATCGCGCGGCCGCCAGCGTCCGGTATCGACCTGGGCCAGGAATTCGGCGGTGAGTTCATTGAACAGCGCCGGCTCCTCGACGTTGACCGCGTGGCCGGTGTTCGGCACCACCGTCAGCCACGCCGACGGACACACGCGCTTGATGAAAAGCCCCGGCTCCAGGCAGTTGTTGTCCTCGTCGCCGCTGACCATGTGCAGCGGCACTTTCAGTTTGCGCAATTGCCGCTCCAGGCTCTGGATGGTCGGCCGTTTCGCCTGCACGCCGCGCAGCGTGTTGGCCGAGCCCAGCGCCGAGTGCTTCGCGAATTCGGCGCAGAACTGCGCGAAGCCGCGCGGATCCTTGTTCTGGAACTGCACCCGCGACGGCCCGATCTGGTAAGGCTTGATCGCCTGTGCAGTGCCCAGCGTCTCGAAGCGCCGCGCCATGACCTCGGTGTCCTTCAGGAATTGTTTGCGCTTGTCGGCATCCGAGCCGTAGCCGACGCCGATCGCGGTCAGCGACAGCGCCAGCCGCGCATGGCGCAGGCCGAAATGCACGGTGGCGTAACCGCCCATCGAGCAGCCGATGATGTGCGCTTTGTTGATCTTGAGATGGCGCATCACTGCAGCGATGTCGTCGGCGGCGATGGCCTGTGAATATTTCGACCGCGCGCGCGGCACGTCCGACGGCGGATAACCGCGCGCGTTGAACGCGATGCAGCGGTAGCGCCGCGAAAAAAACCGCAGCTGCGGCTCCCAGCCGCGCAGGTCGTCGGCGAATTCGTGCACGAACACGATCGGCGTGCCGCGTCCGCTTTCTTCGTAATACAGCTTTACATCACCGGCGCTGGCATAGGGCATGCGCGGCCTCCTCGAACATTGTTAAAATTATCAATAAAATCAAGTATTTACAACAACACCCCGGGTGCAGGACATTCAGGTGCCGCAGAAGGTGCGATATCCCGCCGACTGCTGCGCCGTCGCCGGTTCGGCGTATGCCGCATGTTCCTTCTTTTCCTCGAATGGCCGCTGCAATACGTTCAGCAACTGCTCGAAGGGTTCGTAATTGCCGAGCGCAACCGCGGCATCCAGCGCTTCCTCGACCTTGTGGTTGCGCGGGATGTAGACCGGGTTCACCGCGCGCATCGCTGCTGCGCGCTGCTCCGGCGTCACCGTTTCCGTTTCGAGCCGCGCACGCCAGCGCGGCAGCCACGCTTTCAATGCCGTGTCATCGGCATAGAGCTTGTGCAGGCCGATGTCGCTCAGCGCGCCCTTGCCTTCGGCAACGTCGGCCAGGCGGCGGAAGGCTTGCGTGTAATCCACGCCCTGGCCTTCCATGGTCTTGAGAAAATCGGTGGCCAGCGCGAAATCCTCCGCCTCTTCGCGCGCGAGCCCCAGCTTTTGCCGCATGCCCTGCAGCCAGTAATGTTCGTAGCACTGCTGGAACGCGCCCAGGATTTCCATCGCCCGTTCAACCGCCTTGTCCTGGTTGTTGCCGCATTCCTCCGCCAGCAGCGGCAGCAGCGCCTCAGCGAAGCGCGCGAGGTTCCAGTTGGCGATCGGCGGCTGGTTGGCGTAGGCATAACGCCCGCCTTCGTCGATCGAACTGAACACCGTCACCGGATCATAGCGGTCCATGAAGGCGCAGGGGCCGTAGTCTATGGTCTCGCCGGACAGCGTCATGTTGTCGGTATTCATCACGCCGTGGATGAAACCCACGTTCATCCATTGCGCGATCAGCGCTGCCTGCCGCTCACAGTGCGCGCGCAACAGTTCGAAATACGGTTTCTCCGCGCCCTTGATCTCGGGGTAATGGCGGTTGATCACATAGTCGGCGAGTTTTTTCAGCAGCGCGATGTCGCCGCGAACGGTAACGAACTGGAAGGTGCCGACGCGGATGTGGCTGGCCGCAACCCGCGTCAGCACCGCCCCCGGCAGGTTGCGCTCGCGGCGCACGAATTCTCCGGTGGTCACCGCCGCCAGCGCGC
>JBMTEY010000079.1:0-12209 GCA_049433545.1 Burkholderiales bacterium | reverse complement strand
GCCCTGCTGCTGGATGATCGGCTCGGCCACGCCCAGTTCGTTGACCCGGTTGCGCAGGGTGTTGATGTTCTGCTGCAGCGCGAACTGCTGGGTGGTGCGCTGCGCCTCGACCCGCAACCCGCCGCTGATGCGGAATTCACCCGCGTCGTCCGCCGTGGTCAGTTCGAGGTCCGGCATGTTCTTGGTGATGACCGCCAGCGCCTTGGTCCGCGTCGCGTCGTCGCGGAAACGCACCGTCACCCGCTGGCCGTCGCGCGAAATCCCCGAATACTGGATGCGCCGCTCACGCAGGGTGCTGCGTATGTCGTTGGTGTACGCCTCCATTTTCTTGGTCAGCGCGGACCTCATGTCGACCTGCATCAGGAAGTGCACGCCGCCGCGCAGGTCCAGTCCCAGGTACATCGGCAGCGCGCCGATGGAAGTCAGCCACTGCGGGCTGCGCGACAGCAGGTTCAGCGCCACCACGTAGTCCTCACCAAGCGCCGTCTGCACGGCGTCCTTGGCCTTCAGCTGCTCGTCGGTGGTGGTGAACCTGGCCTTGATGCTGCCGGCTTCGAGCGCAACGCCTTCGGGTTTCAGCGACGCCTTCTGCAGTGCCTGTTCGACCCGCGCCATCAGCGCGGCATCGGCCTTCAGGTTGCTGCGCAGCGGCGACACCTGCACCGCCGGCACTTCGCCGTAAAAATTGGGCAGCGTGTAGATCAGGCCGCCCACCAGGGCGACGACGATCAGCAGGTATTTCCAGAGCGGGTAGCGGTTCATTGTGGGCGCGTCAGGAGTGCACAGCGGCATGCGCGGACAACCGTTCCCGGGGAACGGCTGTCACAGGCGCTGATCACTGTATGGTTTTGAGGGTGCCCTTGGGCAGCACGACCTGGATGGCGCCGCGCTGGAGCTGGATTTCCACGTTCTCCGCCACCGCCACGGTGACGTACTGGTCGTCGATTTTGCTGATGCGGCCGAGCATGCCGCCGGCGGTGACCACTTCGTCGCCTTTCTGGAGGCCGTCGACCATCGCCTTGTGTTCCTTGGCGCGTTTCATCTGCGGCCGGATCATCAGGAAATACAGCACCGCGAACATCGCGAGGATGAGCAGTATGCTTTCGATTCCGCCGCCCTGTGCTCCTGCGGCCGGGGCCTGGGCCCATGCTGGATTGACTAGCAAGATAATCCTCCGTTATTTAGGAATCGCGCCCGGACCTGGCCGGGTGCCGGCCGGGCGCGTTCAAAGCGTTGTATTTTAACATGATTCCTCTTCCAGTCTGGCCATGTCCGCGGCGAATTCCGCGAACCGCCCCGCGGCTATGGCCTCCCGCAGGCCGCGCATCAGTTCCTGGTAGTAATACAGGTTATGCAGGGTATTGAGCCGGGCGCCAAGCATTTCGTTCACTTTTTGCAGGTGATGCAGATAGGCGCGGGTGAAATGGCGGCAGGTATGGCAGGCGCAGTCCGGGTCCAGCGGCGCGAGGTCGTCGCGGTAACGGGCATTGCGCAGCTTGATCACGCCGTGCCGGGTATAGAGCCAGCCGTTGCGGGCGTTGCGGGTCGGCAGCACGCAGTCGAACATGTCGATGCCGGCGCTGACCGCGGCGACGATGTCGGCGGGGGTGCCTACCCCCATCAGGTAACGCGGCCGGTCGGCGGGCAGCCGCGGCGCGGTGTGGCGCAGGATGCGCAGCATGTCGGGCTTGGGTTCGCCCACCGACAGGCCGCCGATGGCGTAGCCGTCGAAGCCGATGTTCACCAGTTCCGCCAGCGATTCGTCGCGCAGATCCTCGAACATGCCGCCCTGCACGATGCCGAACAGCGCGTTGGGGTTGCCGGCGTGCGCCGCCTTGCTGCGCGCCGCCCAGCGCATCGACAGCCGCATCGAATCGCGCGCCTGCTCGAAGGTGGCCGGATGCGGGGTGCATTCGTCGAAAACCATCACGATGTCGGAATCGAGCACGCGCTGGATGCGCATCGACTCTTCCGGCGTCAGGAAACAGGCGTCGCCGTTGACCGGCGACTGGAACTTCACGCCCTCCTCGCTGATTTTCCGCAGTTCGCCCAGGCTGAATACCTGGAAGCCGCCGGAGTCCGTGAGTATCGGACCGTCCCAGCCCATGAAACGGTGCAGGCCGCCATGCGCGCCTATGACATCCAGTCCCGGCCGCAGCCACAGGTGGAAGGTGTTGCCGAGCACGATCTGCGCGCCCAGCCCGCGCACCTCGTCGGGGCTCATGCCCTTGACCGCGCCGTAGGTGCCCACCGGCATGAACGCCGGCGTGTCGATGGCGCCGTGCGCGGTTTCGAGCAAGCCGCGGCGCGCCGCGCCGTCAGTGGCAGTGACGCCGAATTTCATGAGGTCAATGTTCCGGATTCGGGCGCGCGGTCGATCAGCATGGCGTCACCATAACTGAAAAAACGGTAACGCTGCGCAACGGCATGGCGGTAGGCCTGCCGGATGTGCTCCATGCCGCCGAAGGCCGACACCAGCATCAGCAGCGTCGACTTCGGCAGGTGGAAATTGGTGATCAGGCGGTCGACGATGCGGAAACGGTAACCGGGCAGGATGAACAGCCGGGTTTCCGCGGCGCCGGCGACCGGGTCTCCGGCAGCCGATGCCGCTTCGAGCGCGCGCAGCGTGGTGGTGCCCACCGCAACGACGCGTCCGCCGGCGGCGCGGGTCGCGCGCAGCGCATCCACGGTTTCCTGCGACAGGCTGTAACACTCGCCGTGCATGCGGTGTTCGGCAAGGTTGCTGACGCGCACCGGCTGGAAGGTGCCCGCGCCTACATGCAACGTCAGGCTGGCGACATTGATGCCGCGCATTCGCAGGTCATTGAGCAGCGCGGCATCGAAATGCAGTCCCGCCGTGGGCGCGGCCACCGCACCCGGCGTTTTCGCATACACCGTCTGGTAGCGGGTTTCGTCGCCGGCGTCAGGCGCATGGGTGATGTACGGCGGCAGCGGCACCGCGCCGTGGCGCTCGAGCAGCTCGTAGACGTTCGCCTCCCCGGCAAAACGCAGCGTGTAGAGATCGTCGTCGCGCCCGGTGACCACAGCCTCCACGCCGTCGCCGAGCAGCAGCACGCTGCCCGCCCGCGGCGCGTGGCTGGCGCGTATCTGCGCGCAGGCCTCGTGATCGCCGAGCACGCGTTCGACCAGCACTTGGATGCGCCCGCCGCTCGCCTTGCGCCCGGCCAGGCGCGCCTTGATCACGCGCGTGTCGTTGACCACCAGCAGGTCACCGGACTGCAGCAGTTCGCGGATGTCGGCGAATTGCCGGTCGCACAGCGCGCCGGTCGCGCCGTCCAGGTGCAGCAGCCGGCTTGCGCTGCGTGCGGCCGCGGGCGTCTGTGCAATCAGTTCCGGCGGCAATACATAGTCAAAATCGTCGAGTTGCATCGCGCGGATTATATGTCGCGGTTGGCGCATGCCCGGTGTTTAAGGGATAATTCCCGCCCCGCGCCGGGACTCTGTTCAGCACCCCCCTTGAGGGGTGTGGCGAAACGAGTGCCGCGCACAGTCGGATCCGGAATTCAACGCCGGACTCGACCATCCAGCCGGGATGGCGGAATTGGTAGACGCACGGGACTCAAAATCCCGCGCTGGCAACAGCGTGCCGGTTCGATTCCGGCTCCCGGCACCATTAATCGGTCTTTGCGGGATTCAGCAGTACCGTAATCCCGCAACGGCTTCACGCCGCCGGCGCGTTGACCTCGACGTTGTCGATCAGCCGCGTTTTGCCCAGCCGCGCCGCTGTCAGCACCACCAGTGCGGTTTCGCCGTTGCGCGGCGGCTGCAGGTCGGTGCTGCGGCGTATCGCGACATAGTCGGGTTTCCAGCCGTGGCGCGCGAGTTCGGCCATCGCCGCAAGTTCGAGACGCTGGTAGTCGCGCGCGCCCATCGCGATCTCGCCGCGGGTGTTGCGCAGCACGCGATACAGCCGCGGCGCCTCGGCGCGCTCCGACGGAGTGAGATAGCTGTTGCGCGAGGACAGCGCCAGCCCGTCCTCGGCACGCACCGTTTCCGCGAGTATCAGCTCGATCGGCAGCGCGAACTGGCGCACGAGATTCGTCAGCACCAGGCACTGCTGGTAATCCTTCTTGCCGAAAATCGCCGCGTGCGGCGACACCATGTTGAACAGTTTCAGCACCACGGTGGCGACGCCGCGGAAATGCCCGGGCCGGGCGGCGCCGTCGAGGATGTGCTGCAGGTCCGAAGGTTCGACGACGAAGGTCTGCGGCTCGGGATAGATTTCCTTTTCGTCGGGCGCGAACACCACGTCGACGCCGGCCTTGCGCAGCCGCTCGCAGTCAGTCTCCAGCGTGCGCGGGTAACGGTCGAAGTCCTCGCGCGGTCCGAACTGCAGGCGGTTGACGAAGATGCTGACCACCGTGCACGCCGCGCGTGGCTTGGCCAGGCGCATCAGTTCGATATGCCCTTCGTGCAGGTTGCCCATGGTCGGCACGAACACGTTGTCGGGTTCGCGGCGCAGGCGTTCGCGCAATTCGGCTACTGAATGTATGACGTCCATGGAACGGAATGGCTGGCAGGGCGGAATTTCAGAGAGCGCGCATTATATGCGCCCGGGGCGGCGGTGTCAGGCCGCCGGGAAAAGTCAGAACGAGTGTTCCCGTCCGGGGAAGCGGCCGTCCCTGACCTCCTTGACGTAGAGCGCGACGGCGTCCTGTATCGAGCCCGCGGACGCTTTCATGTAGTTCTTGACGAACTTGGCCTTCTTGCCGGGATAGACGTCGAGCATGTCATGCAACACCAGTACCTGGCCGTGGCAGTCGACGCCGGCGCCGATGCCTATGGTCGGGACTTTCGCCGCTGCGGTGATCTGACTGGCCAGCGCAGCAGGTATCGCCTCGAGCACGATCATGCCGGCACCCGCCTCTTCGAGTATGCGCGCGTCATCGAGCATGCGCTGAGCATCGTCCTCGGCCTTGCCCTGCACACGGTAGCCGCCGAGCTGGTGCACCGACTGCGGCGTGAGTCCGAGGTGACCGCATACCGGGATGCCGCGTTCGGTGAGGAATGAAATGGTTTCGAGCATCGGCCGCCCGCCTTCGATTTTCACCATCTGCGCGCCCGCCGCCATGATTTCGGCGGCGTTGCGGAAGGCCTCCTGCGGGCTCACCTGGAAAGTGCCGAAGGGCATGTCGCCAATGATGAAGGCGCGTTTCGCGCCGCGCGCCACGCACTGGGTGTGGTAGACCATGTCGCGCAGGCTCACCGGCAGCGTCGATTCGTGCCCTTGCAGCACGTTGCCCAGCGAATCGCCGATCAGCAGCGTATCGAGCCCGGCAGCGTCGAGCAACGCGGCGAAGCTCGCGTCGTAGGCCGTCAGCATGGTGATCTTTTCGCCGTCCCGCATCATCTTGTGCAAGCCGCTCAGCGTGATACGCATGGGGTTCTCCTCAGCCGCCGAGGCTGAAAAATTCGCGCGGTCCGCGCATGGCATTGATACGCCGCAACAATAAATCAAAATCGGACGGCGAATCAACGAAGTTCAGGTTTTCCGAATTGACCACCAGCAGCGGCGCGCCTGTGTAATGGTGGAAAAACCGTGCGTAGGCGTCGGCCAGGCGCAGCAGGTATTCATCGGGTATGGTCTTTTCGTAACTCTTCGCCCTGCGCTGCACGCGCTCGACCAGAGTACCGGCGCCGGCCTGAAGGTAAATCACCAGGTCGGGTTGCGGCGCCTGCGGCTTGAGGTGGCTGAAGATCTGCCGGTACAGCGCCAATTCATCGTCGTTAAGCGTCAGCTGTGCAAACAGCGGATCCTTCTCGATCATGAAATCGGCCACCGTCACCCTGCCGAACAGATCCGACTGCGCCAGGTCGCGCACCTGGTTGATGCGCTGGAACAGGAAAAACAGCTGCGCCGGCAGTGCGTAGCGCGCGGCATCGCGGTAAAACCCGGGCAGGAAGGGATTGGCGTCCGGATCCTCGAACAGCGTCGCCGCACCCAGGTGATCGGCCAGCCGCCGCGCCAGCGTGGTCTTGCCCGAGCCTATAGGCCCTTCAACCACCACGTAGCGGTACTTGGCATTCAGGGTCATGCCGGCATCCGCTGCAGCTGCGCGACGCTCGCCGCATCCACCCGTGCCGCCAGTTCGCGCACCACGCCATGCCCCGGCACCACGGCGTCCGGAGCAATTTCTGACAGCGGCAGCATCACGAACGCGCGCTCCAGCATCCGCGCATGCGGTATGGTCAACCCCGGATCGCGCACCACGCGGTCGCCGTAGAGCACGATGTCGAGATCGAGCGTGCGCGGTGCGTTGGCAAAATCGCGGACGCGGCCATGCGCGCGCTCGATGCCCAGCAATGCGTCGAGCAGAGCCTGCGGCGCCAGCGCGGTTTCAATGATCGCCACGGCGTTAACGAAGTCCGGCTGATCGGCATAACCCACTGGCGCGCTGCGATAGAGCGATGATCTGGCGATCAGCCGCGTGTCCGGCAATGCCGCCAGCGCAGAGAACGCCGCCTCGACCTGGCGCACCGGTTCGCCGATATTGGCGCCGAGCGCGATGCATGCGGCCACCCGCGGCGCGTGCATGCGAATCAGCCTGCGGCCGGAGCCGCGGGCCCGCCGGATTTGCGGCGTCGGCGCTTGCGGCGTTTTTTGCCGTCGCCGCCGTCCGTCACCAGCATCCCTGCACGTGCATCGGCATCGGCGTCCTGGAACCGCGTCCACCAGTCGCCGAGACCGGCATCGGTCTCGCCGCTTTCACAGCGCAGCAGCAGGAAGTCATAGGCCGCGCGGAAGCGCGGGTGTTCCAGCAGCCGGAACGGCCGCTGTCCGCTGCGCTGCTCAAAACGCGGCTGCAGTGCCCACAGTTCCTTCATGTCCGAAGTGAAACGCCGCGGGATCGCGATCTGCTCGGTCTGCCTGTCGATCACCTTTTCCATCGCCTCGTAAAGTGCCGGCACCGGCGGCACGGCACGGGCCTTGGTCTTCCCCCATGCTGCCAGCACTTCATGCCAGGTCAGCGCGGCAAACAGGAATGCCGGCGACACCGTCTTGTCGGCGCGGATGCGATCATCGGTGTTTTTCAGCGCCAGCATCACGAAACGCTCACCCAGCGGCTGCTCGAGGATCACGTCGAGCAGCGGCAGCACGCCGTGGTGCAGGCCCTCCTTGCGCAATCGCTTGACGCATTCCACGGCATGACCGGAGAGCAGCAGTTTGAGCATTTCGTCGAACAGCCGCGACGCGGGAACGTTGGCGAGCAGCGACGCCAGCTCCCTGATCGGTTTGCGCGTCGCCGCGTCGATCTCGAGACTGCAGGATGCCGCAAAGCGCACCGCGCGCAACATGCGCACCGGATCCTCGCGATAACGCTGCACCGGCTCGCCGATCATGCGCAGGCGCTTGCGCTTGAGGTCGGCGACGCCGCCGTGGTAATCCCACACCTGTTCCTTCGCCGGGTCGTAGAACAGCGCGTTGATGGTGAAATCGCGCCGCGCCGCATCCTGCGCCTGGTCGCCCCACACGTTGTCGCGCAGCAGGCGGCCGTGCTCGTCTTCGACCTGGTGGCCGGCATCAGCCTCCTCTGCCGGGCCGCGGAAGGTGGTGACCTCGACCATGTCGCGGCCGCACAGCACGTGGACGATTTTGAAGCGGCGACCGATGATGCGCGAACGCCGGAAAATGCCACGCACCTCTTCCGGCGTTGCATCAGTAGCGACATCGAAATCCTTGGGATCGCGGCCGAGGATCAGGTCGCGCACCGCGCCGCCGACGACAAACGCGGCGTAACCCGCCTCCTGCAGCGCGTCGCAAGTGCGCAGCGCGCAGTTGCCGATGCGGTCGCGGCTGATGCCGTGCTCGCGCACGGCGATGATCCGCGGCTTCGCCGGTTTGAACATGCGGCCCGAAAACATGCGGCCGAGCAGTCTGGTGATCATGCGGGAATATCAGTCGGCGCCGGATACAGACAATGGCGGAGGAAACCGTCACTGATGCCGCGCCGCAGGGAGAAAACCGCGCGATTATACATGCGCAGGCGCGCCGCCCTGCACCGCATTTTGCGGGGATTCAACCGAGGCTCAGCACCGGCCAGCCGCGCGACCCGGCGTGGGCGCGCAGCGTCGCATCGGGATCGACGGCGACCGGATGGCTGACCCGCTCCAGCAGCGGCAGGTCATTGTGGGAGTCACTGTAAAATGTTGATTTTATTAATGTTTTAAAACTTTCGCCGCGCCCGGCCAGCCACGCTTCGAGGCGCTCGACCTTGCCTTCTCGAAAGCACGGCGTGCCACTGACGCCGCCGGTGAATTCACCGTCGCGCTGCTCGGGCTCGGTGGCGATCAGGTGTTCGATGCCGAAAGCGCGCACGATGGGCGCGGTGACAAAACTGTTGGTTGCAGTAATCACCACACGCACTTCGCCGGCATGGCGTTCGACCAGTGCGCGCGCAGTATCGCGCATCATCGGCATGATGCGTTCGCGCATGTAATCGGCATGCCAGGCATCGAGCACCTTGCGCGGATGACGCGACAGCGGCTTTAGCTGGAAATCGAGGAACTCGCGGATGTCGAGCGTGCCGGCCTTGTACTGGTCGTAGAAATCCTGGTTGCGCGCTTCGTAGACCTCGCGGTCGAGCACGCCGCGGTCGATCAGGAACTGCGCCCATTCAAAATCGCTGTCGCCGGCGAGCAGCGTATTGTCGAGGTCGAACAACGCCAGATTCATCGGTGTTTCCGGTTACGGGATTGGTCGGTTCAGGCTCGCGCCTGCAGCAATTGCAGCACTTCGCGCGCCAGCGGAACGGTCACCGCGCGCTTCTGTTCCAGCGACAGCCGGTCGAGGGTATCAACCAGCGCGCGCAGCGAACTCAGGTCGCGCGGCACGCGTGCCAGCAGGTAATCGGCGACTTCATGCGGCAGCGCGAAGCCGCGCGCACGCGCGTAATCCATCACCGCGGCACGGCGGTCGCCTTCGGACAATGCGTGCACTTCGTACACCAGCCCCCAGGCCAGCCGCGTCAGCAGGTCGGCGCGCAAAGGCAGTTGTGCCGGCGGCACTTTGCCGGTTGTCAGCAGCACGCCGGAATTATCTCTCAAGTTATTGAATAAATTGAATAATTTTATCTGCGCCGGGGCGTCGAGCCGATGCACATCATCAACCCCGAACACGTCTCCGGCGGTGCCGTTATCAAACCCGTCCGGGGCTGCGCAAAGATGCACGGTGCGGCCCGCGGCCTGCAAAGCCTGCACCGCGGCACGCAGCAGATGTGTGCAACCGCTGCCGGGACCGCCCCACAGGTAGATGAATCGTTCATCGTTTTCGCCGCGGACCAGCGCGCGCAGCGCCGCGAGGACTTCGGCGTTTTCACCAGCGACAAAATTGTCCAGCGTCGGCGCAGGCGGCGACGCCAGTTCCAGCGCGAGCTGCTTCATGGCCGGAATTTCATGATCCGCGTTTCATGCAGGGTGCTTCATTCACGATACATGTCGCTCGCCAGGTAATCGCGGCGCAGGTGGCGCGCCCAGACCAGCAGCGCAGCGCTGACCGGCAGCGCCAGCAGTACGCCGAAAAATCCGAACAGGCTGCCGAACGCAAGCAATGCGAAGATCACCGCCACCGGATGCAGACCGATGCGGTCGCCGACCAGCCACGGCACCAGCACATAACCTTCGAGCAGATTGCCGGCGACAAACACGCCCCACACCCAGGCGAGCTGCGACAGGTCCTGGAACTGCAGCGCCCCGGTCATGGTCGCCAGCAGCACCCCGATGATCACCCCGAGGTACGGCACGAAGGTGACCAGTCCGGCCAACATGCCCACCGACAGCGCAAAATCGAGGCCGACCGCCCACAGCGCCACGGTGTAGAACAGGCCCATGCCCAGCATCACCAGCACCTGGCCGCGCAGGAACTGCCCGAGCACCGCATCGATCTCGCGGGCGATGGTGGTGATCCTGTCATGCCAGCGCCGCGGCACCAGCCTGTCGATGCCGTCGATGATCGTGTTCCAGTCTCGCAGGAAGTAGAACAGCACCACCGGCACCAGCACCGCACTGACCAGGAAGCCGATCACGGCGAGGCCGCCGGTTTTCAGAGTCGGCAGCAGTGTCACCGCGAAATCGCGGATCTCGGCCATGTGTTCGGTGACCCAGTCGCGCACCATGGCGGTTTCCAGCTGCACCCCGAGCAGCTGTTCCAGCCGCGGCGCCACCGCGGTGCGCAGCCAGTCGACATAAACCGGGGCCTGGTCGGCGATGGCGCGGATCTGGCGGATCAGCAGCGGCACTATCACCAGCAGCAGCAGCACGAACGCCGCCCCCAGCAGCAGCAGCATGAACACCACGGCCAGCGTGCGCGGCACACGGCGGCCGGTCATGCGTCCGACCAGCGGATTGCAGATGTAGGCGAGGATGGCGGCGAACAGGAACGGCGTCAGTATCGGGCTCAGCAGATAGATGACGGCGAGCGCCAGCAACGTCGCCGCCAGCCATTGCCAGAGATGTTTCTGCCCGGAGCCCTGAGTGTTCATTTAAGATAAAATCCGCATCGATCCGCCGCATGCATATCTTAACAGGGCCGCCGCCGGCAACCGGCGGCCGAACGCCATCCACCATCCGCAGGTTATTCCTTGAAACGCAAAACCAGCCCCGGGAAATCGCTGACCTACCGCGATGCCGGCGTCGACATCGATGCCGGCGACGCCCTCGTCGACCGCATCAAGCCCTACGCAAAACGCACGCTGCGCCCCGGCGTTATGGCCGGCATCGGCGGCTTCGGCGCGCTGTTCGCGGTGCCGCGCGGCTACCGCCAACCGGTACTGGTATCGGGCACCGACGGCGTAGGCACCAAGCTCAAGCTCGCCATCGAATGGAAACGCCACGACACCATCGGCATCGACCTCGTCGCGATGAGCGTCAACGACATCCTGACTCTGGGCGCCGAACCGCTGTTTTTCCTCGATTATTACGCCTGCGGCAGGCTTGAAGTCGATGACGCCTCCGCCGTGGTCAAGGGCATCGCCGCGGGCTGCGCCATGGCCGGCTGCGCGCTGATAGGCGGTGAAACCGCGGAAATGCCGGGCATGTACCCGGCGGGCGAATACGATCTCGCCGGATTCGCCGTCGGCGTCGTCGAAAAGAAAAAAATCATCAGCGGCCGCGGCATCCGCGCCGGCGACGTGATACTCGGCCTCGCCAGCAACGGCGCGCACTCCAACGGTTATTCGCTGGTCCGCCGGATCATCGCCGGACACCGCGGCAGGCTGCCGGCGAAAATAGGCGGCCGCGCGTTCAGGGATGCGGTACTGGCGCCGACGCGCATCTACGTGAAACCGCTGCTGCAACTGATGAAAAAAGTGGCTGTCAAAGGAATGGCGCACATCACCGGCGGCGGACTGGTCGACAACGTGCCGCGGGTGCTGCCGGCAACGCTGACCGCCGAACTGCACCGCGACGCCTGGCCGCTGCCGCCGCTGTTCCGCTGGCTGCAGGAACAGGGCAACGTGGCCGATGCCGAGATGCACCGCGTATTCAACTGCGGCATCGGCATGGTGGTAGTGGTCGCCGCGCGCGACGCCGCGCGTGCGCAGATACTGCTGGAAAATGCCGGCGAACGCGTCTGGCGCATAGGCACCGTGCGCCGGCGGCGGCACGGCGAACCGCAGACACTGGTGCTGTAAAGGAGCCTTTCTGAAGCGCATCGCGATACTGATCTCGGGGCGCGGCAGCAACATGGTGGCGCTGCTCGATGCGGCGCTGCCCGCACAGGTCTGCGCGGTCATCAGCAACGAACCCGCCGCGCAGGGCCTGCGCAGCGCGCAGCAGAAAGGCGTGGCCACCGCGGTGGTCGACCACCGCGCCTACGCGCAGCGCGCCGATTTCGATGCCGCGCTGGCGCAGGAAATCGACCGCCACCGTCCCGACATCGTGGTGCTGGCGGGTTTCATGCGCGTGCTCACAGAAGGCTTCGTCAACCGCTATCGCGCTCGCATGATCAACATCCACCCCTCGCTGCTGCCGGCCTTCCCGGGACTGCACACCCACCGCCAGGCGCTGGCCGCCGGCGTGCGCGTGCACGGCTGCACGGTCCATTTCGTCACCCCGCAACTCGACCACGGCCCGATCATCATCCAGGCCGCGGTGCCGGTGCTGCAGGATGACAGCGAGGAGACGCTGGCCGCGCGCGTGCTGGCCGAAGAACACCGCATCTACCCGCAGGCGGTGCGCTGGCTGTGCGAAGG
>JBMTEY010000078.1:0-12300 GCA_049433545.1 Burkholderiales bacterium | reverse complement strand
CGGTGATGAAAGGCTGCATCGACGCGCTGCAGGCGAATTACCCGGCGATCACGCGACTGGTCGGTGAGGAGTGGTTCCGCGCCGCAGCGGCAATTTACGTGCGAGAGGCGCTGCCGCGCCAGCCCATGCTGCTGGAATACGGCGCGGATTTTACAGACTTCCTCGCGCGCTTCGAGCCTGCGGCCGAATTGCCGTACCTGCCCGGTGTCGCCCGGCTTGACCACTGCTGGACCGCAGCCCATACCGCTGCCGACGACACGCTGCTCGACGCCGTCGACATCGAAGCGCTTGCCGCCGGCAATTATTTCCGCCTCGGCCTGCGACTGCACAGTGCGGTACGCTGGGCGTGGTTTGACGACGCACCGATCTACAGCATCTGGTCGCGCAATCGCGGCGACGAAAATTTCGACGGCGACATCGACTGGCATGGCGAAGGCGCGCTGCTGACGCGCCCCCACGACGCCGTGCAATGGGTCACGCTGGATCGAGCGGGTTGCCGTTTCATGGACAGCTGCGCCGCAGGCGGCACAGTTGCAGATGCTGCGCAGGCCGCTCTGGAATCCGACCCGCACGCAAATCTGGCGCAACTGATTTCACTTCTGCTGCAGGCCGGCGCGTTCAGCCGTCTGCAGCGTCACGACTGATTACCCGGAGATAACAACCATGTCATCGACAACGACCCTGACCAGCCCCGGTAGCGACGGTTTGCGCGGACTGTGGAACCGCATCGCGGAACAGCTGGATGCCCGGATCAGCCACAATCTGATCGCGCTGGCCGCGCGTATCGCCGTCGCCGCGATTTTCTTTTATTCGGCGCGCACCAAGGTCGACGGCCTGCTCAGCATCAAGGACAGCACCTACACGCTGTTCGCCGAAGAGTACAAGGTGCCGCTGCTGCCGCCGGAATTCGCTGCGCACATGGCCACTTATGCCGAGCACCTGTTCCCGCTGCTGCTGATCATCGGCCTGGCCACGCGCCTGTCGGCGCTGGCGCTGCTCGGCATGACCGCAGTGATCCAGGTCTTCGTCTATCCCGATGCCTGGCCCACGCACCTGACCTGGGCCATGCCCATGTTCTACCTGATCGGCCGCGGCGGCGGCGCCTGGACACTGGACCAGCGTCTGGGCGTCAAATAAATATGTATAAAATCAATTACTTATCAAGTATATCCAGCACCGCCTTGCCGGACATCCGCCGCTGTTCGTAAGCCTCGTGGGCAACTTCGACATTGTCCAGGTTGTAACGCCCGGAGATATCGATCACCAGCGAACCATCCTGCAATGCGGAGAACACATCATCGGCGCGTCGTTTGATTTCATCCGCATCGCGCAGGTGATCCGCCAGGCGCGGACGCGTCAGGAACAGCGAGCCGGCCTCGCCGAGTTCCAGCGGATCGAGATCGTTCACCGATCCCGCGGTGCTGCCATAGTTGGCGATCAGGCCGCGCGTGCGTGTCGCGCGGAAACTGTCGCGCAGCGTGGATTTTCCGAGTGCATCGAAGACCACGTCGACGCCCTCCCCGCCGGTGGCCTCGCGCACGGCATCGGCAAAACAGCCGTTGTCATACAAAAACACCTCATCGGCGCCGCGTCCGCGCGCCAGCGCCACCTTGTCTGCGGAACTGGTGGTCGCGAACACGCGCGCACCGCTGCGCTTCGCCAACTGGATCAGGATCTGGCCGATGCGGCCGGAAGCGGCATGCACCAGGCAGGTTTTGCCCGGGCCGAGCCGGCCGACATCGTGCACCAGATAGTGCGCGGTGTAGCCTTGAAACACGGCAGCCGCGGCAAGATCCAGCGGCACTGCGGCCGGCACCTTCGCCGCCCGCCAGGCCGGCACCACGGCGTATTCGGCATAACTGCCCCAGACGATGCACCAGGCGACACGGTCGCCGGCGCGATGCGTGGTCACCCCATCGCCCACGGCCTCGACGACGCCGGCGCCTTCCATGCCCAGCGTGCAGGGCAGGCGCACCGGATAAGTCCGCGATTTTTCGTATTTGCCCTGCCGGGTATGGATGTCCATGAAATTGATGCCGGCATGGTGCATGCGGACCAGCAGCGTGCCGGGCGCGGCGACAGGTACCGGCACATCGAGGCGCTGCAGGACTTCCGGACCGCCGTAGCGGTGGATCTGGATGCTTTTCATGGGTCAGGGATTATTGCGGATAGGCGGGAATTATCGCGCATCCGTGCTGTATCTACCGGCGGCGCGTAAGGACTGCCAGAATGCGGCGACTGATTCAATACAACGTGAATACACCGGGCGGAGCGGAATTTTCCGCGGCACGCGCGGTCAGACGGCGACAAGGAGACATTCCATGCAACGACGCGGATTTTTGCAGGCACTGGCACTGACAGCCTTGGTTTCATCGCTGGCCAAGACGGTACAGGCCGCGGCAGCCGGCACGATGAAGGACATCGAAGCCCTGCAGAAGAACTGGCGCGCCCTGCTGGCGGCGAATTTCAGGACGCCGGCACCCGGTGAAGCGCTGAAACTGTCAAAGGACGAATGGCGCAAACGCCTCGATCCGG
Organism: Burkholderiales bacterium; assembly: GCA_049433545.1. Lineage (GTDB taxonomy): Bacteria > Pseudomonadota > Gammaproteobacteria > Burkholderiales > SG8-41. Next base: position 9,765 of record JBMTEY010000078.1, on the reverse strand, counting down.
CGCAGTACAAGGTGCTGCGCGAGGAAGGCACCGAACGCGCCGGCACCAGCCCGCTCAATGCCGAGAAGCGGCCAGGCGTGTTTGTCTGCGCCGGCTGCGATCTGCCGCTGTTCACCTCCGACATGAAATACGAATCCGGCACCGGCTGGCCGAGTTTCTTCACCACGATACCCAGCGTCTTCGGCACCAAGAAGGATTTCCTGCTGATCCTGCCGCGCACCGAATACCACTGCATACGCTGCGGCGGCCATCACGGCCATGTGTTCGACGACGGTCCCCCGCCGACACGCCAGCGCTGGTGCAACAACGGCGTGGCGCTGAAATTCATCCCGAAACAGGGCTGACCCGGGATCAACCGCAGGGCGCGGACAAAATCCGCGGCGGTGCTCCACCAAGTGAACGCTCCCTTGCGGCACGCCGCAGGGTTTGCGCTACACTGCAGCGCAGGAGCCCGCATACATTGACCAAGACGACTTGTGAATTGCGCCTTGCCCGCGGCGGCGATATCCAGGAAATCGCCGTGATGTCGCGTTGCCTGATCGAGGTCGGGCTGCGCGGCTGGACCTGGCACCCGACGCGGGTTGCGCGCGTGCTGCGCGCCCGGGAAAACTGTGTGCTGGTCGCCGAATCGCGCAACGAACTGGCGGGATTCGCGATCACCGAATTCGGCGACACCCGAGCGCACCTGTCATTACTGGCGGTCAAACCCGCATTCCAGCGCCGCGGCATCGGCCTGGCGATGATCGACTGGCTGATCGAATCGGCGCTGACCGCGGGTATAGAGCACATCGACGTCGAAATGCGTGCCAACAATTTTGCCGCGCGCAGTTTTTACGAATCCCTGGGTTTCACCCACGTCCAGTACATCGCCGGGTATTACCAGACCGTCGAGGCCGCGATCCGCATGCGCCGCAGCCTGCGCGCGCCGGTGACGCGCGAGGCGCCGGGCAGGATTGCCTGAGGATATGCTCTGCCCATGATCTCCGGCATCAAGGCCCTGACCTTCGACACCTTCGGCACCGTCGTCGACTGGCGCACCAGCATCATCAACGACCTCTCCGCCTGGGGCCGCACACGCGACCTCCAGATCGACTGGGCGGCTTTCACCGACGAATGGAAAACCGCGTACAAGCCGGGCATGGACAAGGTGCGAAAAGGCGAGTGGCCGTGGACCACCATTGACGGCATCTACCGCAGGGCGCTGGATGAAATGGCGCCGCGTTACGGCCTCGACCGGCTGGATGAGACGGCGCTGCAGCACATCAACCGCGTCTGGCACCGCCTGCTGCCATGGCCCGATTCAGCGGCAGGCCTCGTACGCCTGAAGAAAAAATACCTGATCTCCACGCTGTCGAACGGCGACGTCGACATGCTCGCCAACATGGCCAAACACGGCGGTCAGCCGTGGGACGTGATCCTCTGCGGCCAGGTGTTCCGCCATTTCAAGCCGGATCCCAAAATCTACCTCGGCGCAATCGAGTTCCTCGGCTGCAAGCCGCATGAAGTGATGATGGTCGCTGCGCATAACGACGACCTGAAGCACGCACGCAGCCACGGCATGCGCACCGGCTTCGTGCTGCGACCGACCGAATACGGGCCGGCACAACAGACCAACCTCAAGGCCGCCGAGCCATGGGATGTCATTGCGAAAGACTTCGGCGAACTGGCGACGGCGCTGGGCGCCTAACGTTCCTGTTCGTGGCGCGCCAGCGCCCAGCCCACGTGTTCCCGCACCAGCGCTGAAGGATGATCCGCCCGCGCGCGCAGCGCGGCTACAATTTCCGGCGATGTTCGCGCATTCCCCAGACCCACCGCGAGATTGCGCAGCCAGCGTTCGTGGCCGATGCGGTGGATCGCGCTGCCGGCCAGGCGCTGCGAAAACGTGGCCTCATCCCAGGCGAACAGTTCCACCAGGGATGCATCATCGAGCCCGTTGCGCACCGCAAAATCCTCTTCGGCCGTGACCTGCGCGAAACGGTTCCACGGACAGACCAGCTGGCAGTCGTCGCAGCCGTAGACACGGTTGCCGATCAGCGGCCGCAGCGGCTCCGGTATGCTGCCTTTCAGTTCTATGGTCAGGTAGGAAATACAGCGCCGCGCATCGAGCTGGTACGGTGCGATGATGGCCTGCGTCGGGCAGATGGTTATGCATTTGCTGCAGGTACCGCAGTGTTCGGCTACGGCCGCATCGACCGGCAGCGGCAGCTCGGTATAGATCTCACCGAGGAAAAATGACGAGCCGGCTTCGCGGTTGAGCAGCAGCGTATGTTTGCCGCGCCAGCCGAGGCCGGCCTTTTCGGCGAGCGCGACCTCCATCACCGGCGCGCTGTCGGTGAATACGCGATAGCGATGTTCTCCAGCTGCGGCGACGATACGGTCCGCCAGTTTCTGCAGCTTGCCGCGCAGCACCTTGTGGTAATCGCGGCCGGTGGCATAACGGGAAATGAACGCCCGCGCATCGTCGTTGATCACCGCCCAGCTGTCGCGCGCGACCGGCGGCGTGTAGTCGAGGCGAGCGACGATCACCCGCGCCGTGCCCGGCACCAGTTCCGCGGGACGGCTGCGCTTCACGCCGTGGCGTGCCATATAATCCATGTCGCCGTGCCAGCCGCGGGCCAGCCATTCCGCGAGCCGCGGTTCGGCCCGTGACAGATCGCAATCGGTCACCGCGATCTGCTGAAAACCGAGTTCGGCGCCCCAGCGCGAGATATCGCGCCGGAGTTCCGGCCAATCGACGACTTTCTGAACGGCGCCTCCTTGCATACCCCGCATCTTAAACGCACGCTGCAGCTCGCCTCTGAGGAAGACACGTTGGCGCTGGGCCGCGCCCTTGCACCGTTGCTGGAACCGGGCATGGTGATCCACCTGCGCGGCGACCTCGGCGCCGGAAAAACCACGCTGGCGCGCGGCATGCTCCGCGGCCTGGGTTACGAAGGCAGGGTCAAAAGCCCGACTTTTACCCTGCTTGAACCTTATAAGTTTTCTAGGTTATACTTGTATCACTTTGATTTTTATCGGTTCCTTGATCCGCGGGAACTCGAGGAAAGCGGCTTCCGGGAGTACTTCAACCCGGAGTCCGTCTGCCTCGTGGAGTGGCCGGAAAAAGCACTGGACCTGCCTGCCGCGGACCTGGACATCGAGTTGCGCGTCGCCGCCGAAGGACGCGCGGTTGAACTGCAGGCGCACACGGAGGTAGGCAGGCGTTGTCTCGACAGGCTGACATACTGAGACCCGTCATCCGCCCGGCAGCACCCCTGCCGTCACCGTTCCATTTTGTCCGCAAACTCACGCAGTGCCTGGCCGCAGCAGCAGTCGCGCTGGCCGCCACTGCCGCGTTCGCCGCCGACGCGCTGGTCACTTCGACCCGTGTCTGGCCGGCACCCGATTACACGCGCATCACCATCGAATCGCAGCAGCCGATCCGCTACAAGTTCTTCAGCATCGACAATCCTGACCGGCTGGTACTCGACCTCGAAGACGTCGCGCTGAGCGCGACGCTCAACGAGGTCGCCGGAAAAATCAGCACCGAAGATCCCTATCTGAAGGGCGCCCGCATCGGCCTCTTCAAGCCCGGAACGGTACGCCTGGTCTTCGACCTCAAGGCCAAGGTCAAACCCGAGGCCTTCGCACTGGCGCCGGTCGGGGAATACGGCCATCGCCTGGTGCTCGACATCTACCCGCTGCAACCGCCGGACCCGCTGCTGGCATTCCTGAAACAGCATGAAGCGGCGCATGGCGGGCATGCCCACGAACCGGCGGCGGCCGCGCCGGAAGCACCCGCGCCCGCAGCACCCGCCACCCGCCCGCCCTCGCAGCGCCTGATCACCATCGCCATCGACCCCGGCCACGGCGGCGAGGATCCGGGCGCACGCGGCCGCCGCGGCACGCTGGAAAAAAACGTCACGCTCGCGATCTCGCGCAAGCTGAAGGAACGCATAGACAACGAACCCAATATGCGCGCGGTGTTACTGCGCGACGGTGATTACTTCATGCCGCTGCATACCCGCGTCGAAAAAGCGCGGCGCATCCGCGCCGATCTGCTGGTATCGGTGCATGCCGACGCCTTCATCAAGCCCTCGGCCAACGGCTCCTCGGTGTTTGCGCTGTCGGAACGCGGCGCAACCTCCGCCGCCGCGCGCTGGCTGGCCAAGCAGGAAAACGACGCCGACCTGATCGGCGGCGTCAACCTCGGCATCAAGGATCCCTACCTGAAACAGACGCTGCTCGACCTGTCGCAGACGGCGTCGATCAACGACAGCCTGAAACTGGGCAAGGCGGTGCTGGCGGAAATGGGCAACATCAACCGGCTGCACAAGAACTATGTCGAGCAGGCGGGTTTCGCCGTGCTGAAGGCGCCGGACATCCCGTCGATACTGGTCGAGACAGCCTTCATCAGCAATCCGGACGAGGAACTGAAGCTGCGCAGCAACGATTACCAGGGAAAGATGGCCGACGCGATATTCAACGGCATCAAGCGCTACTTCTCGAAAAATCCCTCGCTTGCCCCTGCGCGGGTCGCCGCCAACCCCTGATCCTGCCCGGCCCTCGCGCCGGTCTGCATTATTGCAATAGAATCGGCTGCACCACGGTGCGCGTCGATGCGCATGAAGCTGGAGGAAAACCATGGTCAGGATCGGGGGCTGCGCCGCAGCCATGCTGCTGCTCGTTGCCGGCTGCGCAACAGCACCGCCGGAGAGCATGCGCGCGCCGCCCGCCGAGGTCAGCCGCTTCTCCGGCCATGCGCCGGGCCAGACACTGCCGCCGGGCTGGGAACCGTGGATATTTTCCGGATTCAAGCGCCCCACCGAATACCGTCTGGTCAGCCTGGACGGAACCACAGTCGTTCACGCGGACGCCCGCGCATCGGCATCGGGCCTGGTCCATTCCCTGTCACTGGATCCGGTCAAACAACCGTTGCTCGAATGGCGCTGGAAAGTCGACCGGCTGATCGAAAAAGCCGACAACACGAACATGGATCTCGAAGATTCACCGGTACGCTTGCTGGTCAGCTTCGACGGCGACCTGGGCAGTCTGCCGCCGAAGGAGCGCATATTTTTCCACAGTATCCGCATACTGACGGGCCAGCAACTGCCCTATGCCACGCTGATGTACATCCGGGAAAACCGCGCGCCGCGCGAAACGCTGATCCCCAGCCGGCATACCTCGCGCATCCGGATGATCGTCGTCGAATCCGGCAAAGAAAAACTCGGTGTCTGGCAGCAGTTCAGCCGCAACGTGGTCGAGGATTTCCGCCGCGCCTATGGCGAAGAACCGGGACGGATCACTGCGGTAGCCGTGATGACCGATAGCGACAATACCGGCAGCGAGGCGCAGGCCTGGTACGGCGACATCAGCTTCGGCAGCCTGCCGGCCAGACTGGCCACGCAATGATGCCGTGGTTTCTCCAATAAACAAGGGCCGCAACCGCGGCCCTTTTTCATTGACCGGCGTATTGCCGCGGTCAGCGGAACTTTTCCGCGCAGCCGTGGATTTCCCGGTTGGTCGCCAGCTTCAGGCACTCGCGGGCATCGACATGCGCGCGGCTGGCTGTGCGCGCCATGGCGCCCTGCTCAAGCATAGGCGCGGATTTGGCAGCAGCCTTGTTTTCCGTTTTCATCGCTGCTTTGCCGCCTTCGGCAGCCATCGCGGGGACTGCAGCCACGGCCAGTGACAGCACCATCAGCAGTTTTTTCATCGCCATGCTCCTTTGAATGATCAGGATTTGAGCGCGCCCAGCACTTCGTCCAGCATTTTCTTGGCGTCGCCGAACAGCATGCGGTTATTTTCCTTGTAGAACAGCGGATTGTCCACGCCGGCGTAGCCCGAGGCCATGCTGCGTTTCATGACGATGGAGGTTTTCGCCTTCCACACCTCGAGTACCGGCATGCCGGCGATCGGGCTGCCCGGATCCTCCTGCGCTGCCGGATTGACGATGTCGTTGGCGCCGATGACCATGGCGACGTCGGTATCCGGGAAATCCTCGTAGAGTTCATCCATTTCCATGACGATGTCGTAGGGCACCTTGGCTTCGGCCAGCAGCACGTTCATGTGTCCGGGCATGCGCCCCGCCACCGGGTGGATGCCGAAACGCACGTTGACGCCCTTTTCACGCAGGAATTTCGTGATTTCATAGACCGTGTGCTGTGCCTGCGCCACCGCCATGCCGTAGCCGGGCACGATGATCACGTTTTTGGCATCGCGCAGCAGTTCCGCGGTCTCGACCGCGGATATCGGGACTGCCTCGCCGGCCGGCTGTTCTCCGGCCTTAGCTGCCGGTGCTCCGCCGCCGGTGCCAAAACCGCCGGCTATGACGCTGATGAAATTGCGGTTCATCGCGCGGCACATGATGTAGGACAGGATGGCGCCGCTGGAACCGACCAGCGCGCCGGTAACGATCAGCAGGTCGTTCGACAGCATGAAGCCGGTCGCGGCCGCCGCCCAGCCCGAGTAGCTGTTCAGCATGGACACCACCACCGGCATGTCGGCGCCGCCGATGGCCATGACCATGTGGATGCCGAACAGCAGCGCGATCACCGACATCACGATCAGAGGCGTCATGCCCGCGCCGATCGAATCGGCCTGGATAAACCGCGCGCCGAAATAAATGACGATCAGCAGCCCGGCCAGGTTCAGCCAGTGGCGCGCCGGCAGCAGCAGCGGCTTGCCGCCGATCTTGCCCGAGAGCTTGCCGAAGGCGATTACCGAACCTGAAAAAGTCACCAGGCCGATCAGGATGCCGAGGTAGATCTCGATTTCATGGATCACCTTTTCCGCGCCCTGCAGGTTGCCGGTCGCTCCCGGATCGATGTAGGTGGCGAAGCCGACCATCGCAGCGGCAAGACCGACCAGGCTGTGCATCAACGCCACCAGTTCCGGCATCTGGGTCATCTTGACGGTGCGCGCGGCATACAGGCCGACCGACCCGCCGACCACCATCGCGCCGATGATCCAGGCGTAGCCCTTGGCGGTGACCTGCGGACCGAACACCGTGGCCAGCACGGCAATGGTCATGCCGATGATGCCGTAGAGGTTGCCGCGGCGCGAGGTTTCGGGATGCGACAGGCCGCCCAGGCTGAGGATGAAGAGGATGATCGCGCCGATATAGGCGACCGTGACAAGGCTCGATGACATTTTCCGGTTTCCCTTGTTTGCGGAACCTTATTTACGAAACATATCGAGCATGCGCCGCGTCACCGCGAAGCCGCCGAACATGTTGATGGTGGTCAGCACGATGCCGGCCACCGCGAGGCCGAGGATCCAGGCTTCGGGCCTGCCCAGCGCCTCGGTGACCGGCGGCGCCACCTGCACCAGCGCGCCGATGCAGATGATGCTGCTGATCGCATTGGTCACGCTCATCAACGGCGTGTGCAGCGCGGGCGTCACGTTCCACACCACCATGTAGCCGACAAAACAGGCGAGCACGAACACCGTGAAGTGGCCGAGGAAGGCTGCCGGCGCATAGGCGCCAACAAACCAGAACGCCAGCGCGCCGATGCCGAAGACCACGGCCAGCGCCTGCGCCGACATCGGCGCACCGCTGCCGCCGTGGCCATGGCCTTTTTTCTCGGCTGGTTTGGCGGCAGTCGCGGCAGGCTTCGGGGGTGCAGCCGGCATCTTGATCGGCGGCGGCGGCCAGGTAATGCCGCCGTCCTTGACCACCGTCAGGCCGCGGATCGCATCGTCTTCCATGTTGACGTTGATCACGCCGTCCTTGGTCTTGCACAGTTCCTCGGTCAGACGGAACAGATTGGTTGCGTAGAGCGTCGATGACTGCTTGGCCAGGCGTGAATTGAGATCGGTGTAGCCGATGATGGTCACGCCGTGCTTCACCACGGCCTGGCCGGGTTCGGTCAGCTCGCAGTTGCCGCCGCGTTCCGCAGCCATGTCGACGATGACGCTGCCCGGCTTCATGGACTTCACCATGTCGGCGGTGATCAGCCGGGGTGCGGGTTTGCCGGGAATAAGCGCGGTGGTGATGATGATGTCCACTTCGCGCGCCTGCTTCGCGTACATCTCGCGCTGTGCCTGCTGGAAGCCCTCGCTCATGACCTTGGCGTAACCGCCGCCGCCGGAGCCTTCTTCCTCGTAATCGACCTTGACGAATTCACCGCCCAGCGACACCACCTGGTCGGCGACTTCGGCGCGGGTGTCGTTGGCGCGCACGATGGCACCAAGGCCGGCAGCCGTGCCGATCGCCGCAAGACCCGCGACGCCTGCCCCTGCGATGAAGACCTTGGCCGGCGGCACCTTGCCCGCGGCGGTGATCTGGCCGTTGAAAAAGCGGCCAAACGCATTCGCTGCCTCGATCACGGCGCGATAACCGGCGACGCCGGCCTGCGAAGTCAAAGCATCCATTTTCTGCGCGCGGGAAAGGACGCGCGGCAGCGAGTCGATGGCGAGCACGGTGGCCTTTTTTGCCGCCAGCTGCTGCATCAGTTCCGGATTCTGTGCCGGCCAGATGAAACCGATCAGGGTGCCGCCCTCGCGCAGCAGGCCGACCTCCTCCGTCGTCGGAACGCCAACCTTGAACACGATGTCGGAACCGGACCACAGCTGGGCCGCATTGGCCGCAATCTGCGCGCCCACGGCGCGATAGCTGTCGTCGCTGCAATTCGCCGCATCGCCGGCGCCTGACTGCACCATCACCCCAAAACCCAGTTTGATCAGTTTTTCGACGACCTCGGGCACGGTGGCAACACGTTTTTCACCCGCTGCCGTCTCTTTCGGCACACCTATGGTCTGAGGCATGTATTCCCCTTCTGTTGCACTGGATATCGAGGGTCCGTCTGCGGAACCGGATCGGAAGCGGCGCCATCACAATGCAATGGCACGCGATGCCGCCTGATTATAAGACAAAAAATCCGGGATACCCGGCAGTCGGGATGCGATTTCCGTCTTCCACTTATGCCTATATGCAAACCACTTATAACCATACGCGCACCGCTTATAATTCCCGCATGTCAGCGATCCGCGTTCTGCCCGAACTCCTGATCAACCAGATTGCCGCGGGCGAAGTCATCGAACGCCCCGCTTCCGCGCTTAAGGAACTGCTGGAAAACAGCCTCGACGCCGGCGCTCAGGCGATCAGCGTCGACCTCGCTGCCGGCGGGGTCAAGCAGATCACGGTGATCGACGACGGCGGCGGCATCGGGCGTGATGAACTTCCGCTGGCACTGGCGCGCCATGCCACCAGCAAGATCGCGTCGCTGGACGATCTCGAGCATGTCGGCAGCCTCGGTTTCCGCGGCGAGGCGCTGGCGAGCATTGCCTCGGTATCGCGCCTGGAACTCGCCAGCCGCCGTGCCGGCGACCGTCATGCCTGGCGCATTGCCGCCGAAGGGCCCGCGCTCGGCGCGGCAGAGCCTGCCACCCTCGCGCGCGGTACCCGGATCGAGGTGCGCGAGCTCTATTTCAACACCCCGGCACGGCGCAAGTTCCTGAAGTCCGAACAGACCGAATTCGCGCACTGCGAGGAAGCCTTCCGCCGCATCGCACTGTCCCGCCCCGACGTCGCATTCGCGCTGACGCACAACGGCCGCGCCCGGCTGCAGGTGAAACCGCAGCCGCTGGCCGCGCGCATTGCCGCGGTTCTCGGCGACGATTTCAGTACTGCCGCGCTGGCGGTCGATGAACCCGGCGGCCCGGTTGCGATCCGCGGCGCGATCAGCGCGCCGGCGGCAGCCAAAAGCAGCCGCGACGCGCAGTATTTCTTCGTCAACGGCCGCTGCGTGCGCGACAAGCTGGTGGCGCACGCGATCCGCCAGG
>JBMTEY010000077.1:0-12469 GCA_049433545.1 Burkholderiales bacterium | reverse complement strand
ACGGCAGCTTCCCAAGCTGCATACGAGGGTTCGATTCCCTTCACCCGCTCCATCTTCAACGATGACCGGCCGAAGCGACCGATGCGAAGTGAGTGACGATTTTGCCGCTGCGCTGACTGCTTGGCAGAAATGCCACGGCCGCCACGACCTGCCATGGCAGAACACGCGTGATCCTTATGCAGTGTGGCTGTCGGAAATCATGCTGCAGCAGACCCAGGTTGCCGCGGTGATTCCCTACTATCAGCGCTTCCTGGCCCGGTTTCCGGACTTGAAGTCGCTGGCCGCGGCGCCGCTCGACGACGTGCTCGCGTCATGGAGCGGGCTGGGGTATTACTCGCGCGCGCGCAACCTGCACCGTGCGGCGCAGATGGTGATGGCGCAGCACGGCGGTAACTTTCCGGAGACGCCCGACGCCATCATGGAACTGCCGGGCATCGGCCGTTCGACGGCCGCGGCGATACTGGTGTTTGCCTTCGGAAAACGCAGCGCGATCCTCGACGGCAACGTCAAGCGCGTGCTGGCCCGTGTGCGCGGCATCCCGGGGTATCCCGGAGAAGCCGCGGTGGCCGCGCAACTGTGGCGGGAAGCCGAAGCGCTGTTGCCCAAAACCGGGCTGCGGCCCTACACCCAGGGACTGATGGACCTCGGCGCGACGGTATGCGCGCGGCGCAAGCCGCGCTGCACCGAGTGTCCGGTGCAAGGCCTGTGTGTTGCGTACATAACCGGTAGCGTGGCTGAACTGCCGGCACCCAAACCGCGCAAGGCGCTGCCGCAGCGGCGGACGATGATGCTGGTGCTGCAGCGCGCCGGCGAAATCCTGCTCGAGAAACGCCCGGCAACCGGCATCTGGGGCGGGATGTGGTGTTTTCCCGAGGAGGATGCCGATGCCGATGCGGTGGCCGCCTGTATGCGGCGGTATGGCGCCAGCGTGACCCTGCGCGAGCCGTTGCCGCTGATCGCGCACGGCTTCACGCATTTCAGGCTCGATATCCTGCCGCAGCCGGCCACCGTGTCGGCGTGGCCGCATCGCGCGGAAGAACCGGGCCGCCTTTGGATCACGCCTGATGACGCCTTGCGCGCCGCGGTGCCGGCGCCGGTACGTGGCATCATCGAACAATTGATCGGCCGCCGTTAACGAACGGGATGGTGATGACTGAACCGGCATCAATGGACTGGCAAGGCATCAGTGCATGGCGCAGGGAACAGCGCGAGCAGTGGATAAGCTGGCGCGGTGCGGCCCCGGAAGCGCAACGTGCCGCATGGGGCGTACGCATGACCGCATCACTGTGTGCGATGCTGCCGGCGCCGCGGGACATGGTCATCGGTTTCTGCTGGCCGTTCAAGGCCGAGTTCGACGCGCGATTCGCGGTGCACCACTGGCGGCAGCAGGGCGCGATGGCCGCATTGCCGGAGGTGACGGGCAAAGGCCGGCCTTTGCTTTTTCGCAGATGGTGGCCCGGCGCGCCGATGACCCGAGGGGTGTATGACATCCCGCTTCCCGATGGCACGCCCGAAGTGCTGCCCGATGTGGCGATCGTACCGATGAACGCCTACGACGGACGCGGTTACCGCCTCGGTTATGGCGGCGGATATTTTGACCGCACGCTGGCCGCGCTGGAGCGGCGGGTGATCGCCATCGGTGTGACCTGGGATGCCTGTCGCGTTGACAGCATATTTCCGCAGGCGCACGACATCGCGATGGATCTGGTGGTCACCGAGGCAGGAATTTACCGTGGCGGCGGCGAGCCGCTGGCGCAACTGGATACCGCCGCTGCCGCGGCGCGGGTGGAAGCTTTGCTGCGGCAACGTGCGTTGCCGAGGCTGTAATCTAACTAATTGTTTTTATTGTTATTTTCTACGATACCGTGGGCCTGCAGCAATTCGCGCAGCCGTGCCAGCCGCGCTTCGGTGTCGCCCTGTTCCAGCAAAGCCTGCTTTTCCTGCGGCGAAATCGGCAGGATTTCCGCGAGCCGGTAGCTGACCCACACCGGGTCGTCGATACGCACCGGCCCCGGGACGCTCTCGATGCCCGCGCGTTCAATCGCCAGTCGCAACACTTCCTGGCAGGCGGCATCCATGTCCTGCGGCTGCGTCGCTTCGGGCAGGGCCTCGGCCCGCGCCGTGATCAGCCCGTTGGCGGCCACCGTGGTGTCGATGATGCGGAAGCGTTCCTCTCCGCGCGCCAGCACCGCAAACAGATTGGGATGGGGCACGTCCCATTGTTCGATACGGGCCAGGCAGCCGACGGCATGGGGTGTTGCCGGCACGCCCACCTCGTGCCCTTCGCGGATCAGGCATACGCCGAAAGGCGTCGAGTCGCGCAGGCAGGCCTTGATCATTTCGACATAACGCTGCTCGAAGATCTTCAGCGGCAGCAATCCCCCGGGAAACAGCACCGTGCCCAGCGGGAACAGCGGCAGTTCCTGCGGTATGGCCGTCATGCGCCCAGTTCGCGGTGGCGCACCAGTATGCGCGTGCGGTCGCGGAACCTGGCCGCCAGCGACTCGACAAAAAACACCGAGCGATGACGGCCCCCGGTGCAGCCGATGGCGACGGTCAGGTAACTGCGGTTGTCGCGCTCGAAAGCGGGCAGCCAGTTGGTCACGAAACGGTGGATGTCATCGAGCATGCGCATGGCATCCGGGGTGGCGCGCAGGAAATCGGCCACCGCCGCGTCGCAGCCGGTCAGCGGGCGCAGTAGCGGGTCGTAATGGGGATTGGGCAGGCAGCGTACGTCGAAAACGAAATCGGCATCCAGCGGAATGCCGTGCTTGAAGCCGAAGGACTCGAACATCAGCGCGATCCCGGTATGCGGCAGGGCGGCAAAGTCGCGGACCCAGCTGCGCAGCGTGTTGGGCGCCAGATCGCTGGTGTCCATGCGGTGCGCGATGCCCGAGATGCCGGCAACCAGTTCGCGTTCGCGCGCGATGCATTCCGGCAGCGTGAGCCCGTCCTGCGACAGCGGGTGGCGCCGCCGGGTTTCCGAAAAGCGCTTGATCAGCGTATCCGGTTTCGATTCGAGGAAAATGACGCGGGTGTCGATGCCGTCCTTGCGCAGTTGTTCGACCAGCACCGGCAGTCCGGACACGGCCGTGCCTGTGCGCGCATCGATGGTCAGCGCGACGCGGTCGTGCCCGGATGCCTGGAGGGTGTCGACCAGGCTTTCCACCAGCTCCACTGGCAGGTTGTCGACGCAGTAATACCCGGCATCCTCCAGTACGGCCAGGGCCACGCTTTTGCCGGAACCCGACAGGCCGCTGATCAGGATGAGCTGCATCGCCCGGGGCGGACCGTCAGTCGCCATTCTGGCCGGACAGTGACTGTGCCTGGCGCGCGATGAACTCCCGGGTGCTGTCGATGCCGCGCATCTGCAGCACGTGGCTGCGTACCGCGGCTTCGGTCAGCACGGCGAGGTTGCGTCCTGCCGCAACCGGTATGGTCACCTTGTGGATGTCGACGTCCATCAGCGACTCGGTGCCCGGCTTCAGGGGCAGCCGCTCGAGGTAAGTCAGGTCCGAACCCGAGGGACGCTCAAGATGGACGATAAGCTTGACGTTCTTGCGCGGGCGCAGCGCGGCTTCGCCGAATATGGTGCGTATGTTGAGCACACCCAGGCCGCGCACCTCCAGAAAGTCGCGCAACAGCGGCGGGCAGCGGCCTTCTATGCTTTCCGGGCCCAGGCGGTAGAGTTCTACCACGTCGTCGGCGATCAGGCCGCTGCCGCGGCTGATCAGTTCCAGCGCGAGCTCGCTCTTGCCGACCCCGGAATCGCCGGTGAGCAGCACGCCGACGCCGAGCACGTCGAGGAAAACGCCGTGGACGGTGGTGGAGTCGGCCAGCGAACGCGCAAGGTGCGGGCGCAGGATCCACATCAGTTCGACGCTGGGGATGGGCGAGGAAAACAGCGGGGTGCGCGTCGCCTCGGCAACCTCGACCAGCGCCGCTGGCATGGAGTTTGCGCCGGCAACGATGAAGCAGGCGAGTTCGCGGACGGCCGCCCTTTGCAGCATGGCACGGCATTCAGCCGCGTCCAGGCCGTTGAGGTAATCCACTTCTGAGTCGCCCAGTACCTGGATCAGGTTGGGATGGATGAAATTCAGATGACCGACCAGTCCCTTGGACGAATCCTTGGTCAGTTCGCTGTCGATGCCCTTGTCGGCGCCGTCCCGGCCCGCGGCCCAGGTCAGCCGCAGTTTCTCGCGGGTTTCGTCAAACAGCCGGGCTATGCTGACCTGCGGCATTCGGTTCCCAGTCCGTGATCAGTTGCTGCAGTTCTTCCGCCGTTGCCGCGACGATCAGTTTTTCGCGGAAATTGCGGTCGCTGAACATCTGCGCCAGTTCCGAAAGAATCTGCAGGTGTTCGTCGGTTGCGCGCTCCGGCACCAGCAGCACGAAGACGAGTTTGACATTCTGGCCGTCGGGCGCATCGAACGGCACGGCATTGCGTACCCGGATCAGGGCGCCGGTGGCATTTTTGAGGTTCTTGATGCGACCGTGGGGGATCGCTACGCCCTGACCGAGGCCGGTCGACCCCAGTTTTTCCCGGGCGAACAGGCTGTCGAAAACCAGGCTGCGGGATATCTGCTGGTTGTTCTCGAACAGCAGCCCGGCCTGTTCGAATACACGTTTTTTGCTGGTCAGGTCGGCGTCGGGCAGGATGTTTGCTGCCGGCAGCAGCTTGGCAATCAGGTTCATGGTCGGGATCGGTGATGTTACGGGCCGGAACGGCTGAGGTCAGTTTGTCGGCTGGTGTTTGATGGGAGCGGCGTCGTGGCGGTGCGCGATGTTTTTTTCCTTGTGCTTGAGGATCGCCCGGTCGAGTTTGCCGATCAGGTGGTCGATGGCGACGTACATGTCGGCGTCGTGCACCTCGCAGAATATTTCCTTGCCGCGCAGGTGTACCGTCGCTTCCACCTTGTGCTGGAGTTTTTCCACGGTCATGATGACATTGACATCGATGACGTGATCGAAGTGCGCCGTGATTTTCTCGAGCTTGTGGGCGACATGGTCGCGTATTGCCGGGGTGATCTGAAGGTGATGGCCCGTCAGGTGCAGGTTCATGGTTTCTCCTCGGTTAAAGGGTTTTTCTGAGGCTGACCGGGAGTATCTGCAGCGATTCCCGGTATTTTGCGATGGTCCTTCGTGCCACGACTATACCCTGTTGCCCGAGCAACTCCGAAATCTGGCCGTCGCTCAGCGGCGCCCTGGTATTTTCCGCGCTGACCAGCTGCTTGATCAGCGCGCGGATGGCGGTGCTCGACGCCGAGCCGCCGGCCTCGGTTGCGACATGGCTGCCGAAAAAATACTTCAGCTCGAAAATCCCGCGGGGCGTGTGCATGTATTTCTGGGTGGTGACCCGCGAAATGGTCGATTCATGGAGGTTCAGGGTATCGGCGATTTCGCGCAGCACCAGCGGGCGCATGGCGACTTCGCCGTGTTCCAGGAAATTGCGTTGACGGTCGACGATGGCCTGCGAAACCCGCAATATGGTTTCGAAGCGCTGTTGCACGTTCTTGATCAGCCACTTGGCTTCCTGCAGTTGCGAGGTGAGCTGCTGCGAATTGCCGCCGCGGTTGCGCTGCATGATGTCGGCGTACAGGCGGTTCAATCGCAGGCGCGGCATTGCGTCAGCGTTCAGCGAGGCGACCCAGACCCCCTTGATCTTGCGCACGATCACGTCGGCGATCACGAACCGCGTTTCTTCCGGGGAAAAATCGCGGCCCGGTTTCGGATTGAGACTGGTGATCAGCTTCTGCACCGAACGCAGGCAGGATTCGTCGCACTTGAGCGCGCGCTTGAGCCTGGTGAAATCCCGGGCGGCGAGCGCATCGAGGTGGTGCTGCACGATTTCCAGTGCAGCATCGCGGTAAGGCGTGTCCTCCGGCATTGCCTTCAGTTGCAGGGTCAGGCACTCGACGAGGTTGCGGGCGCCGACGCCCAGGGGTTCCATGTGCTGCAGGTGCTGGAGAGCAATGGAAAGTTCTTCCTGGGCGACATCGAGTTCCGGCGGCAGCATGGCGCCGATTTCTTCCAGCGACTGCGGGAGATAACCGTCGTCGTCCAGTGAATCCACCAGCAATCCCAGCAACTGCTTGTCGCGCTCGGAAAGATGCAACAGGGAAATCTGGCCGGTCAGGTAGGCGCGCAGGCTCGCCGGCTGTTCGGCGACCGGCGGAAAGTCGTCGTCGTCGGAATCGGATGATCCGCCGCCGCCGTAGGAAATGCCGTCCATGACGTCGAAGGTCGGGTTGTCTTCGCCGTTTTCAGCAGGCGCGGTGTCGGCCGGCGTGGAAATTTCGGCTGAATCGCCGGCGGATTGCGTGCTGCCTTCCCGGGGGAGCGTCGCGGACGGTTCGGCGGCAGCTTCCTCGCGTTCCAGCAGGGGATTGTCCTGGAGCAGGCGTTCGATCTCCTGGTTGAGCTCGAGCGTGGACAGCTGCAGCAGCTTGATCGACTGCTGCAGCTGCGGCGTCAATGTCAGGTGCTGCGAAAGTCTGAGTTGTAGCGAATGTTTCATTCAGGGCCGGATACTGAAAATCACGTCCCGGGAGCGCGTGGCTGGGCTAGGCGCGCCGTACGATGTCAGAGGCGGAAATGTTCACCAAGATACACCTTTCGGACACTCTCATTATAGACGATCTCATCGGGCTTGCCGTAGGCCAGCACCGTGCCGTCATTGATGATGTAGGCACGGTCGCAGATTCCCAGGGTTTCCCGCACATTGTGGTCCGTGATCAGCACGCCGATGTCGCGTGCCTTCAGGAAACCGATGATTTTCTGGATTTCGATGACCGCGATCGGGTCGACCCCGGCAAACGGCTCGTCGAGCAGGATGAAGCGCGGTTCGGTTGCCAGGGCGCGGGCGATTTCCACGCGCCTGCGTTCTCCGCCGGAGAGGCTGATGGCGGGATTGTTGCGAAGGTGCCCGACGTGCAGGTCCTGCAGCAGCGTGTCGAGCCGGGCTTCGATGGTCGCCGCATCGCTGTGGTACAGCTCGAGGATCGCGCGCACGTTGTCGGCGACCGACAGGCGCCGGAAAATCGAGGCTTCCTGCGGCAGGTAGCTCAGGCCGAGGCGGGCACGGCGGTGCATGGGCATGTGCGTTAACCGCGTCTGGTCGAGATGGAGTTCGCCGCCGTCCATCGCGACCAGGCCCACCATCATGTAGAAGCAGGTGGTCTTGCCGGCGCCGTTGGGTCCGAGCAGGCCGATGACTTCGCCGCTGCGCACTTCCAGCGAAACATCCTTGACCACGGTCCGCGCGCGGTAACGCTTCTTGAGGCCTTCCGCCTTGAGCAGGAAGCCGCCGGCCGCCGCTTCCGGGGGAATGTCCGGGTTGTTGCTGGGCGATTGCGGCACGGTATCCACGCAGTGAAAGATCAACGCTGCGACTGCGCGGCGCCGGCAGGGCCGGAGGCGGCCGGTTTGTCCTTGGGCTTGGGCTGCAGCACTGCACGGACCCGTCCGTCAGAGCCCGATCCGGGCTGCGCAGTGCCGCCGGTCACCTGGAAAAACTCGGTGTTGGCGTCGTAGGAAATGTAGTTGCCGCGGACTTCGTCGCCGTTCTTTTTCATCATCGCACGGTTGAACATCTGTACCTTGTCGGCCCGCCCGTCATATTCGATGCGTTCGGCCCAGCCCTCGATGTATTCGTCGTAGCCTTCGCGCTTCTGCCGGAAATACGCGAGATCGCCCCAGGTGACGCCGTTCTTGAAACCCTGGTTGTCCTGCCGCACTTCCATGCGGTTGCCGCGGATGACCAGCGTGCCCTGCGTCAGCACTACTTTCCCTTCGAAGGTGGCGATCTGTTTCGCATCGTCGACGGTAACCCGGTCCGCTTCCAGGTTGATGGGTTTTTCGCGATCGGCTTTCTCGGCCTGCGCGCCGCCGGCACCCAGCAGAGCCAGCATCAGAGCCAGTCCGCAGCCCAGCGTCCGTGGCGCGGCGCCACGGCTATTTGCGGGTTGCACGGCCGGGGTCATGATAGGTGCCTTCAAAGCGGGACAGGAACTTGACGATGCGCGTTTCACTATTCAATTCTAAGCCAACGGCATTGGCAACGGTATGGGCGTCGGTAACGGTTACCGGCCGATCGGTGCGGGCCAGGTTTTCATCGGGGATGACGTGCAGGAAACTCGTCGTCAGCACAAGTTCGCTGCGGTCAGCGTAGGCGGCGCGCGCCGCGCGTACGTCGGTTTCGAAGTAGATGTTATCCCCCCCGCTGGACACCCTGGCAGTTCGTGAAGTGATGCTGATCGGTGCGCGCGCCGACCCGCTGCTGACAAAACGCGGGGACTCGAGATGGGTCGTGTCGTCGTCTGGATAGTGGATCATCCGTTGCGCATACAGCGTATGTTTCACTTCGCCGCTGGTGTCCATGCGCCGGGCGACTACATTTTCGATGATGTAATCGGGGTCGTGGCGCTCGGCCTCGCTGGTTTTCGTGCCCGGCTGGACCGACTGGTCCAGCCAGAAGGTCAGGACCGCGAGCACACCCAGCAGCAGGAACGGGAAGAACTGCGTGAACCTGGACATGGTGGTCAGCGGATGCGCCGGCAATGCAGGATCATTTCGCAGAACTCCCTGACCGCGCCGCGGCCTCCTGCGGCGCGGGTCACGAAGTCGGCATGGCGTTTCAGCACGGCCGGCGCACCGGCAACCGTCGCGGTAAATCCGCAATAACGCATCGCGGGCAGATCCACCAGGTCGTCTCCCAGGAACGCCGCCGCCGCCCCGGCGATGCCGGCGTCCGCCAGCTGGGATTAGATGGCGGCGCGTTTGTCCGGAACACCCTGCATGACGCGGCGTATGCCGAGGTCTGCGGCGCGCAGGCGCACGCTTTCCGCCTTGCGGCTGGTGATGATCGCGATTTCGATCCCGGCATCCTGCAGCAGTTTCATGCCCATGCCGTCGCGCACGTCGAAGGCTTTCATGGCATCGCCGTCCCCGGAGTAATAAAGCCTGCCGTCGGTCAGCACGCCGTCGATGTCGAATGCCGCGAAGCGGACGCGGCCGGCCCTGGCCAGCATGATCACCCGGCGGCGAAGCGGGGATGGCGGCGGGTTTGCGCCATCAGACCACTTTGCCGCGGAACAGGTCGTGTATGTTCAGGGCGCCGAGCAGCTTGCCGCCGTCGTCGACCACCAGCAGCTGGGTGACCTTGCTGCGCTCCATGATTTCGACCGCTTCGGCGGCGAGGCGGTCAGGGCCGATGGTGCGCGGGTTCGGCGACATGATGTCGGCGATTGCGGTCTTGCGCAGATCCTGGCCTTTTTCGATGGCGCGGCGCAGGTCGCCGTCGGTGAATATCCCCCGCACCACCTGCGCGCCGTTGACCACCGCCGTCATGCCCATTCGGCCGCGGGACATTTCCAGCAGCGCATCGGTCAGCGCCGCGGTGTCGGCGACACGCGGCGCGTCGGTCCCGGAGCGCATCACGTCCCGCACCAGTGTCAGCAGCTTGCGTCCCAGCGCGCCTCCGGGGTGGGAGCGCGCGAACTCGTCCTGGGTGAATCCGCGCGCGCGCATCAGCGCTACGGCGATGGCGTCGCCCAGCGCCAGCGCCGCGGTGGTGCTGGCGGTGGGTGCGAGGTTGAGCGGGCAGGCTTCCAGGGCCGCACCGGCAAACAGGTGGACATCGGCTTCCCGCCCCAGCGTGGATTGCGGATTCCCGGTCATCGCGATCAGTTTTGCGCCCTGCCGCTTCAATACCGGAATGATGGTCAGCAGTTCCGTGGTTTCGCCCGAATTCGACAAAGCCAGGAAAACGTCGTTGCGCGTGACCATGCCCAGGTCGCCGTGGCTGGCTTCGGCGGGGTGCACGAAAAATGCCGGCGTCCCCGTGCTGGCCAGCGTGGATGCGATCTTGCGCGCGACATGTCCGGATTTGCCGATGCCGCTGACCACCACGCGTCCCTGGCACTGCAGGATGATGCCTATGGCCTGCTCGAATCGCGCGTCGATGTGGCCGATCAGGTCGGTAACGGCCCTGGCTTCGATGGACAGGACTTCCCTCGCGGTTTCGATCGAAGAGCCGGGAGGTCTGCCGCTGGACTGACTGTTCATCGTTGAAATTATAACAAACGGGATGGCCGGAGCCCGCCGCCCCATTGCTTGCAATTCATTGAAGAAACGGCAATATTCGGACGAACTCCCGACTGCCGACACATGCACACTGCACTGCAACCGGTTCTGATCCTGCTCGCCGCCGCCGTGCTGGTGGTCGTGGTATTCCGCGTGTTGAAGCTGCCGCCGTTGCTGGGTTACCTGATCGTCGGAGTGATCATCGGCCCGCATGCGCTGGGCTGGATCAACACCACGGATGAGGTGCGCGAACTCGCCGAGATCGGCGTGGTGTTCCTGATGTTCAGCATCGGCCTCGAATTCAGCCTGTCCCGCCTGCGCACCATGCGCCGCATCGTGTTCGGCCTGGGCGGCGCCCAGGTCATGGCGACCCTGGCGCTGGTGTTCGGCGTTGCCGTCGCCGTCGGCGTGCCCTGGCAGACCGGCATCGTGCTGGGAGGTGCGCTGGCGATGTCCTCGACGGCGATCCTGGCGAAGCTGCTGGCCGAACGTTTCGAACTCAATTCCGCGCACGGCCAGCAGATCATCGGCATCCTGCTGTTCCAGGATCTCGCGGTGATTCCGCTGCTGATCCTGATCCCGGCGCTGGGTGCGCCGCCGGAGAACCTGGCGGGCACCATGGGTTTTGCGCTGGCCAAGGCGGCGATCGTGCTGGCAGTGCTGCTCTACGCGGGACAGCGCGTGATGCGCGCATGGTTTCACGTGGTCGCCAGCCAGAAGTCTCCGGAACTGTTCGTGCTCAACGTGCTGCTGGTGACGCTCGGAGTGGCATATCTCACGGAGATGGCCGGGCTGTCCCTCGCGCTGGGGGCGTTTGTCGCGGGCGTGCTGATCTCGGAAACGGAATACCGCTACCAGGTCCAGGAAGACATCAAGCCGTTCCGCGACGTGCTGCTGGGGCTGTTTTTCGTCAGCATCGGCATGCTGCTGGACGTGCGCGTGGT
The DNA here is from genome assembly GCA_049433545.1 of Burkholderiales bacterium. GTDB lineage: Bacteria > Pseudomonadota > Gammaproteobacteria > Burkholderiales > SG8-41. The sequence goes on along the minus strand of JBMTEY010000077.1, from coordinate 1,442 downwards.
CATTGAGAACGCCTGGGTCAGCGTCCTGCTGGTGTCGCTGGTGATCGTCAAGACGCTGCTGATATTCGGCCTCAGCCGCCTCTTCGGTGCGCCCGTCGGCGTTGCCATGCGCACGGGGCTTGCGCTGGGCGCCTGCGGCGAATTCGGCTTCGTGATACTGGCGCATGCGCTGGGCAGCGGACTGGTGGCGCCCGACATATTGCAGCCGGTGCTGGCGGCGATGGTGCTGTCGATGCTGATCACGCCATTCGTGATCGAGCGCAGCGAGGCCATCGTGCGACGCTGGAGCGCGACGGAGTGGATGAGCCGTGCCATGCAGTTGCACAACATCGCGGTGCAGTCGATGGCGACGCAGGAACATGTGCTGATCTGCGGCTACGGGCGCAGCGGTCAGAATCTCGCCCGTTTCCTCGACCGCGAGGACGTGCCGTTCATCGCGCTGGACAACGATCCGCAGCGCATCCGCGAAGCAACGGCCGCCGGCGAACGCGTGGTGTTCGGGGACGCCGCCCGTCGCGAGGTGCTGCTCGCCGCCGGCCTGACGCGGGCGCGCGTGGTCATCGTGACCTATGCCGACACCGCCTCGGCCTTGCGCATTCTTGCGCACGTGCAGGAGGCACGCCCCGGCCTGCCGGTGGTGGTACGTACCATCGATGACAGCGACGTGGAAAAACTGCGCAATGCCGGCGCCACGGAAGTCGTCGCAGACCTGATGGAAGCGAGCCTGATGCTCGCGTCGAGTACGCTGATGCTGGTCGGCGTGCCGCTGACCCGGGTGCTGCGCCGCATTCGTGAGACCCGGGAGCACCGCTACGAACTGTTCCGCGGCTTTTATCGCGGCATGTCCGATGCTGCCGAGGAAGATGACCAGGCGTTGCAGCCACGGCTGCATTCAGTGCTGGTGACTTCCGGCGCCCGGTCAATCGGAAAAACGCTGCAGGAACTGGAACTGGTCGCAGCCGGCGTCGAGGTCCACGCGGTCAGGCGGCGCAATGTCAGGACCACGGCGCCAGCGCCGGACATGCGCATCGAGGAAGGCGACGTGGTGGTGCTGCTGGGTTCGGAAGCGGCGGTGGCTGCCGCGGAAATCAGGCTGTTGCAGGGATAAGGCCCACCTGGGCCGGAAAGCAAAAAAGCCCGCGACTGCGGGCTTTTTTGTCGTGGTGAGGTCGATCAGAACAGAGTGGATGCACCGCAGTTGGCGATGGGCGAGGCAGATACCCAGGCGCCGGTGCCTGCCGTATAACAGGTGCCGCTGCCGGCGGCGGCGCTGCCGAACGACGAATAACGCATCTGGCCGCCGGTCGCGAGGCCGTCGTCGATCTTGCGATCGACTTCCGCCAGGATGTCTGAAGGAATGTTGGCGCCGGTTTTCAGGTTGTGGCGCGCTGACGTGACTGGCTTTTTCTGTGCCAGGTTGAATGTTGTATTTTTCAACCTGG
>JBMTEY010000076.1:0-12488 GCA_049433545.1 Burkholderiales bacterium | reverse complement strand
ACTTTCGACCGCGACAAGCGCAAGGCCAACCTGTTCGCGACGCTGGGCCCGCGCGGCGAACCGGGCATGGTGCTGTCGGGACACACCGACGTGGTGCCGGTCGACGGCCAGGACTGGGCGACGGATCCGTTCGCGGTCGCCGAACGTGACGGCAGGCTCTACGGCCGCGGCACCTCCGACATGAAGAGTTTCATCGCCTGTGCGCTGGCGCTGGCGCCGGAATACGCCGGCAGACTGAAGACGCCGCTGCATTTCGCCTTCAGCTACGACGAGGAGGTCGGCTGCCTCGGCGTGCGTGAGCTGCTCGCCGACATGGCGCAGGCGGGCATCCGGCCGCTGTCCTGCGTCGTCGGTGAACCGACGGAAATGCGCCCGGTGATCGCGCACAAGGGCAAGCAGAGTTACCGCTGCACGGTACGTGGCCTCGCATCGCATTCGGCCTACGCGCCGTACGGGGTCAACGCGGTGGAGGCGGCGGCGGAGGCCGTGGCTTTCCTGAAACGGCTGGCGCGCCGGCACCGCGACCGCGGGCCGTACGACCGCGGTTTCGACGTGGCGTACACCACCGTGCATACCGGCGTGATCCGCGGCGGCACGGCGCTGAACATCGTGCCGCAGGACTGCGTCTTCGATTTCGAGTTCCGCAACCTGCCAGGCGACGATCCGGATGCGCTGCTGCGGGAATTCGAGGCGCACGTGCGGAAAGTGATCGAGCCGGAAATGCACGCGGTCGATCCGCAGACCGGGTTCAGCATCGTCAAAATGTCGGAAATCCCGGCGCTGGATACCGGCGCTGAAGCCGCAATCACTGCGCTGGCGCAGGAATTTTCGGGCAGCGGCGACCTCGCCAAGGTGTCGTTCGGTACCGAGGCTTCGCAGTTCCAGGTCGCCGGCGTGCCGACGGTGGTGTGCGGCCCGGGCTCGATCCGCCAGGCGCACAAGCCCGACGAATTTGTCACGCTGGCGCAGGTGGCGCAGTGCGAGGCGTTTCTGCACGGCCTGTACGGACGCCTGTGCGGGGCTGCGGAATAAGTCCGGCGGGAGGGTGTTATTGCAACGAACTTGTTTTTTTGTGTGACAATTTCGGCAGGCAGCAGGCTGCATCAGACAATCCACAGGAGGAAAGCATGAAGACCTTATCCGCAATGATCGTCGCGCTGGCCGGTATGATGGTGTTCGGCGCCGGCGCGGCCACGGTGAAGGTGACGCCGCTGGGCAGTCACGAGGGCGAGTTCTGCCCGCAGGACCGGGCGATGATATTCGAGGATCCGAACGGCACGCGCGTACTTTATGACGTCGGCCGCACGGTGGCGGGTCCGGATGATCCACGGTTGGGCAAGATCGACATCATCCTCGTCAGCCACATGCACGGCGACCACGTAGGCAATGCCCATACCAAGGCGCCCAATGCGGGCACCTGCGCAAAACCCGATACCTCGGTTTCTGCGATGCCGAATTCGAGCACGGTGAACATCGCGCTCGCCAAGAAGGCGAAAATCGTCACCGGCAGCGAGATGCCGCCGTTTTTTGCCGGCAAGCTGAAGGCACTGGGTGGCAATCCGGCTGATTCGCTGCTGGTGCGCTTTGGCGCATCGCGCAAGATCGGCGGCGTGACCATCGCCACCGTGCCCGCGGTGCACAGCAACGGCCTTGATCCCGGCTACATCGGAGGGGAACTGGGCAAACACATGAAGGAGGCGGGGATTGCCGGCTATGTCGGCCCCCCCACCGGCTACGTGCTGACCTTCAGCAACGGCCTGGTGGTCTACCTGTCCGGTGACACCGGCATCACCGCCGAGCAGGACAAGGTGGTGCGCGGCCACTACAAGGCGAAGCTCGTGGTGATGAACATCGGCGACACTTTCACCACCGGCCCTAAGGAGGCGGTGTACGTGATCAACGACCTGGTCAAGCCGGCCGCGGTGATCGCTTCGCATGCCAATGAAGTGGCGACCAAGGGCGGCAAGGTGCTGCCGGGAACCCGCACCGAGACCTTCATCAAGGGTGCCAAGGTGCCGGTGCATATCCCGCTGAGCGGCAGGACCATGGAGTTCGACGGCAGCGGCAAGTGCACGGCCGGTTGCTGATCCAGGCGCAGCCGGACAAACAAAACCCCGCGCCACGGCGCGGGGTTTTTTGCGGGCAGTGATCCGGCACTGTGGCCGGAATGTAATATAACTATTTGTTTTTATTTATATTTTTCAGGTCGTCGCAATGAACGTCGGGTCGTCCTGGTGTTCGCGTTCGAACTGCAGGAAATCGTAATAACCGCAGCGTTTGCCTTCGGGATAGTCGCGGCAGACGCCGGGCCGCGCCTCGTAGACCGTGCACTGGCGCTTCTTGGTGTCGAACAGTTTGCAGATGCGGCCGAAGTGTTCGTCCTCCTGCTGGCGCAGCGAGCGCACTTTTTCCGATTTGTCGAAACGCGTGTAGCGGGTCTCCGCCTGTGCATAGCTCAAGCCAAAGTGTTTTGCCAGGCGCGCGATGTCGCGTTTGCCGATTTCGATCAGCGGGTAGCTGCAGCAGTAGCCGGGGCATTTGCTGCAGTCGTACTGGTTGCCGGATTTTTTTGCCGCCGGTTTGCCGTTGCCTGTCGCCATGTCTGATGCGCGCCGCAGCGGCGCTTCCGTTAAAAAGCGCGCATTCTACCTGTGCGCGTACGCACAGGCCAGACCTTCATCATCAATGATGAAGGATTTTTGACAGGAACTGCTGTGCGCGCTCGGAGCGCGGCGTGCCGAAGAACTCGTCCTTGGTGGCGTCCTCGACGATTTCGCCCTGGTCCATGAAGATCACGCGGTGCGCGACCTTGCGCGCGAATCCCATCTCGTGGGTCACGCACATCATGGTCATGCCTTCATGGGCGAGTTCGACCATCACGTCGAGCACCTCGTTGATCATTTCCGGGTCGAGTGCCGAGGTCGGTTCGTCGAAAAGCATGGCGATCGGGTCCATCGCCAGCGCGCGGGCGATGGCTACGCGCTGCTGCTGGCCGCCGGAGAGCTGGCCGGGGTATTTCTGCGCATGGTCGATCAGGCCGACGCGCTGTAGCAGGCTGCGGGATTTTTCGGTGGCTTCTTCCGTGCTGCGACCGAGCACCTTGACCTGGGCGAGGTTCAGGTTGGCAGTCACGCTCATGTGCGGAAACAGCTCGAAGTTCTGGAACACCATGCCGATTTTCGCGCGCAGCTGCGGCAGGTTGGTGGTTTTGGCGCCCACCGACTGGCCGTTGACGATGATGTCGCCCTGCTGAAATGGTTCGAGGCCGTTGACGCACTTGATCAGCGTCGATTTGCCGGAGCCGGAGGGGCCGCAGACGACGATGACCTCGCCTTTTTCAACCTTTGTCGTGCAGTCCTTCAGCACCTGGAAGCTGCCGTACCACTTGCTGACGTTCCTGAATTCGATCATGGCCATGGTGTTTGCTTTCCTAACGCGGCGGGGTGATGCGCAGCTGCAGCCGTCTGACGAAATACGAAGCGCTGAAACAGAGGATGAAATAGATCAGTGCGGCGAACAGGTACATTTCCACCAGCCGGCCGTCGCGCTGCGCGACCTTGCTCGCCGCGCCCATGAAATCGGTGAGTCCGACCACGTAGACCAGCGAAGTGTCCTGGAACAGGATGATGCCCTGGGTCAGCAGGATGGGCACCATGTTACGGAATGCCTGCGGCAGCACCACCAGCGTGGTGGCCAGGCGGTAGTTGAGGCCCAGCGCGTAGGCGGCGTTGACCTGACCGGCGGGCACGCTCTGGATGCCGGCGCGGATGATCTCGCAGTAGTAGGCGGCCTCGAACAGGGTGAACGCTATCAGCGCCGAATGGAAAGGGCCTATGCCCTGGGCGTAGCTGTCGCCGGAGATGTGCTTGATCGCGATCGGCACCAGGAAATAGAACCAGAAAATCACCAGGATCAGCGGTGTTGCGCGCAGCAGGTTGACGTAGGTGGCGGCGGGTACGCTGATGGCCTTGATGCTGGAGAGCCGCATCAGTGCCAGCAGCGTGCCGAGCACTATGCCGCCGATCATGGCGAGCAGCGTCAGGCCCAGCGTGGTCAGCATGCCCTGCCACAGGTAGGGCAGCGCGCGCTGGATGACGTCGTAATCGAAGTTGCTGAACACGGCTATTTCCCGGTGCCGATGTAGCCGGGCACGCGCACTTTGGCCTCGACGAACTGCATCAGCACCACCACCAGCATCGTGATCACCACATAGACCACGGTGGCCAGCGAGAAGATTTCAAAGGTGCGGAAGGTGTATTCGGAAATGCTGCGTGCCTGCGCGGTCATTTCGAGTACGCCGATGGTCAGTGCCACCGAGGAGTTCTTGAAGATGGTGAGGAATTCGGAAGTCAGCGGCGGGATGACGATGCGGTAGCCCATGGGCAGCAGCACGTGGCGATAAACCTGGGGCATGGTCAGCCCGGTGGCGAGTGCCGCATGGGTCTGGCCGCGGGGGATCGACTGGATGCCCGAGCGCACCTGCTCGGCGACGCGCGACGCGGTGTAGAAGCCCAGGGCAAGCACCGCGCTCCAGAACTCGGGCATGGGCATGCCCTGCTTCATCCACAGACCCAAGGATTTCGGTACAAGTTCCGGCATCACGAAATACCAGATGAACATGTGCACCAGCAGCGGGATGTTGCGGAACAGCTCGACGTAGGCGGTGGCGGGGCCGTTAAGCCAGATGACCTTCGTGGTGCGCATCACGCCGAGCACCGAGCCGACGCTGAAGGCGATCACCCATGAGCACAGCGACACCAGGATCGTCCACTTGATTCCGGTGATCACCCAGTCGAGGTAGGTGCCGCCACCCGAGAAGGCCGGCTGCGAGAGGAAGCCGAAGTCCATGTGGGGCAGTGTAACGCGAAAGCCGGCACAAAAAAAAGCGGGGAGCCGGAGCTCCCCGCTTTCAGCTGCGATTCGCGATGTTCAGCACTTCATCTTGCCGCAGGGGCCGACACCCGTATTGTTCGGGTTCTTGATCGCGGCCTTGAGGCCGTCGGACATCGGGAAGTTCAGGTTGATGCCCTTGGGCGGGATCTTCGACTGGAACCACTTCTGGTAGATCTTGTTGATCTCGCCGCTCTTGTAGATGCCGGTCACTACGTCGGTAACGACTTTCTTGAATGCCGGGTCGTCCCTGCGCATCATGATCGCGTACGGATCGTCGGAGAGGAATTCGCCGACCACGACAAAGTCGTCGGGATTCTTGGCGCCGGCCTTCAGACCGTAGAGCAGGATGTCGTCCATCGGGAACGCGGCGGCGCGGTCGGTCTGCACCGCGAGGAACGATTCGGCGTGGTCCTTCGAAGGCAGGAACTTGATGCCCAGCTTCTTCTGGTCGTTGTAGGCCTTCATCGCGCGCTCGTTGGTGGTGCCCTGGGTGAAGACGACGGTCTTGCCCTTAAGGTCGTCATATCCCTTGATGCCGGAGCTTTTCTTGACAATGATCTTGGTGCCGGTGACGAAGTAGGTCGGCGCGAAATCCACCTGTTTCTGGCGTTCCACCGAGTTCGTCGTCGAGCCGCATTCGATGTCGATGTTGCCACCCATCAGGATCGGAATCCGCGTCTGCGAGGTGACTGGGACGAATTCCACCTTCAGCTTGGGCATTTTCAGCTCGGCCTTGACCTTGTCGACTATCTTCATGCAGATGTCGACGCCGTAGCCGATCGGCTTCTGCTTGTCGTCGAGGTAGGAAAACGGCACCGAGGCGTCACGGTGGCCGACCTTGATGACCCCGGTGTCCTTGATTTTTTTCAGTGTGCCTGTCATTTCCGCGGCATGGACCGGCGCGGTGATCAGGGCCGCCGCGGCAATGGCGGCGAACAGATGCGGGATGCGATGCATGGTCAATCTCCTGTAGCAGTATATTCCGGGCCGCCGTCAGGGCGACGGCAATGTGGCGTTGCGCTGATCAATCTAAGCGAAGCCGCGCGGCTTGTCCAGTTTGCGCGACGCGCGGGCGCGACCTCAGGTGCCGGAGGCCGCCGCACGGTGCCAGGCCACGCAGGCCCGCGCCAGCGCGCGCGTGGCGTCTATGCAGCGTTCGCCTACGGCGCCCGGGTCGAAATCGATGGCCACCGGCGTTTCGGTACACGCCAGCACCACGGCCTGCGCACCGCGATCAAGCAGTTCGCCCACGCCCGCTGCGGCCAGCGTATTGGCGCGGCGCAGGTCGTTGGCCTTGACGGCGGCAATGGCGGGCAGCACCAGCCGGTCCTGTTCGTCACGGGTGCTGGTGATGCAGTCGAGGCCGCGTGCGGCAAACCGCTGCTGGAAAAACCCGGCGGCGACGGTGCCGTCGGTGCCGAGCAGGCCGATGCTGCCGCGGTTTATGCCGCGCGCGGCCAGCATGTCGCAGACCGCATCGGCGATGTGCAGGATCGGCAGGCCGCCCTCGCGCACCAGGTCGTCGTACCAGTAGTGGGCGGTGTTGCAGGCGATGGCGACGGCGGTGGCGCCGGCCTGTTTCAGCGCGACGACGCCGCGCAGCATCTCCGGCAGCGGCGAAGGACCGTTGCGCAGGATCGCCGCCGGGCGTTCCGGGATCTGCGGCACGCCCCATGCCACGTAGGGAATGTGGTCCTGGTCGCGGTCGGCCGGGGTTTCGGCCACCAGCTTGGCGAGGAAGTCTGCTGCGGCCAGCGGGCCCATGCCGCCGAGTACGCCCAGCAGTGGGGATCGAGATTCATCGTTCATTGCGGGGTGTTTTCCGGTGTGTTTGCCGGCGATTCTGCCATGCAAGCTTCCCGTAAGGTGATTTCGCGTATGCTGCGGGGGTTCGCAGGCGGGACGGCTTGCTCCCGCGACTCCGGCGCAGTCCGGAGTTGGCGTTTCGCCGCGGACGTAATCCAACCCTCAACCCTAAGGAGTGCATCGCAATGAACAAGGAATCAAAAGCTGCGCAGGGGAGTGCGGCGGCGGCGACCGGAACCCGGTTCAAGGACATGGGGCTCGGTCAGAAGGTCATGTTTGTCGGCAAGGCCTGCCTGTTTTTCCTGTCGCTCGGTTTCGCCTACCCGAACATTTTCCTCGACTGAACCCTGCCTGCCCGGCGCGCGCCCGCGCGCCGGACTTCCCGGTCTGTTCCGGGATCAATCCAGAAATTCCTCGATCAGCGCCGCCACGTCCCGTGGCCGGTCGTGGTGCATCATGTGCCCGGCCCCCTCGATCCAAGCTTCACTGTAGTCGCGAAAGGCGTTCTTGCGTTCCGCCAGCTGCTCCGCGGTGTCCTTCAGGTATCCGGTGCCTTCCGATTCGCGCGCGAATACCCACAGTGTCGGCGCCGTGACTTCGCGCCAGCAGGCGATCAGTTCCTCGATCCGGAACAGCACCGGGTTGGCGCGTTTGTGGCGCGGATCGCTGAGCATTTCCACCTGGTCCGGCGCGGTCTCGTGCGCCCAGGCGCGGGCGATGAATTGCGCTTTTTCGGCAGACAGCCGCGGATTGTCGCGCTGAAGCCGCGCTGCCAGCGCGTCGTATGAGCCGTAGGTGCGGAAACGCGGTTGTTCGTCCAGTTCGGCCAGCCAGCGCCGATAGCGCGCCGGCGCATCGGCGGGCGTGGTGCGCGCCAGCCCGAAACCTTCAAGAGAGACTACTTTTGCGACGCGTTCGGGGCGCAAGCCGGCATAGGTGCAGGCGATGACGCCGCCCATGCTGTGGCCAACCAGTTGCGCCGGCCGGTCCGGGGCATAACGCGCGAGCAGCGCATCGAGGTCGGCGTAATAGTCGGGGAACCAGTATCCACCCGCTGACCATGCGCTCAGTCCGAAGCCGCGCCAGTCCGGCGCGATGACGTGCCAGTCACGCTTCAGTTCGTCGACGACGAACTGAAATGACGCGGAGACATCCATCCAGCCGTGCAGCAGGAACAGCGGCGGCGCATCCGCATCGCCCCAGCTGCGCACGTGTTGGCGCAGGCCGTTGAAGTCATGGAATGTCGATTGGCCGGGTTTCATCTCGGAGTTGCCGCTGCCGCACTGCGGTTGCGCAACGCGGTCCATGACAGCACCGCGAGGCTGGCCACGATCAGCAGCATGCCCGCGGATTCTACCGGCCCCGGCTGCTCGCCCAGCTGCAGGCGCGAGGACAACACGCCGATCGCGGGGATGGCCATCACTGACAGCCCAGCGATGCCCGCCGGCAGCAGCTTCAGCACGTAGAACCACAGTGCCCAGCCGAGCACCGTGCCGAAGAGGATGCCGTAGGCGAGCACGAAACAGAAATAGGGCGTCCATTCCACGGCGCGCGTCGACAGCAGCGGCGCCAGCACCACCAGCACCAGGCTGCCGAGCAGCATCTGCCACGCGGTCAGCGCGATGGTGCCGACGGCAAGGTGGTGGCGCCAGCGCCGGGTCAGCACCGCGGCCACCGCCCAGCTGACGCCGGTGAGCACGGCCAGCATGTTGGCGACCCAGGTGCCGCCCAGCGACCAGGGCTCGATGATCAGCAGCAGTCCCGCCACTGACAGCGTGACCGCCAGCCATTGCAGGCCGCGGATGCGTTCGCCCAGCACCGGCCAGGCGATGAGCAGGGTCCAGAACGGCATGGTGTACACCAGTACCGCGGTTTTGCCTGCGCCGCCGGAGACCAGCGCCAGCGAAACCAGCGCGTTGAACGCGGTGGTCTGCCACAGGCCGAGCATGAGCACGTGGCGCGGCGACTGCAGCCTGAGCGATTCGCCGCGCCAGGCCGCGATGGCGAACAGCAGCAGCGCCCCGGGCACGGTGCGCAGCACGGCGTAATCCCAGGGATCGGCGAAACGCAGGCCTTCCTTGAGCATGACCCAGGTGTAACCCCACACGGCGCAGAGGGCGATCAGGGCGAGAACGCCCGCGCGGGGCAGGGATGCGTGTGACATGGATGTGGGGAGGGCGTCATTTGCGGAACGGCCGCGGCATTATGGGGCATTTCCGCGGTTTTCCCGGCATCAGCTGCGCGTTGCATAGATCGTACGCAGTCCGCGGTTCTATGTCATGGATTTTTCTGGATTATCCGTAAAGCGCGCATTACGGCATCAGGAAAGCCGGGTCATTGCACTAAAATACCGGCATGACGCCGGCGTTCATTCATCTGCGATTGCACAGCGAATATTCAATCGTCGATGGCATCGTGCGCATCGAGGAAGCCGTGGCCGCCGCCAAGGCGGACGCCATGCCGGCGCTGGCGCTGACCGACCTCGGCAACGTCTTCGGCATGGTCAAGTTCTACACCGCGGCGCGTGCGGCGGGCATCAAGCCGCTGATCGGCTGCGACCTCTGGCTGACCAACGAGACCGACCGTGACAATCCGTACCGGGTGCTGCTGCTGGCGCAGAACAACGACGGCTACCTGCGGCTGTGTGACCTGCTGACGCGGGGCTACCGCGGCAACCAGTATCGCGGGCGCGCCGAGGTGCTCAAATCCTGGTTCGGCGAGACCGGGACTGACGGCCTGATCGCCCTGTCCGGCGCCCACCATGGCGATGTCGGCCAGGCGCTGGCGGCGGATCATCAGGATGCCGCATGCCGGCTGGCGGAAGAATGGGCGCGGCTGTTCCCCGGACGTTATTACCTCGAACTGCAGCGGCTGGGGCCGCAGGCGATGAGCGGCGGCGCGGCGACGGTGCCGGTGGAAACCCACGTCACCCGCGCGGTGCGACTGGCCGGCCGGCTGGGGCTGCCCGTGGTGGCGACCCACCCGGTGCAGTTCCTCAAGCGGGAGGATTTCCGCGCCCACGAGGCGCGCGTGTGCGTCTCCGAAGGTTACATCCTGTCCGACCAGCGCCGGCCCAAGCGCTTCGTCGCAGAGCAGTATTTCAGGACCCAGCGCGAGATGGCCGAACTGTTCGCCGACTTGCCGGAGGCGCTGGAGAATTCCGTCGAGATCGCCAGGCGCTGCACGCTGGGGCTGACACTGGGCAAGAGCCGGCTGCCGCATTTCCCGACACCCGAGGGCGTCAGCCTTGAGCAGCACTTGCGCACCTGCGCCGGCGCAGGGCTGACCGCGCGCCTCGCCGATCTGTATCCGGATGCGGCGGAACGCGCGCAGCAGGAGTCGGCATACCGCGAACGCCTCGAGTTCGAGATCAAGACCATTTTGCAAATGGGTTTCCCGGGCTATTTCCTGATCGTCGCCGATTTCATCAACTGGGCGAAGCAGAATGGAGTGCCGGTCGGTCCGGGCCGCGGCTCGGGCGCGGGTTCGCTGGTGGCCTACAGCCTGGGCATCACCGACCTCGATCCGCTGCGTTACAACCTGCTGTTCGAGCGTTTCCTCAATCCGGAGCGGGTGTCGATGCCCGACTTCGACATCGACTTCTGCCAGGACGGCCGCGACCGGGTGATCGATTACGTGAAGTCGCGTTACGGCGCCGACAGCGTGTCGCAGATCGCCACTTTCGGCACCATGGCGGCCAAGGCGGTGGTGCGCGACGTCGGCCGCGTGCTCGACCTCGGCTACAACTTCTGCGACCAGCTGGCGAAGCTGATCCCGTTTCAGCCCGGCAAACACATCACGCTGGAAGAGGCGCGCAGGATGGAGCCGCAGCTCGCCGAGCGCGAGAAAAAGGAGGAGGAGGTCGCCGAGCTGCTGGAGCTGGCCGGAACGCTGGAAGGCCTCACGCGCAACGTCGGCATGCATGCCGGCGGCGTACTGATCGCGCCGGGAAAACTCACCGATTTCTGCCCGCTCTACGTGGCCGACGCTTCCGACGCCGCGGTGAGCCAGTTCGACAAGGACGATGTCGAGGCGATCGGCCTGGTCAAGTTCGACTTCCTCGGCCTGACCACGCTGACCATACTTGACTGGACGCTCAAGTACATCAAAAAGCTCAATCCCGCCTCGGACCTGAATCTGGAAAAACTGCCGCTGGACGACAGGGCGGCTTACGAGATTTTCGCGAAAGCCAATACCTCGGCGGTGTTCCAGTTTGAATCGCGCGGCATGCGCGACATGCTGAAAAGCGCCAAGCCCGACCGCTTCGGCGACATCATCGCGCTGGTGGCACTGTATCGTCCCGGTCCGATGGAGCTGATTCCGGAATTCTGCGCGCGCAAACACGGCAAACGTTTCACCTATCCCGATCCGCGGGTGGAATCCATTCTCGCTGAGACCTACGCTATCATGGTCTACCAGGAGCAGGTGATGCAGATGGCGCAGATCATCGGCGGCTACAGCCTGGGCGGCGCCGACCTGCTGCGCCGCGCGATGGGCAAGAAGAAGCCGGAGGAAATGGCCGAGCACCGCGGCCTGTTCCGCGAGGGTGCTGCGAAAAACGGCCTTGACCAGCGCAAGGCCGACGAACTGTTCGACCTGATGGAAAAGTTCGCAGGTTACGGTTTCAACAAGTCGCACGCGGCAGCCTACGCATTGGTGGCGTACCAGACCGCGTACATGAAGGCGCACCATCCGGCGCCATTCATGGCGGCCAACATGTCGGCGGTGATGAACGACACCGACAAGGTGCAGCAGCTGGTCGACGATGCGCGCGACAACAGGCTGGAAGTGCTGGCGCCCGACGTCAACAGCGGTGGCTACCGCTTCGAACCGGTCGATGAAAGGCGCATCCGCTACGGACTGGGCGGCATCAAGGGCACCGGCGAGGGTGCGATCAACCACATCGTCGAGGTGCGTGAAGCAGGCGGGCCGTACAGGGACCTGTTCGATTTTTGCCACCGCGTCGACAAGCGACTGGTCAACCGCAGGGTCGTTGAATCTCTGGTTCGCGCCGGCGCCTTCGACAGCGTCAACGACAACCGCGCCGAGCTGATGGCCTGCGTCGGACTTGCGCTGGAGAGCGCGGAGCAGGCGAGCCGCGCCGCGTCGCAGACCAGCCTGTTCGGTGACGCGGTCGATGCGCCGCGGGTGGTGGCGCCCGCCAACGTGCCGCGCTGGAGCAAGAAGGAACTGCTGCAGAACGAGAAGCTGGCGTTGGGCTACTACCGCAGCGACCACCTGTTCAACGTCTATCGCGACGAAGTGCGGCGCATGGTCGGGAAAAAACTCGGCGAACTGCAAACGGCCAGCGACATCGGCGGCCGCACGGTGAGCATCGCCGGCGTGGTGCTGTCGGTGCGCGTGCAGAACACCGCCAGCGGCCGCATGGGCATCGTGCTGCTCGCCGACGATACCGGCAAACACGAGGTGGTGGTGTTCCGCGAGGCCTTCGACCGTTTCCGCCACAAGCTGCGCGAGGACGAACTGCTGGTGATCGAGGTGCGCGGCCGCCAGCGTTACCGCAGCGCCGAATCCGAAGTGGAGAACGGCAACGGCGGCGACAACGGTCTGCGGCTGGAGGCGATGAACATCCTCGACCTCAACGAGGCGCGCAACCGCTATGCGCGCGGCATCCGCCTGGTGTGCAACGGCCAGTCCTCGGGCAGCAAGCTGAAGGAGCTGCTGGCGCCGCATCGCCAGGGTTCGTGCCCGGTCGCCGTCGAATACTCGAGCAACGGCGCGCGCTGCGAAGTGAAGCTGGGCGCGGCCTGGCAGGTCAACATCAACGA
>JBMTEY010000075.1:0-12513 GCA_049433545.1 Burkholderiales bacterium | reverse complement strand
TTGCCGGAACCCGTGCCGCCGACCATGATCACCAGGCCGCGCTTGGTCATCACCACGTCCTTCAGCACCGGTGGCAGCTTCAAATCGTCGAACTTCGGGATCTGGGTATTGATAGTCCGCAGCACCATGCCGACACGGCCCTGCTGCATGAAGGCATTGACGCGGAAGCGGCCGATGTCGCCGGGGCTGACCGCAAAATTGCATTCCTTGGTGGCCTCGAACTCCCCCGCCTGCTTGTCGTTCATGATGCCGCGCGCGAGTTCGGCTGTGTGCTGTGCCGTCAGCGTCTGCTGCGCCACCGGGGTCATTTTGCCGTCGAGCTTGATCGCCGGCGGGAAACCCACCGTGATGAACAGGTCGGAGGCCTTTTTCGCGACCATTGCCCGCAGCAGATCGTGCATGAATTTGACTGCCTGTTCTCTTTCCATGCTGGCTCCTTTGTCTTTGCTTGATGCCCGCGTTGATTACTTGAACGCGTCCTTGTTCATTGCCTTTCCGCGCGCCTCTTCGGCAGATACGATGTTGCGCTTGACCAGATCCTGCAGGTTCTGGTCCAGCGTCTGCATGCCGAGCTGGGCGCCGGTCTGGATTGCCGAATACATCTGCGCCACCTTGTTCTCGCGGATCAGGTTGCGGATAGCCGGTGTGCCGACCATGATTTCGTGAGCCGCTGCGCGGCCGCTGCCGTCCTTGGTTTTCAGAAGAGTCTGCGAAATCACCGCGCGCAGGGATTCCGAAAGCATCGCGCGCATCATTTCCTTCTCTTCCGCCGGGAACACGTCGATGATCCGGTCGATGGTCTTGGCGGCGGAGCTGGTATGCAGCGTACCGAACACCAGGTGGCCCGTTTCGGCCGCAGTCAGCGCGAGGCGGATGGTTTCCAGGTCGCGCATCTCGCCAACGAGGATGATGTCCGGATCTTCCCGCAGCGCCGAGCGCAGCGCGTTGGCGAACGACAACGTGTGCGGCCCGACCTCGCGCTGGTTGATCAGGCATTTTTTCGATTCGTGGACGAATTCGATCGGGTCTTCCACCGTCAGGATGTGGCCCTGCTCGTTTTCGTTGATGTGGTTGATGATGGCAGCCAGCGTGGTCGACTTGCCCGAACCGGTCGGGCCGGTGACCAGCACCACGCCGCGCGGCTGGTTGGCGATCTCGACGAACACCTTGGGCGCCTTCAGGTCTTCCAGGCTCAGCACTTTGGACGGAATAGTCCGGAACACCGCGCCGGCACCGCGCTGCTGGACGAAGGCGTTGACACGGAAGCGCGCCAGGTTAGGAATCGAAAACGAAAAATCGCACTCGAGGTTCTCTTCATAAAATTTGCGCTGGCCGTCGTTCATGATGTCGTACACCATGGCATGAACATCCTTGTGCTCGAGGGCAGGCAGGTTGATGCGGCGGATGTCGCCGTGCACGCGGATCATCGGCGGCAGCCCGGAGGACAGGTGCAAGTCGGAAGCCTTGTTCTTGACTACGAAGGCGAGCAGTTCTGAGATGTCCATTTATTTATAATTCCCTGGGAGGTGGGCGGTACGATGCTTCATCAGCATGCAACAATGGGAAGTTCAATGGGGTCAACCCCGCCTGCTGGGCTCGTCGAAATTATGGCCACAATCGCTGACAACTTGCAAGCCGTGCACGCGCGGATTGCGCACGCAGCTGCACAGGCCGGCCGCCCCCCGGAAAACATTCGCCTGCTCGCGGTCAGCAAGACCTTCTGCGCCGCGCAGATCAGCGAAGCCTGGCATGCCGGGCAGCGCGCATTCGGCGAGAATTTCGTGCAGGAGGCGCTGGACAAGATGCGCGAACTGTCCTTCTTCGCCATCGAGTGGCATTTTATCGGGCCGCTCCAGAGCAACAAGACGCGCCAGGTCGCGGAACATTTTTCGTGGGTGCACAGCATCGAACGCGAAAAAACCGCCCGCCGCCTCAATGATGCGCGCCCTGCACACCTGCCGCCGCTCAACGTGCTGATCCAGGTCAATGTCAGCGGCGAAGCCAGCAAAAGCGGCGTGGCGCCCGGTGCCGAAGCCGCGCTGGCCGCGGCCATCCGCACCCTGCCGCGCCTGCGGCTGCGCGGGTTGATGGCCATACCGGAACCGACACCCGATTCATCGATCCGTCATGCGCGCTTCGCCCTGCTGCGCCGCCTGCAGCAGGATCTGCGCGCCGCTGACGGCAACATCGATACCCTGTCCATGGGCATGTCGGATGACCTGGAAGCCGCGGTCGCCGAGGGCTCGACGATGGTGCGCGTCGGTACCGCAATTTTCGGCAAGCGGCAGGTCGCCAAAAGTGAACGGTAAACAGTCAGCAGCAAGCGGTGAACCGTATAATGCGGCGATCCCTGCGGGTCCCGTCCGATTACTTACTGCTTACCGCTAACCGCTTACTGACAGTCCCTCACAGCAAATGAACATCCTTTTCATCGGCGGCGGCAACATGGCGGCCGCGATCATCGGCGGGCTGATCTCGCGGGATTGGCCGGCGGCGTCGATCTGCGCCGTCGACGTGCAGGAGGATGCGCGCGCCGGCCTGGAATCCCGCTTCGGCATCCGCACGGCGGCGGAACCGGGGTCGGCCATCGCAAAGGCGGACTGCATCGTACTCGCAGTCAAGCCCCAGCAGTTGCGGGCAGTCGCACTGGACATCGCGACGGCCGTCCGGGGCCGGCTGGTGATCAGCATAGCCGCGGGACTGCGCTGCGGCGACATCTCGCGATGGCTGGGCGGCTCGCCGCACATCGTGCGTGCCATGCCGAACACTCCGGCGCTGGTCGCCGCAGGCATTACCGGGCTCTACGCCATGCCGCAGGTCACCGCGGCCCAGCGCAACACCGCCGAAGACATCCTCGCCGCCGTGGGCGCCACGTTCTGGGTGGGCGAGGAACGCGATCTCGACGCAGTCACCGCGGTTTCCGGCAGCGGGCCGGCCTACGTGTTCTATTTCATAGAGGCTCTGGAACAGGCCGCCCGTGAACTAGGCCTTTCCCCGGAAATTGCGCGGCAAAGCGCGCTGGCGACATTCGCCGGCGCGGTGAAACTGGCCGCCGGCGATGACGCCGACGCGGCGACGCTGCGCGCGCGCGTGACCTCCAAGGGCGGCACCACCGAGCGCGCAATCGGCATGCTCGACGAAGCCCGCGTCATGGAAGCATTCAGGCGCGCGGTGCGCGGCGCGGCGGAGCGTGCGGCAGAACTCGGGGACACCCTGGGCAAGGACTGAGATGCTGGCCAATGCACTGATCTTCATCGCCCAGGTCGCGTTCGGGCTACTGACGCTGGCGCTGCTGCTGCGCTTCTACATGCAGTGGGTGCGCGCGCCGTACCGCAATCCGCTCGCCGACTTCGTCAACGCCCTGACCGATTTCATGGTTCGCCCGGCGCGGCGCTTCATCCCCGGCCTGTGGGGACTGGATCTGCCGACGCTGCTGCTGGCCTGGCTGGCGCAACTGCTCGAATTGCTGGTGGTGCTGCAGGTGCGCGGCTTCCGCTACGGCGCCGAGGTCGGCATGGCCGGCATAGGCCTCGCCGCGCTGGCCGCGCTCGCCGTGCTGAAAATGCTGATCTACATCGTCCTCGTCGCCACGCTGGTGCAGGCGCTGCTGTCATGGATCAATCCCGGCAGTCCCGTCGCGCCGCTGCTCGACGCCATGACACGGCCCATGCTGCGCGTGTTCCGCCGCCGCATCCCGCCGGTGGGCAACGTCGACCTGTCGCCGCTTTTCGTGCTGGTCGCCTGTCAACTGCTGCTGATGCTGCCGGTGGCCTGGCTGGAATCCGAAGCGCTGCGCCTGCTGCGCTGATGGCTGCCGCATGGTTGCGCTACCACGCGGAAGATGCCTGCCTGACATTGCGCATCCACGCGCAGCCCAATGCAGGATCGACCGGCGCAGCCGGCCTGCACGGGGATGCGCTGAAAATCCGCATTGCCGCGCCAGCGGCCGATGACCGCGCCAATGCCGCGCTGCTGGCCTGGCTGGCCGACGCGCTGGCGGTTCCGCGCAGCGCACTGCGCCTGAAATCCGGAAAAACCTCGCGCCGCAAGGTGGTCGAAATCCGCCCGGCCGATGCACAACTGATCACCCGCGCTGCGGCGCTCGCGGCCTGAATACTTACGAGCCTCTCAATCCGTCCGCTGATCCCGGGCATCATCCCCGGAACGGCCGTCGTGCATGCGCCAGCCGCGCACCAGCAGCGTAACTGCGATCCACACAGCCAGCGCGGCCAGCGGCAGCGTCACGGCCAGGGGCACCACCAGCGCGAGCAGCGCCAGCACAGCAAAAAACAGTGCAACCGCAAACATCAGGCCGGCCTCGGCAGGGCCCAGCATACGCCGATTGGTCAGCGCGGCGCCGACGGTATTACCGATCCGCAACGCCCCCGCCGCGGCGCGCGCCGCTCTGCCGCCGGATCCCGCGACCCGCGAAACCTCGCGTGATGAACTTACGCGCTGCCGCTCGCCAAGCACGATCTCCGTTGCATGGTCCAGGTCTTCCTCGTACATCGCCTGCAGGTTGCGGGCGCAGCCTTCGTCTTCGAGGGCGACATCGAGTTCATAGTTGACGATCCAGCTGGCCAGGTTGAGATTGGTGGATCCCACCCGCGCCCAGCGGCCGTCGGCCACGGCCGTTTTCGCATGCAGCATCGCCCCGTTCCACTCGAAGACGCGGACACCTGCCTCGAGCAGCGGACGGTAGCCGGCGCGCGACAGGCGGCTGAGCGCGGGAACATCGCTGGTCCCGGGCACCAGCAGCCGTACATCCACGCCGTCATGAGCGGCGGCTCGCAGCGCCTGCACATAGGGGGAAAAACCGACAAAGTAGGCGTCGGTCAGCCACAGCGTGCTGCGTGCCATCGCCGCGATCATCTGGTCGAGGCGGTAGATGCCGGCGATGCTGGGCTGGCTGGCCAGCACCCGCAACGCCACATCGCCGGCCGGCGGCGCCTCCACCGCCTCGGGCAGGCCGTCGTCCGTGCCCGCCGCAGCCCAGGTCTGTGCAAAGGCCAGTTCGATGTCGGCCACTGCCGGACCCCTGATCTCGATCCCGGTATCCCGCCACGGTTCGCAACCGGTCTGCGGATCACCTATCCATTTGCTGCTGACGCACAACCCGCTGACGAATCCGGTCATGCCGTCCACCGCGATCATTTTGCGGTGATCGCGGGTCAGCCAGCCGAACGGGCTGTCGAGCTGCGGCGGATTGAAGCAGCGGACTTGGCCCCCGGCTGCGATAAGCGGCGCAAGCACGCGGGTCGAGCCCATCGCCAGTCCACCCATCCAGTCATGGATCACGCAGACGGCGACACCGGAGCGCGCTTTTTCCGCCAGTGCCGCGACAAACATGCGACCGGTGTCGTCGTCGGCAATGATGTAATTCTCGAACAGCACGGAACGGCGGGCGCCGGCGATGGCTTGCAGCCACGCCGGAAAATTCTCGCGGGCGTCGCGCAGGATGCGCACCGAGTTGCCGCCGATCAGCGGGGCGCCGGCGGCGCGGGTGAAAACCTGTTCGGCCAGGCGCCGCAGACCGGCGCCGTCGCCGCGCGCCGGTCGTCCGGCGGCGGGTTCCCGGGATCGCGGGGAAAGTAATGGCATCAGGCGCCTCAGAAAGCGTAGCGGGCGGCACGCCCGGTCACATCAGTACGATGTCGAACTGTTCCTGATTGTAGGCCGACTCGACCTGCAGTGATATCGGCTTGCCGATGAAATCAGAGAGCATCGCCAGGTTGTGCGATTCCTCGTCGAGAAACATGTCGATGACCTGCTGGGACGCCAGGATGCGGAACTCGCGCGCATCGAACTGCCGGGCCTCGCGCACCAGCTCGCGCAGCACTTCGTAACACACTGTCTGCGCGGTTTTGAGTTCGCCGCGTCCTTTGCACACCGGGCAGGGCTCGCACAGGACATGGGCCAGGCTTTCTCGGGTGCGCTTGCGCGTCATCTCGACCAGTCCGAGCTGCGTGAACCCGTTGACTGTCATGCGGGTGCGGTCGCGTGCCAGCGCCTTGCGGAACTCGTTGAGCACCGCATTGCGGTGTTCCTCGGTATCCATGTCGATGAAATCGATGATGACGATGCCGCCGAGGTTGCGCAGCCGCAGCTGCCGGGCGATGGCCTGCGCCGCCTCGAGGTTGGTCTTGAAAATGGTGTCGTCGAACGTGCGCCCGCCGACAAAACCGCCGGTGTTCACATCCACCGTCGTCAGCGCCTCGGTCTGGTCGATGATCAGGTAGCCGCCGGACTTGAGATCCACCCTGCGTGCCAGCGCACGCTCGATGTCATCCTCGACGTTGTGCAGATCGAACAGCGGCCGCTCGCCGGTGTAATGCGTCAGCCGCGACAGCGCGGTGGGCACGAACTGTCCTGCAAACTGGCACATCACCTGGTGGGTTTCGCGTGAATCGACATGGATGCGCCCGGTATCCTCGTGCGCGAAATCACGCAGCACGCGCAGGCTCAGGTTGAGGTCCTGGTAGAGCAGCGCCAGCGCCGGCGCGCTGCGCGCCTGCTCCTGGATGTCGTGCCAGAGCTTGCGCAGGTATTCGACGTCCTGCACGAGCTCGCGATCCGAAGCCGCCTCCGCCATGGTGCGGATGATGAATCCGCCCTTTTCTTCGGCGGGCAGCAGTTGCTGCAGTTTCTCGCGCAGATGCACGCGTTCCTCTTCATCCTCGATCCGCTGCGAGATCCCGATGTGCGATTCCTGCGGCAGGTAAACCAGCAGCCGGCCGGCTATGCTGATCTGCGTCGACAGCCTTGCCCCCTTGGTGCCGATCGGATCCTTGATGACCTGCACGATCAGGTTCTGCCCTTCGCCGAGCAGCTTTTCGATCGGCATGCCGGATTCGCCGTTGACCCGGTTGCCCCAGATGTCCGCCACGTGCAGGAAGGCGGCGCGTTCGCCGCCGATGTCGACAAAGGCGGACTGCATCCCCGGCAGCACGCGGACCACGCGACCCATGTAGATGTTGCCGACAAACCCGCGCGACGACGCGCGCTCGATATGCAGTTCCTGCGTCACGCCGTGTTCTATGACGGCAACGCGGGTTTCCTGGGGTGTTACGTTGATCAGGATTTCTTCGCTCATGGCACGATGATGCCGTGGCTGCGCAGCAGCTCAGCGGTTTCCGCAAGGGGCAAACCCATGATACCGGAATAACTTCCGTCGATTCTGGTGATGAACGACGCTGCCCGGCCCTGCACGGCGTAGGCGCCCGCCTTGTCGGTCGATTCTCCTGTTGCGACATAGCGACGGATTTCGTCCGTCGCCAGCGCGCGGAACCAGACCGTGGATGCCGACAGCCGGGTATCGATCGCATCGCCGCGGGCGACGGCCACCGCAGTCAGCACGCGATGGCTGCGGCCTGCCAGCATTGCCAGCATGCGCGCGGCATCGGCCGCACCGGAAGGTTTGCCGAGGATTGCATCGTCGCAGATGACGGCAGTGTCCGCTGCCAGCACCGTGTGCGCGGCCAGGCGGCGCGCGCGCACCACGCCCGCCGCCGCCAGCGCCTTTTCGCGGCTGACGCGCAGCACATATTCGTCCGGCACTTCGCCGGCCCGGGGCGTCTCGTCCACGTCAATCCGGCGCTGCCCGGCTTCGCGCAGCAAAACGACCTCGAACGCGACCCCGATCTGGCGCAGCAGTTCGCTTCGGCGCGGGCTGCGCGAGGCCAGGTAAACGGGCGTGGATTGTGTCATTCGCGGTGATAGGGATGGTTGGCGAGTATCGAGGTCGCCCGATACAGCTGTTCCGCCAAGATTACGCGCACCAGCCCGTGGGGCAGTGTCAGCGGCGACAGCGACCACAGCAGGTCGGCGCCGGACTTGAGTCCGCCATCGAGTCCGTCAGCGCCGCCGATCACGAATGCGACATCCCTGCCTTCGTTGCGCCAGCGCCCGAGGTAATCCGCGAGTTTACGCGTAGGAAAGCTGCGTCCGTGCTCGTCGAGCACCACCCTGAGTGCGTCGCGCGGCAGCGCAGCGCGCAAGCGTTCCGCCTCGTCCTTCAGCCAGCGCGTGGCATCTGCGGAAGCGCTGCGGGGCGCGGGCTTCAGTTCCTTCAGCTGCAGCGGCATTTCCCGCGGCATGCGTTTCGCATACTCCCCGAATCCTGCCGTCACCCACTCCGGCATGCGATTCCCGACCGCGAGTACCAGCAGCTTCACCTGGCGGCGCGACGGCCTGCGGGCTTGGACGCTGTGGTCTTGCGCGCTGCGGTTTTGCGGGTAGCGGGGCGCTGGGACGGGTCCCAGATTTCCTCGAGGTTGTAGTACTGGCGTATCGCCGGCTGCATGACATGGACGATGACCGCACCGAGGTCCACCAGCGCCCATTCGCCGGTCTGCTCGCCTTCGCTGCCGAATACCTTGCCGCCGGCTTTCTTCACTTCCTCGCAGACATTGTTGGCCAGCGCACGTACCTGGCGGTTGGAATCGCCGCTGACGATGATGACCTTGTCGAACAATGCGGTCATCTTGCGGACGTTGAATACGACGATGTCGCGGCCCTTGATGTCTTCCAGCGCGGTAACGGCAATTTTTGCGAGTTTTTCAGGTCCCATTAATGTCCAGTATATATCTCGTGTTCCTGCATATATTGATAAATGCTGTCGGGCAGCAGGTAGCGGCTGTTGCGGCCGCTGCGCGTCGCTTCCCTGATCATGGTTGCCGAGATGTCCAGGGCCGCCATCGGCACGACGACGATGCCGCCTGCCGGGGCGACATGGACCGAAAACGGCTGGTGCATCAGGCGGGCGTTGTATTCCGCCGCCAGCGGCTGCGGCATCCGCGACTGCCAGGTATCGACCGGAAATCCCGGGCGGTAGGCAACCGCAATGTGCGCGAGATCGAACAGCTGGTGCCAGCGGCTCCAGGCGGCGAGGTCCAGAAACGCATCGGCTCCCAGCAGCAAAACCAGCGATTGTGCGGCGCCCGCCTCGGAACGCAGCGCGGTGAGGGTGTCAACCGTGTAAGCCGGTGCTTCACTCATGGTCTCGCGCGCGTCCACCGTAAACAGCGCGTTCCCGGCGACCGCGAGCCGCACCATGGCCAGGCGATGTTCGGCGCTGGCCACCGGCGCGGCGCGATGCGGTGGCGTACCGCCGGGTATGAAGCGCACCTCGGCCAGCCGCAATTGCTCGGCGACTTCCTGCGCGAGGCGCAAATGCCCGAAATGGATAGGGTCGAACGTGCCGCCCAGGATGCCGATCGGTGACATCAGTGGACGGATTGCGTGGACAGGGCGGTGTTCAGGTGCTGGTCGCTTTGCTGTTGATAGTGCTACAGCACCAGCCGGCGGATGTCGGACAACACGGTCGCCAGGAAAGCGCTGAACCGCGCACCCAGCGCACCGTCGATGACGCGATGGTCATACGACAGGGACAAGGGCAGCATCAGCCGGGGCGCGAATTCCCTGCCGTTCCATACCGGCTTCATCACTGCCTTGCCGACGCCGAGTATGGCCACTTCCGGGGCATTGATGATCGGCGTGAAGAACGTGCCGCCGATGCCGCCGAGGCTGGAAATCGAGAAACAGCCACCCTGCAGGTCGGCCGGTGAAATCTTGCCCGTACGCATGCGCGCACTGACATCGCCGAGCTCCTTCGCAATTTCCAGCAGCCCTTTTTTGTCGACATCGCGGATTACCGGCACCACCAGTCCGTTCGGCGTGTCTACCGCGACGCCGATGTGATAGTAGTTTTTCAGGATCAGGCTCTCACCGTCGGCGGACAGGGAGGCGTTGAACTCCGGGAACTGTTTCAGGGCCACGACCACGGCCTTCATCAGGAAGCCGAGCATGGTGAACTTGATGCCGCTTTTTTTCGCTTCGTCGGCCTGCGTCTTGCGGAAAGCCTCGAGCTCCGTGATGTCGGCCTCTTCCTGCTGGGTGATGTGGGGAATGCTCACCCAGTTGCGATGCAGGAATCCGCCCGAGAGTTTCTTGATGCGCGACAGCGGCTGCGCGGTGACCGGACCGAACTTGGCATAGTCCACAGGCTGCATGGGCGGGAGGTTGAATCCAAGCCCGCCGCCGCCCGCTTCGCCACGAGGGCGCGACAGTTCACCCTTGACATAACCTTGCACGTCTTCCAGCAGTATGCGGTCCTTGGGACCTGTGCCCCTGACCCGCGACAGGTCCACGCCCAGTTCGCGCGCAAACCGCCGCACCGAAGGACTGGCATGTGATTTGCCGAAGCCCGCTTCATCGATGACGGCAGAGGCTGCCGGCGCGGGAGCCGGCACCGGCTTAGCCGCTGCCGGTTGCGGTGGGGATTTGGACGGTTGTGCAGCGGCAGGTGCCGCGGCAGGCGCCGCCGCTGGTGCGGCTGCCTTTGCCGGCGCTTCACTGCCGGCCGCTTCCAGCGTTAGCACCAGTACGCCTTCCGAAACCTTGTCGCCGACCTTGAGCCTGATCTCCCTGACCGTGCCCGCAGCCGGCGACGGCACATCCATTGTCGCCTTGTCGGATTCCAGCGTCACCAGTGGATCCTCGGCCTTGACCGTGTCGCCCGGCTTGACCAGCACCTCGATCACCGGGATGTTCTTGAACTCGCCGATGTCCGGCACCTTGACTTCGATTGCGTTTGCCATTTGCGTGCGCCGCCTAAACGGTTGCCGGATTCGGCTTGTCGGGATTGATGCCGTATTTTTTCACCGCCTCGGCCACGGTCTTGCGCGGCAGCAGTTCCTGGTCGGCCAGCGCCTTCATCGCGGCCACTGCGACGTAATGACGGTCGACCTCGAAAAACTGGCGCAGCTTGCGGCGCGTATCGGAGCGCCCGAAGCCGTCGGTGCCCAGCGTGATGAAATTGTGCGTGGGCAGGAAGGCGCGCACCTGGTCTGCGAAAAGCTTCATGTAATCGGTCGCAGCAACCACCGGGCCGGCGCGATCCTTCAGGCACTGTTCGATGTAACTCTGCCGCGGCTCCTGATCCGGGTGCAGCAGGTTCCAGCGCTGTGCGTCGAGGCCGTCGCGGCGCAGCTCGTTGAAGCTGGTGACGCTCCAGATATCGGATGCGATGCCGAAATCCTTTTCCAGCAACTCGGCGCCGGCGATGACCTCGCGCAGGATGGTGCCGCTGCCGAGCAGCTGTACCTTGGGCTGATTCTTCTTCGCCTTGCCTTCCGAGAACAGGTACATGCCCTTGAGGATGCCTTTTTCCACGCCTTCGGGCATCGCGGGATGCGTGTAGTTTTCATTCATCACCGTGATGTAATAGAACACGTCCTCCTGTTCCTGGTACATCCGCCGCATGCCGTCCTGGATGATCACGGCCACCTCGTAGGCGAAGGTCGGATCGTAGGTCACGCAGTTCGGGATCGTCGACGCCAGGATGTGGCTGTGGCCGTCCTCGTGCTGCAGGCCCTCGCCGTTGAGCGTCGTGCGCCCGGCGGTGCCGCCGAGCAGGAAGCCGCGCGCGCGCAAGTCGCCGGCCGCCCAGGCCAGGTCGCCGATGCGCTGGAAGCCGAACATCGAATAGAAGATGTAGAACGGGATCATCATCTGCGCGTTGTTCGCGTACGAGGTCGCGGCAGCGATCCACGACGACATCGCACCCGCTTCGTTGATGCCCTCCTGCAGGATCTGCCCTTCCTTGCTTTCCTTGTAGAACATCAGCTGGTCGGCGTCCTGCGGCGTGTACAGCTGGCCGACATGGGAATAGATGCCGAGCTGGCGGAACATGCCCTCCATGCCGAAGGTGCGCGATTCGTCTGGCACGATCGGCACCACGCGCTTGCCGATCTTCTTGTCGCGGATGATGGTGTTGAGTATGCGCACGAAGGCCATGGTCGTCGAAAACTCGCGGTCCTCGCTGCTTTTCAGCTGGGCCTCAAAAGCCGACAACGCGGGAACCTCCAGCGATTCGACCTTGCGCTTGCGCGCCGGCAGAGAACCGCCCATGGCATCAATACGGCTGCGCAGGTACTGCATCTCAGGGGAATCTTCAGGAGGCCGGTAGAACGGAATCTCTTCGAGTTTGTCGTCGGGAATCGGCACATCGAAACGGTCGCGGAAGGCGCGGATCGACGCCGTGCCCATCTTCTTCTGCTGGTGGGTGATGTTCTGGCCCTCTCCCGCCTCGCCCATGCCGTAACCCTTGACGGTCTTGGCCAGGATCACCGTCGGCTGCCCGGTATGCTTCATCGCTGCGGCATAGGCGGCATACATCTTGTGCGGATCGTGGCCGCCGCGGTTCAGGCGCCAGATATCGTCGTCCGACATGTTGGATACCAGCGCGGCGAGCTCGGGGTACTTGCCGAAGAAATGCTTGCGCACGAACGCGCCGTCCTGGGATTTGAAGGCCTGGTATTCGCCGTCGACGCATTCCTCCATGCGTTTGAGGAGGATGCCGGTCTTGTCCTTCAGCAGCAGCGGATCCCAGTACGAGCCCCAGATCACCTTGATCACGTTCCAGCCCGAACCGCGGAAATCCGATTCCAGCTCCTGGATGATCTTGCCGTTGCCACGCACCGGACCGTCGAGGCGCTGCAGGTTGCAGTTGAT
>JBMTEY010000074.1:0-13043 GCA_049433545.1 Burkholderiales bacterium | reverse complement strand
GACTTGAATTTGGCGCACCGCAAAATCGCCAGCCTTACGCTGCGAAATGACGCCCTGAACCGGATCTGACCGCAGCGTTACTTGCCAGTGTTTCCGGCACGCTGCCGCCGCGATTCGGCGAGGCAGATGCCCGCCGACACCGAGACGTTGAGACTCTCGACGCTGCCCAGCATCGGAATCCGCGCCAGTTCATCACAGGTTTCCCGCGTCAGCCGGCGCATGCCCTCGCCTTCGGCGCCCAGCACCCAGCCCAGCGCGCCTTCCAGTTTCACGCCGTAGAGGTCGCGTTCGGCGCGTTCGTCGGCGCCGACCAGCCAGATGTTGCGTTCCTTGAGTTCGCGCATGGTGCGCGCGAGGTTGGTCACCATGATGTAAGGCACGCTGTCGGCGGCGCCGCTGGCGACCTTGGCCACCGTGGCGTTGAGTCCGACTGCGTGGTCCTTGGGGGCGATCACCGCATGCGCGCCCATGCCGTCGGCCACGCGCAGGCAGGCGCCGAGATTGTGCGGATCGGTAACGCCGTCGAGCAGCAGCAGCAGCGGCGGCTCGGTCAACTCATCGAGCACGTCTTCGATGTGGGTCGGCAGGCGCACCGCTTCCGCCCGTGCGGCCACACCCTGGTGCCGAGCCTGTCCGGTCATGCCGTCGAGGCGCTTGGCATCGACCAGCATCACCCGCGCACCACGTGCCGCGGCCAGCGCCAGCAGGTCTTTCGCGCGCCGGTCATTGCGGCTGGCGTCGAGATAAATCTCGCTCACCGCGCCTGCGCGCTGGCGCAGGCGGCTGGTGACAGCATGGAAACCGTAGATCAGGCGCTGCTCGCTCATCGTCGGAGAAAATATTTTAACTATCTGTTTTTATTATGTTTTTATGCCAGCACAAAATCGATGCGCGCGGCGTTCAAATCGACTTTGGCGATCTTCACCCGCACCCGGTCGCCGAGGCGGTAACGCTGCCGTGTGCGTTCGCCCATCAGTTCGTGTTTCGCCGCGTCGTACTTGAAGTAGTCCTTGCCCAGGTCGGAAATGTGCACCAGTCCTTCAACATAGACATCATCCAGCGCGACAAAGGCGCCGAATGCGGCGACGCCGGCGACGCTGCCCATGAACACCTCACCAACGCGGTCGCGCATGTAATAACACTTCAGCCATGCGGTGACGTCGCGCGTCGCCTCGTCGGCACGGCGCTCGGTCATCGAACATTGCGCCCCCAGCACCGCCCAGTCGCCAGGTTCGTACTTCTTCCCGGCCAGCACCGCCTTGATCGCGCGATGCACCAGCAGGTCCGGGTAGCGGCGGATCGGTGAAGTGAAATGGGTGTAGGACTCGTAGGCCAGGCCGAAGTGGCCGGTGTTTTTCGGCGTGTAGACCGCCTGCTTCAGCGATCGCAGCATCACCGTCTGCAGCAGTTGCGCATCGGGGCGGTCCTTCACTTTCGCCAACAGCTTCGCGTAATCCAGGGCATGTGGCGCATCGCCGCCGGACAACTGCAATCCGAATCCCTTGAGGAAGTCGCGCAGCGCCTCCAGTTTCTCCGGCGTCGGGCCCTCGTGTACGCGATAGAGCATGGGATGGCCGTGTTCGCGCAGGAAATCCGAGGCGCAGACGTTGGCCGCGAGCATGCATTCCTCGATCACGCGGTGGGCGTCGTTGCGGATCACCGGCACGATGTTTTCGATCTTGCCCCCGTCATCGAAAATCATCTGTGTTTCGATGGTTTCGAAATCGATGGCGCCGCGTTTCGAACGCGCCTTCGCCAGCTGATGATAGAGCCGGTAGAGCACTTCGAGGTGCGGCACCAGCGCCTTGCGGCGGCGCGCCGCAGCGCCGCGGGTATCCTCGAGGATCGTGGCTACCTCGGTATAGGTGAAACGGGCATGCGAGCGCATGACGGCAGGAAAAAATTTGTAGCCCTTGATATTGCCGTGCGTGTCGATGCGCATGTCGCAGGCCATCGCCAGCCGTTCGACCTCGGGATTGATCGAACACAGGCCGTTCGACAACGATTCGGGCAGCATCGGAATCACCCGCCGCGGAAAATACACCGAATTGCCGCGGCTGCGAGCCTCCTCGTCCAGCGCGTCGCCGGGTTGCACGTAATGGCTGACGTCGGCTATCGCCACCACCAGCCGGTAACCCTGGCCGTCGAGTTCACAGTACACCGCGTCGTCGAAATCGCGCGCGGTCTCGCCGTCTATGGTTACCAGCGCCATGTCGCGCAGGTCGACGCGCCCCTTGTGGTCGGCGCTGCGCACGGCCTTGGGCAGTTTTGCCGAAAGCGCCTCGGCAGCAGGCGGAAAGATCCACGGCAGCGCATGTTTGCGCAGCGCGATCTCGATTTCCATGCCGGGATCGGCATAGTTGCCGAGAATCTCGACCACGCGCGCCAGCGGCTGCGCCTGGCGGCCGGGCTGGCTGATGATTTCCACGGTGACCACCTGCCCCGGCTTCGCCTTGCCGGCCTCGCCCGCAGGCACCACGAAATCCTGGCTGATGCGCTTGTCCTCGGCGGCAACGAAGGTCACGCCATGTTCGATGTGCAGGCGGCCGACGAAACGCGTCTGCCCGTGTTCCAGCACTTCGACGATTTTGCCTTCTGGGCGGCCGCGGCGGTCCATGCCGCTGATGCGCGCCATGACCCGGTCTCCGTGCAGCACCTTCTGCATTTCGCGCGGGCCGAGGAAGAGGTCCGGGCCTTCATCCTCGCGTTGCAGGAATCCGAAACCGTCTTTGTGGCCCAGTACGCGGCCGCGGATCAGGTCCAGTTTTTCGACGACGCACAGGTCGCCGCGCCGGTTGCGCATGATCTGGCCGTCGCGCTCCATCGCCGCGATGCGGCGGGCAAACGGTTCGACCTCGCGCTTGCCGATGTCGAGTTTGCTCACGAGATCGCGTTCCTCCATCGGCACACCGGCTTCGGTCAGCACCGCGAGGATGAATTCCCGGCTCGGCAGCGGGTTTTCGTAGCGCGAGGATTCGCGCTCGAGATGGGGATCCTGGTCACGGCGGGAAGTGCGTCCGCGCTCAGCTGATTTTCGGGCTTTTTTCATTTGAATATTGTGCTTTCATGGGCTAGAATCCCGCCCTCGCCCAGATGGCGGAATTGGTAGACGCACCAGCTTCAGGTGCTGGCGGGTAATACCGTGGAGGTTCGAGTCCTCTTCTGGGCACCAAAGTTCAGTGATGGCCGCGGAGTGATGGTTACTGATCACTCCGCGCCCCACACTGTCAGTCAAACGGATTGCGGCGAACGATGGTGTGTTCCCGATCCGCCCCGGTGGAAACAATGTCGATCGGCACGCCGCACACCGCTTCCATGCGTTTGAGGTAGTTGCGCGCGCTTGCCGGCAGGTCGTCGAAGCGCGTGATGCCCACCGTGCTTTCCTTCCAGCCCGGCATTTCTTCGTACACCGGCTGGCATTCGGCCAGCAGTTCGGCGCCGAAAGGCAGGATGTCGCGCGCGACGCCGTTCATTTTGTAGCCGACACCGATCTGCACCGACTCCATGCCGTCGAGCACGTCGAGCTTGGTCACGCACAGCCCGGACACGCCGTTGATCTGGATCGAACGCTTCAGCGCCGCCGCGTCGAACCAGCCGCAGCGCCGCGGCCGCCCGGTGGTCGCACCCACCTCGTTGCCACGGGTGGCGATCTGGCGGCCGATGTCGTCGTCAAGTTCAGTCGGAAACGGCCCCGAACCCACCCGCGTGGTGTAGGCCTTGGTGATGCCCAGCACGTAATGCAGGTTGTGCGGGCCGATGCCGGCGCCGGGCGCGGCCGCCCCGGCCACGCAGTTGCTCGAGGTGACAAACGGATAAGTCCCGTGGTCGACATCGAGCAGCGTACCCTGCGCGCCCTCGAACAGCAGGCTGTGGCCCTGCTGCTGTGCTTCGTAGAGCAGCCGCGGCACATCGGCCACCATCGGCTTGATGCGCTCGGCAAAGGCCATCGTGTCATCCAGCGTTTTCTGGAACGGCACGATCTCGGCACGGAAATAGTTCTTCAGTACGAAATTGTGGAAATCGAGCACTTCGCCGAGTTTCGCGGCGAAACGTTCGCGGTGGAACAGGTCCTGCAGACGGATCGCGCGCCGCGCCACCTTGTCTTCGTAGGCCGGGCCGATGCCGCGTCCCGTGGTGCCGATCTTGCCTGCGCCCTTGGCCGCCTCGCGGGCGCGGTCCAGCGCCACGTGATACGGCAGGATCAGCGGACAGGCTTCGCTGATCTTCAGCCTCCCCGCGACGTCGACGCCGGCTGCGGTCAACGTGGCGACTTCCTCGAGCAACGCATCCGGCGACAGCACCACGCCGTTGCCGATGTAACAGGCCACCTTCGCGCGCAGGATGCCGGAGGGGATCAGGTGCAGCACGGTCTTCTGGCCGTTGATGACCAGCGTATGGCCGGCGTTGTGCCCGCCCTGGAAACGCACCACGCCCTGGCAGCGGTCGGTCAGCCAGTCGACGATTTTGCCTTTGCCTTCATCACCCCACTGGGTGCCGACTACGACGACGTTCTTGCTCATGGTGACCGACGCTTTCCTGTCTATAAAATACTTAATAAAATCAAAAGATATTAAATACAGTTAATGTAATTTAATGACCGTCCAGCGCCCCTGCCTGCGGACCAACTGGCGATCGCAGCCCAGTTCCCCGCGGTAACGCGCATGCCCCGGCAGGTCTTCAACCACGATCGTACCGCGACCGCGCAACGCCGCGATGCGCCGCTGCAGCGCCTGGTCACCCGGGCGGTACGGTGCCAGCACCCGCGATACCGGCGCAGTCGCCATACCGGTGGACGCCAGTTCGCGCAGGTCCAGGCTGAAACCGGTCGCCGGACGCGCGCGCCCGAACGCCTTGCCGACCTCGTCGTAGCGGCCACCCTGCGCCACCGCGTTGGACGACGTGCTGGCATAGGCGGCGAACACCACGCCGCTGTGATAGTGGTAACCGCGCAATTCGCCCAGATCGAAACTGCGGATCTGCGCCAGGTCAGCCAGGCGCACGGACAGCGCCGAGAGGTCACGCAGCGCGGCGCGGATTTCCGGCAGCGGCGGCAACACCCGCCGCGCCCGCGCCAGCACTTCCGCACCGCCATAGAGCTGCGGCAGCACCGCCAGCGCTGACCGCGTCGCGCGGTCGAAGCGGCGCGCCAGTCCGTTAATGGCCGATGCGTCCTTGGCCTGCATAGCCTGGAACAGCTCGCTTTCGAGTTCACGCGGCGCCCGCGCACGGCGCAGCAATGCGCGGAACACGCCGACGTGGCCGATGTCTATCGAAACCTCGCGCACCCCGGCGATACGCAACGTGCGCAGCATCAGCCGCTGCACCTCGACATCGCTGTCGATGCCGCGATGGCCGTAGAGTTCCGCGCCGATCTGCAGCGGTTCGCGCGTGCGGTTCATGCCGTCGGGCAGTGTGCGCAGCACGCTGCCGCTGTAGCACAGGCGGGTCACGCCGCCGCGGTTGAGCAGGTGCGCGTCGATGCGCGCCACCTGCGGCGTGATGTCGGCGCGCACCCCGAGCATGCGCCCGGACAGCTGATCCACCAGCTTGAAGGTCTGCAGGTCGAGATCGTGGCCGGTGCCGGTCAGCAGCGAATCCACGTACTCGAGCAACGGCGGCATGACCAGTTCATAGCCATGCACCGCGAAATCATCGAGGATCAGCCGGCGCAGGCGCTCGATGCGGCGCGCCTCCTCCGGCAGGATGTCTTCGATGTATTCAGGCAGCAGCCAGGTTCTCATGATGCAGGGCAAAAGGGCGCGTGTTGCAGCGCAAACGCGCATTATAGAAGCCCGGGGTTCAGCCGCGCACGAAAAATAGCAGGATCAGGCCCGCGATCACCGAACCGAGGCCGATGAACCGCAACTGGCCGTCGCTCATTTCGATCAGCCTGCGGAAAGTTTCGCGCCAGGTCGCGGGGGCCAGGAAAGGCAACAGTCCCTCGATGACCAGCATCAGGGCGACGGCGGTGAGCAGTCCGTCCGTCATGATCGGGGCCGGGCGGGGCCGGTCATCCGGCCCGCGATCACTTGCCGCCGGGTTTGCCGCCGGATTTCAGATACCTGAAAAATTCCGAATTCGGCTCCAGCACCAGCACGTCGTTCCGGTCCTTGAAACTCGCCCGGTAGGCTTCCAGGCTGCGGTAGAACGCGTAGAACTCGGGGTTTATTTCATAGGCCTTGGCATAATTCGCTGAAGCCTTGGCATCACCCTCACCCTTGATGCGCTGCGCTTCACGATAGGCCTCGGCAAGGATCACCTCGCGCTGCTTGTCGGCATCGGCACGGATCTTCTCGGATTCGGCGGCACCGGTTGAACGCAGCTCGTTGGCCACGCGCTTGCGCTCGGCCTCCATCCGCCCGTACACCGAACCGCTGACTTCCTGCGGCAGGTCGACGCGCTTGAGCCGGACATCCAGGACTTCCACACCGATTTTCGTGGCGTCTTCGTTGGCCTTGTTGCGCATCAACTCCATGATCTTGTCGCGCTCGCCCGATACCACGTCATGCACCGTGCGGTTGCCGAATTCGGCGCGCAGCCCGTCGTTGATGGTCTGCAGCAGCCGCCGCTGCGCGTTGAGTTCGTCGCCGCCCACCGAGGTGTAATAGTTACGCACGTCGGTGATGCGCCATTTGACGAACAGGTCCACCAGCACGTTTTTCTTTTCCGAGGTCAGGAAACGCTCGGGTTCAGGAGTGTCGATGGTCAGTATGCGCACGTCGAAAAATCGCACGTTGTCCAGCAGCGGCACCTTGAAATAGAGGCCGGGATCCTTCTTGATCGAAACGACTTCACCAAGGCGGAACACGATGGCGTTCTGCCGCTGGTCAACGACGAACATCGACATCGACACGACCAGCAGCAGCGCTACCAGGCCGATGAATACGGGTCCAAGACTGCGTTTCATCAGCGGCCCTCCCGGTCACGGCTGCGGAAGGCTTCGCGCCCCCGTGCCCCGCCTTCGGCAGGCGCGGTTTCGGCCGGCTTGGCCGACGGCACTGCCGCAGCGCTTCCCGACATCTGCATCAGCTTGTCGAGCGGCAGGTAGAGCAGGTTGCCGCCGCTTTTCTGGTCTATCAGTATTTTGCTGGTATTGCTCATGATCTGCTGCATGGCATCGATGTAGAGACGGTCGCGCGTCACCTGCGGCGCCTTCGCATATTCCGCGACCACCTGGCGGAAACGCGACGCATCACCTTGGGACTGCTCGATCACCCTGGAGCGGTAACCCGACGCCTCTTCCATCATGCGCGCGGCCATGCCGCGCGCCTTCGGGATCACGTCGTTGGCATAGGCCTCGCCCTCGTTCTTCTGGCGCTCGCGATCCTGGCCGGCCTTGACCGCATCGTCAAAAGCGGCCTGCACCTGTTCCGGCGGCTGCGCGTTCTGCATGGTGACCTTGCTGATGTTGATGCCGGTGCCATAGCGGTCAAGGATTTCCTGCATCAGCTTCTGAGCGCGCGCGGCGACATCGGCACGGCCTTCGAATATCACGAAGTCCATGCTGCTGCGGCCGACGATCTCGCGGATTGCCGTTTCGGCAGCCTGCAAGACCGAATCGTCGGGTGCGCGATTGTTGAACAGATAGTCATTCGGGCTTTTCAGGATGTATTGCACCGCGAACTGGACGTCGATGATGTTTTCATCGTCGGTCAGCATCAGCGATTCCTTCAGCACCTTGCTCTTGACGTTGTTGCGGTAGCCGACCTCGACCGTGCGCACCTGCTCCACGTTGACCACTTCGGCCGACTCCACGGGATACGGCAGGTGCCAGCGCGGACCCGGCGGCGTTGTGTCGATGAACTTGCCGAAACGCAGCACGACGCCGCGCTGGCCCTCGTTGACGATGTAGAAACCGCTGGCGATCCACACCACAACCACCAGGCCGACCAGCAGGCCGGCGCCGCCACCGACTGCACCCGCGCTCGGTCCGCCACCGCCGCCCGGCGAATCACCGTTGCCGCCGCCCTTGGCACCGAGCAGCTGGCTCAGCCGGCGATTGAGCTGGCGCCAGATTTCGTCCAGGTCGGGAGGCCCCTGGTTGCCGCCGCCGGGGCGGCGTCCCCATTGCGGATCATTCAATGACAGCAACGGCGCCAGCATCCTTGCCAGGCCGTCTTTCAGGCGGTCGCGTACAGACTTCGAGGTTTCAGTCATCGGTCCAGAATTTTTCAGGCTGCAGCAGATTGGCTCGAACGCGCCGCTTCCAGCGCATGTTCCATGATGGCCTTGCGCAACAGGTCCATACCATCGCCCGTCAGCGCACTCAACCAGAGGCGGGAAATTCTAGCACATTCATCCCGCTCAACCCGTGCCGGCAATCCGCTGCGGTCGATCTTGTTGTAGACCATGATCTGCGGCAGACGGTCGGCGCCGATTTCCGCCAGCACCGTGTTGACGGCGGCGATCTGCGCATCACGATCCGGGCTGCTGCCGTCGACCACGTGCAGCAGCAGGTCGGCGTGCACGGTCTCTTCCAGCGTCGCCTGGAATGCCTCGACCAGGGTGTGCGGCAGATGCCGGATGAAACCCACGGTATCGGATATCACCACCGCCTGCCCTTCGACGCCCTCGAGGCGGCGTGTCGTCGTATCCAGCGTTGCGAACAGCTGGTCGGCGGCATAGGCGTCGGCCCGCGTCACGCGATTGAACAGCGTCGATTTGCCGGCATTGGTATAACCCACCAGCGACACCGAAAACACATGGGCACGCGAGCGGGACCGGCGCTGGGTGGCGTGTTGTGCGCGCACGCGTACCAGTTTTTCCTTGAGGACCTTGACCCGCTTGCCGAGCAGCCGGCGGTCCGTTTCCAGCTGCGTTTCACCTGGTCCGCGCATGCCGATGCCGCCGCGCTGCCGCTCCAGGTGGGTCCAGCCGCGCACCAGGCGGGTCGAAAGATGCTCCAGTTGCGCGAGTTCCACCTGCAGTTTGCCGACATGGCTGCGTGCGCGCTGCGCGAAAATATCGAGGATCAGGCTGGTGCGGTCGATGACCCGGCACGACAGCCGGCGCTCCAGGTTGCGTTCCTGGATCGGGCTCAGGGCATGATTGAAAATGACCACTTCGGCGCCGGTGTCGCGCTGGATCTGTGCGATTTCCTCGACCTTGCCCTTGCCGGCATACAGAGCCGGGTCGGGCCGGTCGCGCCGCCCGCGCACCACCGCCAGAACGGTAACGCCGCCGCTGCGAGCCAGCAGTTGCAGTTCTTCCAGGCTCTCCGCGTAGTCCGGCTCACCCAGATCGAGCGCCACGAGGATCGCGCGGGTGCCGCTGCCCGGGCGCTCAAACATCAAAAATATTCAATAAAAACAATTACTTATCTTTAATCTCATCCGGGGCCAGGCTGACTGCACGTGCCGGCACCACAGTCGATATTGCGTGTTTGTAGACCATCTGCGTGACGGTGTTTTTCAGCAACACCACGTACTGATCGAAGGAATCGACCTGGCCCTGGAGCTTGATGCCGTTGACGAGGTATATCGATACCGGAATGTGTTCCTTGCGCAATGCGTTCAGGAACGGGTCTTGTAGCAGCTGCCCTTTATTGCTCATGGCACTAACCTCTTTGTAGTTATTGGAAAGATCACTCTAGCCTAATTTTTCTCGTCTGGCCATAGAGTTAGCTGCGTTTTGCGTCACCCTTGGCATACGGGTTGCGCCCCGACTTGAACTCAACTTTAAGGGGCGTACCGGTCAATTTGAACGCGTCGCGGAAAAATCGTTCCAGGTAACGGCGATAGGTATCGGGCACCCTGTCCAGCGCCGTGCCGTGAACAATGATCCGCGGCGGATTGGATCCGCCCTGGTGGGCATAGCGCAGCTTGGGCCGCACCAGTCCGTGGCGCGGCGGTTGCTGCTGCTGCGCGGCCAGCATCATCACCCGCGTCAGCCGCGGCGTCGACAGCTTCGCCATCGCCGCGGCATAGGCGGCATCCGCGGACCGCAGCAACGCACCGATTCCCTGCCCCTGCAGCGCCGAAATGAAATGGAAACGCGCAAAATTCAGGAAATTGAGCTTGCGCGCGCCGTCGCGCTTGACCTGTTCACGCTCCGCCTCGCCGAGGCCTTCCCACTTGTTGACGGCCACCACCAGCGCCCTGCCGGCTTCGAGTATGAAACCGGCGATATGCGCGTCCTGCTCGGCGATTTCCTGTCGCGCATCCAGCACCAGGATCACGATGTTGGCATCGGCGATCGCCTGCAGCGTCTTGATCACCGAGAATTTCTCCACCGCTTCGTCGACCTGGCCGCGCTTGCGCATGCCCGCGGTGTCGATCAGCGTGTAAAGCTTGCCGCCACGCTCGAAATCGATATGGATGGTGTCGCGCGTCGTGCCGGGCTGGTCGAACACCACGACGCGCTCCTCGCCGAGCAGCGCATTGACCAGCGTCGATTTGCCGACGTTCGGCCGGCCGACGATGGCGATCTTGGGATGTTTGCCGGCATCTTCCGCCTCGTGTTCCGGCTGAACAAAATCCGCCAGCACCAGGTCCATCAGGTCGCTGACGTACTCGCCGTGTTCGGCGGAAATGGCCAGTGGCTCGCCCATGCCCAGCGCGTGAAAATCGGCCACCGCCGCCGCGTGGTTCATGCCTTCCGCCTTGTTGACGATCACCCAGACCTTGCGCCCGCTGCGTCGCAGTTCCGCTGCGATTTCACGGTCCTGTCCGGTCAATCCGGCGCGCGCATCAACGACAAACAGCACGGCATCGGCCTCGTCGACGGCCTGCCGCGTCTGCCGCGCCATCTGATGGTAAATGCCCTCTTTGGCCACCGGTTCGAAGCCGCCGGTATCTACGACCAGGTACGACTTCTGGCCCACCCGCCCTTCCCCGTAATGGCGGTCGCGGGTAATGCCTGGTGCATCCACGACGATCGCCTCGCGGCTGCGGGTCAGCCGGTTGAACAGCGTCGATTTGCCGACGTTGGGACGGCCGACGATGACTACGGTGGGTTTCATGATGGATTCCTCGCCTGCGTCGCCGCAGCAGGGCGGCATGCCATGGGGTTGCTGCTATTGGACGCTGATCGCGAAGACGCCACCGTTGCGCGTCTGCACCAGGAACGTTGACAGATCAATCGCCAGCGGCGGCACCACGATCGCACTGCCGTCAGTGGCGACACGCGCGACAAAGGAGCCATCTTCGCGCGACAGCACATGCACCTGGCCCTCGAAGTCGCCGACGATGACATGGCGTCCCAGCGACAGCGGAGCGCTGGCCCAGCGGTCACGCAGCTTGTCCTGCTTCCACAGGCTGGCGCCGGTGCGGCGGTCGAAAGCGAGGACTGCGCTGCGGTCATCCGTGACATAGGCATTGATCGCGTCCAGGCCAAGGCCGGCAATGCTCGAAACATCCCGCGCCCACAGGGTCTCGCCGTTCACCGGATTGAAACATGCAAGACGCCCCTGGAAAGCCACCGCACAGATCTGCGCCCCTTCGACCACCGGGTAGCTGGTCACGTCGGTGACCCGCTCCAGTTCAGTCGCTCCCTTGGGCAGCGCCACCACGGACTCCCAGCCGACATTGCCGGTCTGCAACTCGATTGTCGCCAGGCGGCCACCGGGAAAACCGGCAAAAACGGCACCGCGATTGACGACGATGCCGGCAAAACTGCGCACGGCCAGCGACGGCAGCGCGCGCTGGTAGACCCAGCGCTGCTTGCCGTCCGCGGCATTCAGCCCGTAGATGCGGCCATCGCCGGTGCGCACCACGACCACGCCGTCGGCACCCGCGGGCGGCGACAGCACTTCGCCGGTCAGTTGTGTTTTCCAGGCCGGTTTTCCACCGGGTTCGAATGCCAGGACCTCGCCTTTCGCAGTGCCGGCCAGCACCAGTCCCGCACCGTGGCCGATGCCGCCCGACAGCGGCATGCCGGCATCGAAACGCCCCTGGCTGCCGCCGGAACCGGCTGAAAACGCGGCAATCTGGCCCGTCGTCCCGCCGGCATACACGGTATTGCCGCTGATTGCCGGGTAAAAAGCGCCACGACCCGCATCACCGACACTGCCCTGCCAGACGATGCGCGCATTCGCGCGGGCCTGGAACTGCAACAGTTCGGCCGCTTTCTGCCCGGGCTTCTTGGCACCGAACCAGCCGTCGTATACGTTCGATACGGTCTGGCACCCTGCCAGCGTCAGCACGATTCCCGCCAACAATACGATGCGGAAAATCACTTCGCCTCACCCAGCGCGTCGAGTTTCAGCTGCGTGATCTGGCGCAGCGGACTCGCAGCATCGCTTTTGTCCAGTGCCAGCTGGTATGCGGTGCGCGCCTCCTGACGCTTGCCCTGCACGCTCAGCACGTCGCCCTTGAGGCCAGCATAAAGGCCGGCAAAACTGTCGCCGGGTTTGGCCTCGAGCAGCTTGAGCGCCTCGGGCAGGTTTTTTTCATCAAACAGTACGCGTGCCAGCCGCAGGCGGGCAACGTCGCGCGCCTCCTCCTCACCGGCCTTGTCGATTACCCACTGCAGCCGCGTTTTGGCTGCCGCCAGATCACCGGTATCGACGGCGCTTTTCGCCGCCGCCAGCGCCGCCGGCGCGGCATACGGCGTGGAACCGTAACTGTCGATCATCTGTGCGGCGATGTCGCGCACCTTCTTGTGGTCGCTCGCCCGTTCGGCACGCTGCAACTGCTCGAACAGCACCACCGCCGCAGTGGCCTGCGAGGTGCGGTAATAATGCCAGCCGCGTATGCCGCCCACGGTCAGCAATGCGGCGACCACCACGACTATTGCCAGACGGCCGTATTGCGCCCACCAGGCCTTCATTGCCGCCAGCTGTTCCTGCTCTTCCAAATCGTAAGCCATTGATTTACCTGATTTTCATGATTTCACATGCTTCGGATAAGGAAACACGCACCTGTTCCCGCTCCGCCCTGAGCGGTTTTACGGTCAGCATGCCGGCCTGGGCTTCATCGTCGCCGATGATCACCGCAAACCGGGCACCGCTGCCATCCGCCTTTTTCATCTGCGACTTGAAGCTGCCGCTACCGCAATGCAGGATCACTGCAAGGCCGGCATCCCGCAGGCGCTCGGCCACCTGT
>JBMTEY010000073.1:0-13076 GCA_049433545.1 Burkholderiales bacterium | reverse complement strand
GCCGCCAGTGCGTCGGCAATGGCACCGCGCCAGCGTTCGGCGCCGGCACTCAGCAGCTGCACGACCACGGTATCCCCGAAACGGTCGGCGATCACGCCGGGCAGCCCGTCGGATTCGCCATGCACCAGCCGCAGGCCCGCGCTGTCGATGACGTTGCGCGCCGCCGCCGCCGCGGCGATGCGCTGCGTGAAAAATGCCGTGTCGATGTCGCGCGCCGTCCAGTGCCAGACACGGGCGCGGATCTGCGATTCGGGGCTGTAAGCCGCCATTGCGAGGAATGCGCCATCGGCCGAACACACGGTCACCGTGTCGCCGACCCGGGGATTGCCTTCAACACGGGCGACACCGCCGGAAAATATCCAGGGATGCCGGCGTTTCAGCGATTTCTCGCGACCGGGCTTCAGGATCAGGCGATGCATGCCAGAAGCCCCGATCCGTCAGCTGCTGACCGGGAAATGGCGATCGAGAAAATCAAAATAATGCCGGTTGAATCCGGCGGGATTTTCCGCCCAGGGATAATGCCCCGAACCCGAAACCGTGCCAAAGGCACAGCCCGGAATCATGTCCGCGACACGCTTCATGCCCGCGGGATGTCCGACCTGATCGACCTCGCCTGCGACCAGCAGGGTCGGTATGGAAATCGATCGGAAACCGGCAACTGCCTCTGCTTCGGGATAGCTCTGCACCGCCTTTACTGCTGCCTTGACGGTGTC
This sequence comes from Burkholderiales bacterium, assembly GCA_049433545.1. GTDB lineage: Bacteria > Pseudomonadota > Gammaproteobacteria > Burkholderiales > SG8-41. Next base: position 12,363 of record JBMTEY010000073.1, on the reverse strand, counting down.
CGGCGGTGTCAATGACGCCCATTGCCGCACCAGGTCGACTTCCGGTCCGCCGGACGCGGGGCCCAGCATGGAATCAACGACCATGCGGTTCACCGTCACCGGGTCGGTGCCCGGCGGTGGTGGTGCAGTGCGTTTGCGCACGAACTCTTCCTGCTCTTCTTTCGTGCGGTTGGCAAAATAGCCGATGGTCGAGGAAATCACCAAGCCGTGCACCAAGTCCGGCGCCTGCATGCGGATGCGCGAGGAAATCTGTCCGCCCATGCTGTGGCCATGGACGATGTTCCGCTCCGTGCCCTGTGCGCGCAGCAGTTCCACGCCCGCTGCAGCAACTTTCCCGAAGCCGAAGTCCGCGGGCAGCGGTGACAGGCCGTAACCCGGCGCATCCCAGGCCACCACGCGATAACCCCGGCCAACCAGACGTTCGGTCTGATAGCGCCAGTATTCCTTCGATCCGTAAATGCCGTGCAGCAGAAACACGGTGACCCGGCCCGCACCGGTCACCTGGAAATCGGGCATGCTCATCGATCCTCCTCCGGTCTATTTTTCCTTGCGCCGCGCGCGCGGATGCGCGGCATCGTAGATTTTCGCCAGGTGCTGGTAATCGAGCTGGGTGTAGACCTGTGTCGTCGAAATGCTGGCGTGTCCCAGCATCTCCTGCACCGCGCGCAGGTCGCTGCTTGATTGCAGCACATGCGATGCGAAGGAATGGCGCAGCATGTGCGGATGCACGCGCGCGGCGATGCCCTGCTGCTGCGCGCGCCGGCGCACGCGGCCCTGGATCGCGCGCGGGCCGAGGCGCCGACCCTGTGCGCCGACGAACAGCGCATCCTGCTCGACCTGCGGCATGCCGCCGCGCGCAGTGAGCCAGGCGCGCAAAGCCGTGACCGCTTGGCTGCCGACCGGCACGATGCGCGTTTTGCTGCCCTTGCCGGTAACCCGCACCGTGGCATCGGAGAAGTTGACGTCGCCCGGCGCGAGGCCGGCCAGCTCCGCCAGCCGCAGGCCCGACGAATAAAACAGTTCGAGGATGGCGCGGTCGCGCACCGCCAGCGGATCGGTGGCGTCGAGTTCGACCAGCTGCCGCGCCTCGTCGGGCGACAGCGCCTGCGGCAGCCGCTTCGCGCTTTTCGGCGCGCGGATGCCGACACAGGGGTTCTGCGTGCCGCCATGGTCGCGCGCCAGGTAATTGTAGAAACCGCGCCACGCTGACAGCATGCGCGCCAAGCTGCGGCCGTCGAGGCCGCGGCCGTGCAGCTGCGCGATGCAGCGCCGGATATCGTGCACGGTCAGCTTCGCGGGAGGCCGGTCGCCGGCAAACCCGAGCAGCGCTTCGATGTCACGCCGGTAATTCGTGGTGGTATGCAGTGCCAGCCGGCGCTCGTGGGCAAGATGATCGATATATCCCTGCAACAGACTTTGCGCGGGGCCGGACGCGGGTGCCGGCACCTGCGCCGGCTGTTTTGCGGTAGCTGGTTTGCGTCCGCCTGCGGTCACACCGGTTCCAGGTGGCGCAGCAGGCACGCGGCCGCCACTTCGCCGATGCGGGTCAGGTAGAGCGTGCCCATTTCCGGATAAAACCGCTGCGCATCCTCACTCGCCAGCGCCAGCAGCCCGAAGGTGTCGCGGCCGCGCAGCGGCACGTAAGCCCAGGACTTGAGCAGCGGCGCAGCCTCGCCGAAAAATGCCGCGGTATCGGCCATCGCCAGCGGCCCGCAATGCGGATGCAACAATCCCGCCGCGAACGCGCGAGTGGCCTCGCTCGCGGAAAATTCGGGCGCGCCGCCGGTTGCGCCGGCATGCCAGACGCGCAGCGCCACGTGCGGCACCGCGAAATCCTCGCGCAGGTTGAACCCGGCGGCGTGCAGCAGCGCCGGCACGTCGCGCGCGGCAATCAGCGCCAGCGTCAGGCGGTGCACCTTCTCGCCGATGGCGTCGTTCTCCTCGCCGAACTGGATCAGTTCGCTGAGCTTGTTTTCGAGCTGCTTGCCGCGCTCACGCAGCGTCAGGATCTGCCGTTCACCGATCGAAATCGCACGCCCGCCGTGCGGATGCGGAATGAACACGTCGGCAACGACTTCCGCGTATTGCTCGAAGAACTCGGGGTGGTCTTTCAGGTACGCGGCGACGTCATCGGCTTTCATCAGCGGCTCTTCCTTGTTTTACTGTCATTTTTGCATCATTGCGGCAGCGTCACCACGCCTTCGTACACGGTCACGGCGGGCCCGGTCATCATCACTGGCGAACCGTCCCCCGCCCATACTATAACGAGGTCACCGCCGTGCGTCGAAACCGTGACGCGCGCGTCGAGCAGTCCGCGCCGGATGCCGGCAACCACCGCTGCGCAGGCGCCGGTGCCGCAGGCCAGCGTTTCGCCGGCGCCGCGTTCGTAGACGCGCAGGCGGATATGGCTGCGATCCACGACCTGCATGTAACCCGCGTTCACCCGCTGGGGAAACCGCGGATGGGCTTCGATCAGCGGACCTTCGCACGCCACCGGCGCTGTGTCGATGTTGTCGACGAGCTGCACCGCATGCGGATTGCCCATGGATAAAGCATTGATTTTTATTTTTTTCTTGTCAACGCTTAAATCATACAGCAGTGACTGCGCCGAAGCGTCGAATGGGATGCGCGCCGGTTCGAACTGCGGCACGCCCATGTTGACCGTGACCTGGCCGTCAGCCTCCAGCCGCGGTTCGATCACGCCGCCGCGGGTGCCGACGCGTATCGCCGTTTTCGCGGTAAGCCCGCGCTCATGGACGTAGCGAACGAAACAGCGCGCGCCGTTACCGCATTGCTCGACCTCGCCGCCGTCGGCGTTGAAGATGCGGTAATAGAAATCGGTGCCGGGCTCGCGCGCCGGTTCCACCACCAGGACCTGGTCGCAGCCGACGCCGAAGTGGCGGTCGGCCAGGAACCGCAGCTGCTTTTCCGTCAGCGCGAGCGGCTGTGCGGTCGCATCAAGCACGACGAAATCGTTGCCGAGGCCCTGCATCTTGGTGAATTCCAGCCGCATTTCAGGCGCCGGCATCGCGGCACTGATCACGGTAATCACGGTAAATGCAGCGATCCATGATCACCGTCATGCCGCCGGCCCGTGCGCGCTCGGCTGCCGGCTCGTTGATGACGCCTTCCTGGATCCAGATCGCCTTAAGACCCAGGGCCAGACATTCGTCGACCACGCCGTCGATGAACTCGGCGCTGCGGAACACGTCGACGAGGTCGATCTTTTCCGGAATGTCCTTCAGCGCGGGGTAGACCTTCTCGCCGAGGATTTCCTTTGCCGCCGGGTGCACCGGGATCACGCGGAAGCCGAAGCCCTGCATCGCCTGCGACACGCCATGGCTGGGCCGCGCAGCGTTGGGCGAGAGGCCGACCACGGCGATGGTCCTGACCTTTTTTAGCAGCGCGCAGCGCGCCTGGGCGTCGGGGTTTTCAAACATGATGTCAGTGCCGGATTATATCGGCCAAGGGTCAATAAATGCGCACTTCGCCTGGCGGCCGCGTCTTGAAGCGCTTGTGCAGCCAGTAGTACTGCTCGGGCATCAGTCGCACCTGGTCTTCGATGAAGGCATTCATGCGCCGCGTATCGGCAGTGATGTCGCCACTGGGAAAATCGCTCCACGCCGGATGGAAACGCAGGCGATAACCGTCATTGCCGGGCAACTGTTCGGTCACCGCCGGCACCACCACGGCGCCGGTCAGCGCGGCGATGCGCGCCAACCCTGTGATGGTCGCCGCGGGCACACCGAAAAACGGTACGAATATCGAATCGCGCTCGCCGTAATCCATGTCGGGCAGGTAATAGAACGGCATGCCCGCCTTCATCGCCCGCGCCACCGGCCGCAGGCCTTCCTGCCGCGAAATCATTTCCGCGGGGCCCAGCCGGGTGCGCCCGCGATAGAGCACGGCGTCGAATGCGGGATTTTTCTGTTTGCTGTACATCGCGATAAAAGGATATTCGGCGGTCAGCCGCACCGCGCCCATGTCGAGTCCGACGAAGTGCGGCACCAGCCAGATCACCGGTTTGCCCTGCACTGCCTGCCAGTGCTCGAGGCCTTCGACGCGCACCATGCGCATCACGCGCTCGCGGCTGCCCCACCACAGGATGCCGTGCTCGAGCAGACTGCGGCCGAACGCGGCGAAATGGCGCCGCGCCAGCGCCTTGCGCCGCGCATCATCGAGTTCCGGAAAACACAGTTGCAGGTTGGTCAGCACCACCCGCCGGCGCTCGCCCGCCAAAGCGTAGAGCAGCGCTCCGAGTCCGCGCCCGAGCGGCGCCAGCACACGCAATGGCAAGCCGTGCAGCAGCCACACCAGCGCGAGGCCGAAGCGGGTCAGCATGACGTGTCGCCCGGCACTTCGGCGCCTGCCGGCACCTTGTAGCGGTTGTAGCCCCAAAGGTACTGCGCGGGACAGCTGCGCACGACCTCTTCGACGGCGCGATTGAGTGCCGCGGGATCCAGCGGATCGGCATTGACCGGCGTCAGATGCAGCACATAACCGCGCCCGCGAGGCAGCCTCTCGGCGAAGGCCATCACCACCGCCGCGCCACTGGTCGCCCTGAGTCGGGTCACCAGCGTCATGGTGTACGCGGGGCGGCCGAAAAAGTCCGCCCATTCGCCTTCACCGGTACCCGGCGCCTGGTCGGGCAGTACGCCGATGGCTTCACCGCGTCGCAATGCCTTGTACAACTGGCGCACACCGGCCAGCGTCGCCGGGGCCGGCCGCGCCTGTCCGCGCGCGCGCCCGGCAACCATCAGCGGTTCGAGCCCGGCGCGTTTCGGCGGGCGGTAGAGCACGGTCAAGGGCAGGCGCTGCGCACCATACCAGGCCGAGACTTCGAAACAGCCGATATGCGGCGTCAGGAATATCACGCCCTTGCCCGCGCGCTGCGCCGCCTCGACCACCTGCCAGTCGGAGCAGGTCACCAGCGCACGCAGCTCATCCTCTTTGCCGAACCAGACCTTGCACAGCTCGGCGATGCCCTTGCCGGCCTCGGCCACGGCGGCGTACTCCGTCGTGCGGGCCGCATCCGCATCCGGGAACAGGCCGCTGATTTCCAGGTTTTCCCTGAGCCGGCGGCGGTAGGTCGGCGACAGGGCATACACCGTCCAGCCCAGGCCGGCGCCGAAAAAATGCAGTGCCGCCAAAGGCATACGCGCGCACCATTGCATCACCGTCAGCAGCATCGGCATTCCGCAGGGAAATCCGTTAAAAAATCGGGGGTTATATGCTATTCTAGCGGCCTTTTTGCCGGCCAACCCGGTTCTTTCAACCTGATTTTCACCATCCATTTACGCCACACGCCCATGAGCAACTTCCTGTTTACTTCCGAGTCGGTCTCCGAAGGCCATCCCGACAAGATCGCCGACCAGATTTCCGATGCCGTGCTCGACGCCATCCTCGCCGAGGACAAGAACGGCCGCGTTGCCGCCGAAACGCTGACCCATACCGGCCTCGTGGTGCTCGCCGGCCAGGTCACCACCAGCGCACGCGTCGATTACGCGCAGGTCGCGCGCAGGATCATCAAGCAGATCGGCTACGACGATTCCGAAATCGGCTTCGACTACAAGAGCTGCGGCGTGATGGTGTGCTACGACCAGCAGTCGCCGGACATTGCGCAGGGCGTGGACGAAGGCAAAGGCCTCGACCTCGACCAGGGCGCTGGCGACCAGGGCCTGATGTTCGGCTTCGCCTGCGACGAAACGCCGCAGCTGATGCCGATGCCGATCTACTACTCGCACCGCCTGATGGAACGCCACGCCGAACTGCGCCGCGACGGCCGCCTGCCATGGGCGCGCCCCGACGCGAAGTCGCAGGTGTCCGTGCGTTACGTCGACGGCAAGCCGCACCATATCGATACCGTGGTGATCTCGACCCAGCACCGTGAGGAAGTCACCCACAAGCAGATCGAGGAAGCCATCATTGAGCAGGTGGTGAAACCGGTACTTCCGAAGAACATGGTCACCAAGGACACCAAGTACCTGATCAACCCCACCGGCCGTTTCGTCATCGGCGGCCCGCAGGGCGACACCGGCCTGACCGGCCGCAAGATCATCGTCGATACCTACGGCGGCTATTCGCGCCACGGTGGCGGCGCTTTTTCGGGCAAGGATCCGTCCAAGGTCGACCGCTCGGCCGCTTACGCCGCGCGTTATGTCGCAAAAAACATCGTCGCCGCAGGACTCGCCACCAAGTGCGAACTGCAGATCGCCTACGCCATCGGCGTCGCGCGCCCGGTCAGCGTGCTGGTCGACACCTTCGGCACCGGCAAGATCAGCGACGACAAGATCGGCGCGCTGGTCGAGAAACATTTCGACCTGCGTCCGAAAGGCATTATCCAGTCGCTCGACCTGCTGCGCCCTATCTACACCAAGACCGCTGCCCACGGCCACTTCGGACGCGACGAGCCCGAATTCACCTGGGAGCACCTGGACAAGGCGCCGGCGCTGAAGGCTGATGCAGGCATCAAATAAGCTATAATTCGCCCCGCTGAGGAGCGTTGCGACCGGGTGGGGTTTAAACCACATAGCCGGCCAGGCTCAGCAAAGATATCAACGGCGCTCGCACCGGCAACGGTGCGAGCGCTTTTTTTGTCGTTTTGGAAACATGGACACATGCCCCCGAGGGGCGCTGCGACCGGGCGGTTCAACTCCGCACTCCGGCCAGGCTCGGGCGGCATGCCGGTAACGGCGCCCTCACATTCAGGAGTTGCAACAATGAACGCGAAAGCCACCGACTACAAAGTCGCCGACATCAAGCTGGCCGAATACGGCCGCAAGGAAATCGCCATCGCCGAGACCGAAATGCCCGGCCTGATGGCGCTGCGCGAGGAATACAAGGGCAAGCAGCCGCTGAAAGGCGCGCGCATCGCCGGCTCGCTGCACATGACCATTCAGACCGCGGTGCTGATCGAAACGCTGGCCGACCTCGGCGCCGACATCCGCTGGGCCTCGTGCAACATATTCTCGACCCAGGATCACGCCGCAGCCGCAATCGCCGCACGCGGCATCCCCGTATTCGCCTACAAGGGCGAATCATTGGAAGACTATTGGGAATACACCCACCGGATCTTCGAATGGAGCGACGGCGGCACGCCGAACATGATCCTCGACGACGGCGGCGACGCCACGCTGCTGGTGACGCTGGGGGCACAGCATGAGCGCAACAAGACGCAGCCGCCGGAAGGCACGAATGAAGAGGAAGTGGTGCTGTTCGCCGCGATGCGCAAGACGCTGAAGGAAAAACCCGGCTTCTATTCGAAGATCGAGAAGAACATCAAGGGCGTCACCGAGGAAACCACCACCGGCGTGCACCGGCTCTACCAGATGCAGAAGGAAGGCCGCCTGCCGTTCCCGGCGATCAACGTCAACGATTCGGTCACCAAGTCCAAATTCGACAACCTCTATGGCTGCCGCGAATCGCTGGTCGACGCAATCAAGCGCGCCACCGACGTGATGGTCGCGGGCAAGGTTGCGGTGGTCTGCGGTTATGGCGACGTCGGCAAGGGCAGCGCGGAAGCGCTGCGCGCGCTGTCGGCGCAGGTGTGGGTCACCGAAATCGATCCGATCTGCGCACTGCAGGCGGCAATGGAAGGTTTCCGCGTGGTGACCATGGAATATGCCGCCGACAAGGCCGACATTTTCGTCACCGCCACCGGCAACCTCGGGGTCATCAATCATGACCACATGAAGCGGATGAAGCACAACAGCATCGTCTGCAACATCGGCCATTTCGACTCCGAAATTGAAATCGCCTCGCTCAAAAAATACCAGTGGGAAAACATCAAACCACAGGTCGACCATGTGATTTTCCCTGACGGCAAGCGCCTGATCATCCTCGCTGAAGGCCGCCTGGTGAACCTCGGTTGCGGCACTGGGCATCCCTCGTTCGTGATGTCGAATTCCTTCACCAACCAGACGCTGGCCCAGCTGGAGCTGTACACCCAGGGCGACAAATACAAAAATGAGGTCTATGTACTGCCGAAACACCTCGATGAAAAAGTCGCACGCCTGCACCTGAAAAAGCTCGGCGTCGAACTGACCACGCTCAACGAAAAACAGTGCGACTACCTGCAGCTGAAAATCGACGGCCCGTTCAAGCCGGATCACTACCGCTACTGACCGCGAGGCCCGCGGCCGGGGAGTAGAATCGACACCATCCCCGGCCTGCGCGTGAAGCCATGGAATCCCAGAAAAAATTCGCCCGGACGTTCAGCTTCGAGTTCTTCCCGCCGAACACGCCGGAGGGCGCGGAAAAGCTGCGCGCTACCACCAGGCAGCTGGCGCAGCTGAAACCCAAGTTTTTTTCGGTCACATTTGGCGCGGGGGGCTCGACGCGCGAACGCACGCTGGATACCGTGCTCGACATCCGCGCGCAGGGACATGCCGCCGCCCCGCACATCTCCTGTGTCGCATCCACCCGCGACAGCGTGCGCGGTATGCTGCAGCGCTACAAGGACAACGGCATCACGCACCTGGTGGCCTTGCGCGGCGACCTGCCTTCGGGACTGGCCGCCGCGGGCGAGTTCCGTTACGCCAACGAACTCGTGGCGTTCATCCGCGAGGAGTTCGGCAGCCAGTTCATGATCGAGGTGGCGGCCTATCCCGAGTACCACCCCCAGGCGCGGAGCGCGCGGGAGGATCTGCTTAACTTCAAGCGCAAGGTGGAGGCGGGGGCCGATTCGGCGATCACCCAGTATTTCTACAATGCCGACGGTTATTACCATTTCGTGGACGAATGCGAAGCAATGGGCGTCAACATCCCGATCGTGCCGGGCATCATGCCGATAGGGCGTTTCTCCCAGCTCGCACGGTTTTCAGACGCCTGTGGTGCAGAAATTCCGCGCTGGATGCGCCGCAAGCTGGAAGGTTATGGCGACGACAGCGCTGCAATCCGCGCCTTCGGCCTCGACGTGGTGACACGGCTGTGTGACGACCTGCTGTCGGCAGGAGCCCCGGGGCTGCACTTCTACACCATGAACCAGGCCGGGCTCACCAGTACGATCTGGCAGCGACTGGGTCTGTAGCGGCCGGCGGCGGGAGCACCCAGGCGGCCTGCCGGTCACTATACTCTGCATCTGGCGCACAGGCGCCGGACGCATACCAAGGGGAAAGCCATCGTGACCGATCCGAACACCCATCCTTCCGCGCCCGACCTTGACCGGCGCAGCCTGGCGCAGGAAGCCAAGGCGCGCGCCCCGAGGGAAGCGGCGGCCCTGCTCGCCGAGTACCCGGCGACGCTGATCGCCGAAGTGCTGCAGGACCTCAATCCGGCGCTGACTGCCGACATCATCGCCGAATTGCCCGGCGGATTGGTCGACGGCATCCAGCACGCGGTTGCGCCGGAGATCGTCGCGCAATGGCAGGTGAACCAGCGGTACGGCGAAGGCACCATCGGCCGCATGATGGAGCCCGCGCGCGCGGTGTTCCGTCCGGACATGCGTGTGCGGGACACGATCGAACAACTACGCCCATTGGTGCGCACCGCGTTCATCACCTACGGCTATGTCACCGACAGCGGCGGCAAACTGCTGGGCATCATTACCATGCGCGACCTGCTGTTTGCCGACGATCAGGTATCGCTGGAATCGATCATGCTGCGCAATGCGTTCTTCCTGACGCCGAGCCTTGCGCTGTCCGATGCGATGAAGCTGGTACTCGACCGGCACTACCCCGCCTATCCGGTCTGCGACGGCAACGGCAGGCTGCTCGGCCTGGTGCGCGGCCAGACCATGTTCGAGGAGCAGGCTTTCGAGATCACCGCCCAAGTCGGTAGCCTGGTCGGCGTCGAGAAGGAAGAACGGCTGGCGACGCCGCTGAAAACCAGCTTCAGGTTCCGCCATCCCTGGCTGCAGATCAACCTCGCCACGGCGTTTGTTGCCGGAGCCGTGGTCGCGATATTCCAGGACACGGTGGACCGCCTGGTGATACTCGCGCTGTTCCTGCCGGTGCTCGCCGGACAATCAGGCAACACCGGCTGCCAGGCGCTGGCGGTCACGCTGCGCGGGATGACGCTGGGCGAACTCAAACCCGGCGCCGAACGCGCGCTGGTGATGAAAGAAGCCTCGCTGGGCGCACTGAACGGAGCCTTCACGGGTATCGTCGCCGCGCTGGGCATGTTCATCGTCGCCAGCTACCAGAACAATCCCGACGCCCTGCTGCTGAGCATCGTGGTCTGGATCGCGCTGGTCGGCAGTTGCGTGGCCAGCGGAATTTCCGGGGCGATGGTGCCGCTGACGCTGAAACGATTCGGTTTTGACCCGGCTACGGCTTCCAGCATTTTCCTGACCACGGCGACCGACGTAGTCAGCATGGGGCTGCTGCTAGGCTTGGCGACGCTGCTGATCTGAACCGGCAAGCGTCAACAAAAAAGCCGCCCGCGGGCGGCTTTTTTGCATTTGACGCTGCGGATTACGCCACTTTTGCCGGAGCCTTGCGTTTTTTCGCCTGCGCCGCGGTCGCGTGCATGGACGCGTAAGCGGCATGCGCCGCAGCCTCGGCATCACCGACGTGCACAGCGTGTCCCATGTCTTCGAGCACCGAACCCAGCGCCGACAGGCAGAGCATGACGTTGTCCGGGCGGCAGGAGTAGCCCATCAGCCCGAAACGCCAGATCTTGCCGGCAAGGGGGCCGAGACCGGCGCCAATTTCGAGGCCGAATTCGGAAAGCAGCGTCTTGCGCACCTCGGCTTCGTTGACGCCTTCCGGGCACAGCACCGCGTTCATCTGCGGAATCTGGTACTGCTCCTTGACCAGGAACTTGAGCCCCATGCCCTCGAGACCGGCCTTCAGCGCGGTGTGGTGGCGATGCACGCGCGCCCAGGCGTTCTCCAGGCCTTCCTCGCGGATCAGCAGCAGCGCTTCGTGCAGCGCGAACAACGAATTGGTCGGCGCAGTGTGGTGGTAAGTCCGCGTGGTTTCGCCCCAGTAGCCGAGCAGCAGGTTCATGTCCATGAACCATGAATGGATCTTGTCCTTGCGCGCCTTGACGTAATCGACCACGCGTTCGGAGAAGGTCACCGGCGATAGCCCCGGAGTGCACGACAGGCATTTCTGGCTGGCTGAATAGGCGGCATCGATCTTCCACTCGTCGACCAGCACCGGTGAACCGCCGAGCGAGGTCACGACATCGACTATGGTCAGCGCGTTGTACTTGTGCGCAATCTCGACCAGGGTTTTGGCGTCGGAAAGCACACCGGTGGACGTTTCGGCATGCACGAAGGCGACCACGCGCACATCGGGATTTTTCTTCAGTGCGTCTTCGAGTTTCTGCGGATCGACGGGTTCCCCCCAGTTGTCCTCGACGACGATCGGCGTTCCGCCGCAGCGCTCGACGTTTTCGATCATGCGGCCGCCGAACACGCCATTGCGGCAGACGATGACCTTGTCTCCCGGCTTCACCATGTTGACGAAGCAGTACTCCATGCCCACCGACCCCGGCCCCGAAATCGGGAAAGTCAGCGGGTTCTTGGTCTGGTAGGCGTAACGCAGCAGCGACTTCAGTTCTTCCATCATCTCGACGAACACCGGATCGAGATAACCGATGGCCGGCTGGCTCATCGTGGTCAGCACGCGCGGATGGATCTCCGTCGGGCCCGGGCCCATCAGCGTGCGTTGCGGCGGGTGAAACGAGTTGATGCGCTTGCTCGGCGCGTACTTGTCCATGGTGAATTCACTCCCTGGTATGGCGTTGGCGAAAAAATTTTCTCCGTCCGGCCGCGATTTCAGCCGCAGCGGTTTGCGCGTGGTGGCTTCATTGAGCACGTCGACGGCTGCCACCTGCCCGCCGGTGACCTGCTCGACTTCCATTGCCCAGCGCGCGGGCACGTAGCCTGACTTGATCCAGTGATTGACCACCGCGCGGTCCAGCCGGAAACGGCGCGCGACCTCGGCCTGGCTGCCAAAAAGATCGACTAGGCGTTCTGCGCAATTCACGGCGGATTAAGCTCAGGGGTGGCTGTTCATGTCAGGCTGAAATTTATCATGACAAAATAAATTTGACAAGCAAAACATTACACATCAATACGATCTATCTATATGTTTTTATGTGTATTTTTTAACATCGCGGGGCGCTCATGGTCATCATGAAAACTGCGAAAACTCGTGGTAATGTGGCCCCCGACATCTACACCAATGGGAGAAAAATCATGCGTTACATAGCCCGCCTGCCCAGAGCCCTTGTTGCCGCACTGATCCTGGCAACGCCGTTCGCAGCCGCCGCGCAGACGGGGGCCTATCCCAACAAGCCCATCCGCCTGATTGTCCCGTTCCCACCGGGCGGTGGCACGGATCTGGTCTCGCGCACCATGCAGCCCGGCCTCACAGCGGAACTGGGCCAGCAGATCCTGATCGACAATCGCGG
>JBMTEY010000072.1:0-13197 GCA_049433545.1 Burkholderiales bacterium | reverse complement strand
CTGACGCGCAAGATCCAGGAACTGAAGATCGAACCCGGCCGCGGCGAGGACGCGTAACAGACGTCAGTACGTTGCCGCAGGATCCGTCACGCTGCGCGCCGGAGATGCGCTTCAGAAGCTCTGGCGACGGATGTTACGAGAATTCGGCGATCACCGGCGCATGATCCGAGGGCCGCTCGTTGCCCCTCGGACCGGTGTCGATGTTGCAGGAGGTGCAGCGGGCAGCAAGCTTTTCCGAGGCAAGTATATGGTCTATGCGCAGTCCCATCTTGCGGCGGAACGCGTTCATCCGGTAATCCCACCATGAAAACGACTGTTCCGGCTGTTCGAACAGCCGGAATGCATCTTTCAAACCAAGGCCGGTGAGCTGCACGAATGCCGCGCGTTCCGGCGCGCTGCACAGAACTTTGCCGTTCCACGCCTGCGGGTCATGCACGTCGCGGTCTTCCGGGGCGATGTTGTAGTCGCCCAGCACGGCCAGCACGGGGTGCTGTATTAGTTCGGTGCGCAACCAGCCGGTGAGGGCATTCAGCCACGTCAGTTTGTAGCGGTATTTGTCCGACTCGACCGATTCGCCGTTCGGCACATATACGCACACGATGCGCACGCCGTCCAGCGTGACGGCGATGACGCGCTTCTGCGGGTCATCAAAACAGGGAATATCGCAGTGGATGGCGGCTGCTGGCTGCCGGGTCAGGATTGCTACGCCGTTGTAAGTTTTTTGTCCGCGGAATGATGCGTGATACCCGGCAGCCTCGATTGCAGCGACCGGAAAGTTGGTGTCCTCCAGCTTGGTTTCCTGCAGGCATAACGCGTCCGGTGCGTGTGCCGCCAGCCAGTCGATGACCTGCGGCAGCCGAACCTTGAGCGAGTTGACGTTCCAAGTGGCGAGTTTCATGGGCGATATGACTTGCCGGTTTTGTTCGTGGGGTTACGGGTTATGGTGATGTTTCTTACCGCGGCGCGGCCGGTGCATTAATTAACCAAGGCTGATGCTACCCGCTTATTGCGACAGGCGCCTTGTCTGACCGGGAAACGTGCGGATGCGCTGCTTGTCTGGGAATGAGGTGCCCGGTTGCCTCCGAAACACAAGGATAGTAAATTGCACTGTGTTTATTCTGGGAGGATTCAGACCCATGCAGGGCTTGCAACGTAATTTCAAAGAGCGCTCCGCTGATGCGCGCAAGGGGCGATCCACGGATACAGTTTTGTTTTCGTGGCCATGCGTGAGTAACCCCTGCTTGTGCGCATGATAACGAAAGGCGGGATTCCATGTTGTTGAGAATGCTGATTTTGTTGTTGAGCATAATGGTTTCTTTTGCGGCCCGGGGGGCGACTGTCGCTGAGGAAATGAAGGCGCTTGTGGAGGGCAACAAACCGGCTGAGGCCTATAGCCTCGGGCTCAGGCACGCTGACCAGCTTGGTAATCCGGACTTTGATTTTTTCTTCGGCGTCGCGGCGGTTGATGCCGGCCACACTGGGCACGGGGTTCTTGCCCTGGAACGCTACCTGCTCAATTTTCCCGAAAACAACCGCGCGCGGCTGGAGCTTGCACGGGGGTATTTTGTCCTCGGTGAAGATGCTCGCGCGCATGAGGAATTCGAAAGCATACGGGCGAAAAAACCGCCGCCGGAGATTGTGGCCACGATTGACAGCTACCTCGACGCAATTCGCGCGCGCCAGGGGCGCTATCAGACAACCTCAAGAATTTACATTGAGACCGGGCTGGGGTTTGATTCAAACGTCAATTCCGGTGTCAGCTCATCCGTCATCAACTTGCCGACCCTGGGCAATGTCTTGGTTTCCGCGACCGGCACGAAAATGGGGGATTCCTTTGCGCATCTGGCGGCGGGAGCGCAGATCACCAAGCCGGTGGCTCCGGGTGTTTCAGTATTTTTCGGCGGTGATGTTGCGCTCAAGAATAATTTCAACGATACGGCATTCAGCCAGACTACGGCCGGCATTGCAGGTGGCGGCACGTTGCTGCGGGACGAAAACATTTATCGCGGTACACTGTCTTACGGCCGGGCTATCGTCGAGAACGATATCTATCGCGATGTGACAGGTGGATCCGTAGACTGGATCCGGCAACTGAATCCGCGCCAGGCGTTGAGCGCCAGCTTGTCTCATGCGCGCCTGGATTACACGGGTGCGAATAGCGTGCGCAACTCCGAGGTGTCCGGGGTCGGGGCAGGGTTTCGTCATGCGCTGGTGGGCAACTGGCAACCGGTGCTGACGGTAGGCGCATCGTATGCCGAGGAGCGTAATCAGGTTGCCCGCAATGATCTGGGCAGAGACTTGTACGGCTTGAGCGCACAGATAAACTTCTCGCCTGGCCCGAAGTGGGGAGTGAATCTCGGATATACCCTGAATCAGAGCCGCTACAGCGCCCCCGATCAGCTATTGCTTTCGACTCGCAGGGATGATTATCACGCCCTGGAGGCGACCGTCATTCATCTGGTCGACCGCAGCCTGAGTGTGCGGGCAGAACTGCTTCTGGCTCGCAACGATTCAAACATTGCCCTGTACGATTTCAAGCGCCATGTGACGGCACTCAAAGTGCGCTACGAGTGGAAATGACGTACCACGAGCGTTTTTTTGGGTTGCCGCGTGACGGATTTCACATTTTCACAACTGGATCAGTTGCGCCAATGATTATTTCTGCGGATTATTCGGGATCAGTTTGGTCGCGGTGGCCGAATGCCGGGCATGTGTCTCATGCCATGAGGAGACCGATCGTGGGTAAGGCGATATTCAGAGCGTTATGCGGCATGTTTTTGTGCGTGATCGCCAGCACGGCCAGCGCGCAGGTGATTGGGCGCGCGATTCTGGTGATTGGCGACGTATCGGTAATGCGCAATGGCGTGGAAACCCCGCTTTCCCGAAATGCCGGAGTGTTTTCCGGCGATCTCGTCAAGACAGGGCCTTCGAGCAATGCGCAACTGCGCATGGAAGACAACTCGTTGATCGCATTGCGGCCGCGTACTGAACTGAGAATCGATGAGTTCAAATACTCCGGTAAGGAGGACGGCAGCGAGCGAGGATTCTTCAGCCTGCTGAGAGGCGGATTCCGGGCGGTGACGGGCGCCGTTGGCAGACTCAATCGGGAAAATTACAAGGTATCGAGTCCCACGGCGACGATCGGGATTCGCGGCACGCATTTCACGCTGGTTCACTGTCAGGATGATTGTGAATCCACAAAAACCGCGGGTGCGCGGCTGGCATCGCTAGAACTGGCGCAGAGCGACGCCGGGCAGCCCGGGCTGGATGTGCGTGGCGACAGGGTGCCGAACGGTACCTATGGCGGTGTTCTGGAGGGGCGCATCGCGCTGACCAACGAATCAAAAGTGGAGAACCAGTTCGGTACCGGAGAATTCTTTTTCGTGGCAGATATCAAGACGCCCGCCCAGCGGCTCATTTCGCCACCGGATTTCCTGCGTGATCGTCTCGAAGGGCAGTCGCGTGCTCCGCGGCGGGGATCGGATCAGCAAGGTGAGACCGCGCAGGCGAATCTGGGTGCTGGGGAAAGCATTCCCCAAGTACCTGTCGGCGTCCCCGGGGACGGCCCGCAGCTGCAGACCGATTACCGGGCGCCCGATCAGAAAGACCCGGCCGGGGACCCGCTGGTGATTACCGGTGCCGTCGCGCTGAGTGACGGCATCTATCCGGCCAGCACGAACATGGCCTTCATGAGCGCGGAGTACAACACGGCGAGTGGCGCCCATAACGCGTTCAACGCGATCTCAAGCGGAGTCTCCATTACGACCGACGCCACGGGTATTTTGACCGCCAACGGTTATCTGAGAAACGACGCCAAAGCCAAGGAGGCGGGGGCGGACGGCGGGACGATTGCCTGGGTCCGCTGGACCGAAGGAACGCCGACGCTGTTTGGATGGGGAAACCAGACGCTCGCGGTGAATCAGGGTTTCCATCTGGTGGTGGGGGATCTGTCGACGAGCCTGCCGCAGCAGAATTCGGTCTCATATTCGCTGATCGGCGCGACGCAGCCGACCGAAACGCGCGCCGGAGCGCTCGGCGGATGGAGTGTAACTTCCGGCACGATGACCGCGAATTTTCTTGCTGCCAACCTTTCTGGCAATCTGGGCCTCAGCTTGTCGAGAACCGGTGAGCAGGGAACGTTTGCAATGAATTTTAACGGCACCGCAAATACCGGTTTCAACAGTATTACCTCGACTGTAACGCGGACTGCCGGGACGGCTGCGCTTTGCGTCACGGGATGTGCTGGATCCGGAACCCTGATGTTTACAGGGACCAATGCCACGCATGCCGGCATGATTTATGAATTCAACGCTGGTGCGTATTACGTTCAGGGCGCGACGGCGTTCAAGCGTTAGCTTTTTCCTGCGCTATTGCCGTTGCCAGGTGCAGCCGACGCCGGGGCAGGTTTTGCAGCCTGTGGTGCAGCATGCGGTTTCGGCGCCGCATAACCGGGAACAGGTTGGCGGGGGTACCCGGCGCTGTCGAGGGCGCTGTCCCAACTGGTTTCCAGATAACCCTTCAGTTGCTCTCTGCCGACGTACAGCAACGGCACTTCCATGCCGCCGTTGGTGAGTTTCTTGTAGCCCTCAACGTCATCCTGCGGATTTTTCTGGGTAAAGGGCACGCCGCGCCGCGTCAGGTGCGCCCGAGCCCTGTCGCAGCTTTCGCCGCAGTTGCTGGTGTAGAGAGTGACCGGGAAATTGCGCGTCGCCTGCTGCACGCTGTAGGGCATCGTGGATGTTTCGATGACACTGCCTTCAATGCTGCGGCGTTCGACTTTCTTGGCGCTGGCCGGAGGCGGGGTGTCACGCCATTCGACACGGCCCTTGTCGTCCACCCAGCGGTAGAGTTGGGCGGACTGCGCCAGGTTTGCGGCGAGCAGCACTGCGAACAGAACGATGAATCTGGTCATGTCGGGCACCTCGATCAATTGCATCATTCAACACGATTCCTGCAAGCGGCATGATACCGCGGCTGGCCGCGCAGCCATACGCCAGCATCAGGCTGGTTGCGGGGCCATGCCGTTGTGGCGCAGCAGGGCATCGACTTTCGGCTCCCTGCCACGGAAAGCAATAAATGATTCCAGCGCCGGACGGCTTCCTCCGACGGCGAGCACTTCGTTCCAGAAGCGCATGCCGGTGGCCGGGTCGAGCACGCCGTTTTCCTCGAACAGGCTGTAGGCATCCGCGGACAGCACTTCTGCCCACTTGTAACTGTAGTAGCCGGCCGCGTAACCGCCGGCAAAAATATGCGAGAAATTGTTCGGGAAGCGGTTGTATTGCGGAGGAAACAGTACGGCGACCTCCCGGCGCACTTCGTCGAGCAATTGCAGAGGGGTTTGCGCACCGGACGGGTCGTAATCGTGGTGCAGCCTCAGGTCGAACAGCGCAAACTCGATCTGGCGCACGGTCTGCATGCCGCTCTGGAAGTTTTTTGCAGCAGTCATCTTGTCGAACAGGGTTTTGGGCAGCGGCTTGCCGCTGTCGACGTGCCGCGTCATCGGCCCTACGACATTCTGTTCCCAGCAGAAGTTTTCCATGAACTGGCTGGGCAGTTCGACCGCGTCCCATTCGACGCCGTTGATTCCGGACACGCCGAGGTGGTCGATGCGGGTCAGCAGGTGGTGTAGCCCGTGACCGAATTCGTGGAACAGGGTGATGACTTCGTCGTGATTGAACAGCGCCGGCTTGCCGCCCACCGGCGGGGAAAAATTGCAGTTCAGGTAAGCCACCGGCACCTGGGTGCCGGCGGGTGTGGCGCGGCGAGTGATTGCATCGTCCATCCAGGCGCCGCCACGCTTGCTCTTGCGCGCATAGAGGTCCAGGTAAAACTGCCCGATCAGATTGCCGCCCCGGTCGCGTATGGAATAGAAGCGCACGTCGGCATGCCATTGCGGCGCTTCGGCAGGGGAAATGCTCAGGCCGTACAGCGTTTCCACCAGTTTGAACATGCCCGGGAGCACGGTGTTTTCCGGGAAGTATTGCTTGACCTCGTTCTCGGAGAACGCATAACGCGCCACCCGCAGTTTTTCGGAGACATAGGCGATGTCCCAGGCCTCCAGTTCGCGCATGCCCAGTTCGCGCGCCGCAAAATCCCGGAGTTCGGCAAGGTCGCGTTCCGCGTAGGGCTTGGCCCTGGCGGCAAGTTCGCGCAGGAACCCGAGTACCTGGCCCGGTGAATCGGCCATTTTCGATTCGAGCGAATATTCGGCGTAGCTGGCATAGCCGAGCAGCTGCGCCAGGTTCCGGCGCAGACGGACGATTTCGCTGATCAGGGACGTGTTGTCGAGCTTGGCGTCGCCGAACTCGGAGGCGCGGGTGACATAGGCACGGTACATGCGCTCGCGCAGTTCCCGGTTGTCGGCGTACTGCATGACCGGCATGTAGGAAGGGGCGTGCAGCGTGAATTTCCAGCCCGGCTGACCGTCGTTCTCTGCGGCGGCGCGCGCCGCTTCACGTGCATCATCCGGCAAGCCGGCGAGTTCGGTCTTCGCGGTCACGGTATGCGTCCAGGCATTGGTGGCATCGAGCAGGTTGTCGCTGAAACGCGAACCGATTTCCGAGAGCCGGTTGTAGATTTCGGTGTATCGCTGTTTGTCTTTGCCAGACAGCTCGGCGCCGCCGCGGCGGAAATCGCGGATTTCGTTATCGATGATTTTGCGCTGCGCGCTGTCCAGCGCGGCATAGGAGGTGCTGTCGCGCAGAGCCTTGTATTTGCGGTAAAGGCTTTCGTTCTGGCCGACCTCGGAGTGGTACTGCGAAATTTTCGGCAGGTTGGTGTTGTAAACCTCGCGCAACTGCGGGCTGTTCATCACCGCGTTCAGGTGGCCGACCTGACCCCAGGCGCGGTGCAGGCGTTCATGGGCATCATCCAGCGGACCGACGAAATTGTTCCAGTCCGGAGCGGCGGCATCGGCGCTCAGCCGGGCAATCAGCGCGCGGCATTCCGCCAGCAGCTGATCCACGGCAGGGGTGACATGTTCCGGCGCGAAATCGGCAAAGCGGGGCAGGCCCGAAAAATCGAGTAAAGGGTTCATCAGGGTTTGGTCGTGATGGATACCGGCCATGTGACCGCCGGGGACAGCGCAAGTTTAACAGAGCGGGGTTGCTGCAGCGGCAACAAAACAATCTAAATAACTGTTTTTATTGAATTATTTCTTTTCGTGGACAATGGCGCCGCCGATCAGCGTGTGGGTCACGCGACCGCGAACCTCGAGTCCGGAAAACGGCGTGTTCTTGCCCTGACTTTTCAGCGCGGCGGCTTCGACTCGCCAGTGTGCTTCGGGATCAAAAATGCAGATGTCGGCAGTTGCGCCGACAGACAGATGGCCGGCGTCGACGCCGAGGATGGCGGCAGGTTTTGCGGTAATCCGGTCCAGTGCAGTCGCCAGTCCGATCCCGCCTTCTGCAGCCCATTTCAAGGTCAGCGGCAGCAGCAGTTCGACGCCGGTGGCGCCGGTTTCGGCTTCGGAAAACGGCAGTTGTTTGGCATCTTCATTGACCGGCGTGTGATCCGAGCACAACGCATCGATGGTGCCGTCGGCGAGACCCGCGCGCAATGCATCGCGGTCGCGCTGGCTGCGCAGCGGCGGCGTCATGTGACAGTTCGGATCGAAATAACCGATGTCCATTTCCGACAGATGCGCGTGATGGATACCGATGTCACAGGTCACCCGCAGTCCGCGGGCCTTGGCTTCGCGTACCATGGCGACACCTTCGGCGGAAGACAGCCGGGCTATATGGATCCGGGCGCCGGTTTCGCGGGCGATGATCAGGATGGTCGACAGCGCGATGACTTCTGCGGCGACGGGGATGGATGGCAGACCCAGCCGGGTCGCCACTTCGCCATCGTGGGCGACGCCCAGCCGCGCCAGGGCGGGATCCTGGGCGCGCAGCCATACCGGGAAGTCGAACGTCGACGCGTATTGCAAGGCATGCATCAGCACCTGGTTGTCGGCAAACGGCGCTTCCGCCTGCGAGAACGCGACACAACCGGCGTCGCGCAATTCCGCCATTTCGGTCAGCTTCGCGCCTTTCAATCCGGCGGTCAGCGCACCGACCGGATAGACATGCGCCTGGTTCAGGTTTTTTGCGCGGAATTTGAGCATTTCCACCAGTCCCGGCTCATCGAGTGGCGGATCGGTATCCGGCGGACAGGCAAGGCTGGTGACACCGCCGGCGATCGCTGCAAGCATTTCGGATTCCAGCGTGGCTAGGTATTCGAAGCCGGGTTCGCGCAGCCGCACGGCCAGATCGACCAGACCGGGGCAGACCACGCGGCCGGTGGCATCGATGACGCGGTTGGCGCCGAAATTGGCGGGGGCGTTGCCGGTCGCCACGATCTTGCCGGCGGCGACAAAAACATCGCGCACGGCGTCGATGCCGTTCTTGGGGTCGATCAGGCGGCCGTTCTTGATATGGATTTTCATCGTCGGCGTCAGTTGCCCGCCAGTATGCTCATCACCGCCATGCGGATGGCGATGCCGAAGGTCACCTGCGGCAGGATCACCGATTGCCTGCCGTCAGCGACGCTGGAGTCGATTTCGACGCCGCGGTTCATCGGGCCGGGATGCAGTACGATGGCATCGGGTTTGGCCAGGTCGAGCTTGTCCTCGGTCAAACCATAGTACTTGTAGAACTCCTGGGCCGAAGGCAGCAATGCGCCATTCATGCGTTCGTTCTGCAGGCGCAGCATCATCACCACGTCGACATCTTTCAATCCTTCGCGCATGTCGTAATGCACCTGCACTCCGAGCCTTTCGACCGCTACCGGCAGCAGCGTACGCGGACCGATAACGCGGATTTCCGGACAGCCCAGCGTCGTCAGCGCATGGATCTGCGAGCGCGCCACCCGCGAGTGCAGCACGTCGCCGACAATGGCGACGCGCAGTTTCGTGAAGTCGCCCTTGTAGTGGCGGATGGTGTACATGTCGAGCAAGCCCTGCGTCGGGTGCGCATGGCGGCCGTCCCCGGCGTTGATGACGTGGATATCAGGGCCGACATGGCGGGCGATCAGGTAAGGCGCGCCGCTAGCGGCATGGCGGACGATGAACATGTCGGCCTGCATGGCGGCCAGGTTGGCAACGGTGTCGAGTACCGTTTCTCCCTTGCTCTGCGAGGATACGTTGATGGCGAGGTTGATGACATCCGCCGACAGACGCTTTGCGGCGATCTCGAAAGTCGTCCGCGTCCGGGTCGAGGGCTCAAAAAACAGGTTGAAAACCGCCTTGCCGCGCAGCAGGGGCACTTTCTTGACTTCGCGCTGGGTGATGCCGACGAATGATGTCGCGGTGTCGAGGATCTGCCGCAGCACCTCGGCCGGCAAACCTTCCAGCGACAGCAGATGGTGCAGTTCGCCGTTCTTGTTGAGCTGCGGATTGGCGGGATTCAGCCACATGGCGCTCAGCCCTTCTCCAGCTGCAGCGCAAGGCGGTTGTTCGCGTCGCGTGTGAGTTCGATGTTTTCGCCTGCCGCGACGGTCATGGCAGCGCCGACGAAGTCAGCCGAAATCGGCAGTTCGCGGCCGCCGCGGTCGACCAGCGCCGCGAGCCGTATGCTGGCCGGGCGACCGTAGTCAAACAGTTCGTTCATCGCCGCGCGTATGGTGCGCCCGGTATACAGCACGTCATCAACGATCACCACTGCGCAGCCGTCGATGTCGAAGGGAATGTCGGAACTCTTGACGTTGCGGCGCAGTCCCTTCCGGCTGAAATCGTCGCGGTAGAACGAAACGTCGAGGGTGCCGAGAGGAAGGGTAATGCCGAGGGACTTGTGCAGGCGCTCGGCGAGCCATACGCCGCCGGTATGAATGCCGACCAGTCCGGTGTCGGGCCCGACAACGGGCCGCATCCGGTCGGTGAGCGACGCGAGCAACTGCTCGGCGTCAGGAAGCGGGTTAGCCGGCATGGCGGGCCGTAGCCTACCACAATCGACCGCCCGCCGGCACGCCGGTGCGCGTCAGGCGGGGCTGTTTCCTGCAGGCAGGGCGAACCAGGTGCGCAGGATTTCCGCGGCGGCGGCGGCATCGAGCAGTTCCGCACGCCGTTTTTCTCCCAAACCGCTTTCCCGCAGCGCCGCGTCGGCGGCATGCGAGGTCAGGCGTTCGTCGACCAGTTCCACGGCGATGCCGAACCGGCCCTCGAGACGGCGCCCGAAACGCTGCGCCAGGCGTCCCGTTTCGTGGGCGGTTCCGTCGGCGTGGGCTGCGACGCCGACGACCAGGATCGCCGGCCGCCACTCGGCTATCAACGCGGCGATGGCGGCGAACCGCGTGTCGTTGTCCTCGGCGGAGATCACCGCATGTGCATGGGCGATGCCGAGTTCGATTTCGCCGACGGCGACACCGATGCGCTTTTCGCCGAAGTCGAAGGCGAGAACCGTTCCGCGAGCCGGCCGCGGATTCACGCGTGGCCGGCCACGTCCGACAGGTTGATGTAATCGACGCCGAGTACGTGCATGGCCGCCGCCAAACGCTCTTCTGCCGGCATGTCGAACAGGATGTCTGATCGCGCGGGGACGGTCAGCCAGGCATTCTGCGCGATCTCGTGTTCGAGCTGTCCGGGGGCCCAGCCTGCATATCCGAGGGTGATCAGCATGTGTTCGGGCCCCGCGCCGCGCGCCACGGCTTCGAGGATGTCCTTGGATGTGGTGAGGCCGATTTCAGTCCCGACGGCCAGCGTCGATTGCCAGCTGCCCACCGGGCGGTGAAGCACGAACCCGCGGTCCACCTGCACGGGGCCGCCGAAATGCACCGGCACGGACCGGAAGCTGCCTGTTTCCGGCGCGATCTTCACCTGCTCCAGCAGGCTTTGCAGGTTCATGTCGATCGGGCGGTTGATGACGATGCCCAGCGCGCCATTTTCATTATGCTCGCAGACCAGCGTTAGTGAGCGGGAAAAGTGCGGATCCACCATGGCCGGCATGGCGATCAGGAAATGCTGCGTGAGGTTGACGCTGTCCATGACGTTGCGCAGCTATTGTAAAGCGGGGTGACGGCCGCGACAATTGAAACTGTTTCACTTGAAAGCCGCCATGAGCCGTATGGATTCCGCGTTGATGTGGTTTCGCCGCGATCTGCGCTGGCACGACAACGCGGCCCTGCATGCCGCGTTGAAAGATGCGCGCCGCGTTTATTGCGTTTTTGTCTATGACACGGAAATCCTTGACGCCTTGCCGACGCGCGCCGACCGGCGCGTCGAGTTCATCTGGCAATCGGTCACCGAACTAGGATTGGAGCTGGCGGCGCGCGGCGGAAGACTGATCGCGCGGCACGGCCAGGCTCGGTCTGAAATTCCCGCGCTCGCGGCCACGCTGGGCGTGCAGGCGGTCTATGCCAATCACGATTACGAACCTGCGGCACTGGCGCGGGATGCGGCCGTGGCGCAGGCGCTGGCGCGCAGCGGCATCGGGTTCCGCACGCGCAAGGACCAGGTCATCTTCGAGAAGGACGAGATACTTACGCAGGGCGGCACGCCGTTTTCGGTGTTCACGCCGTACAAAAACGCCTGGCTGAAAAAAGTCGACGCATTTTTCCTCAAGGGATATCCGGTGGACGCCCATGCCGGCAATCTGGCAGGCTGGCAGGGGGAAACCCGGCAACTGGCGCTGGCGGACATCGGATTCGAAGGGGCCGGGCTGGAAGCGCTGGGCATCGCCGGTGGCGCCGCAGCCGCGCGGAAGCTGCTGGCGGATTTTCTGCCGCGCATGGATCGTTACCGCGACAGCCGTGATTTCCCGGCGAAGAAAGGCCCGTCCTACCTGTCGGTGCATTTGCGTTTCGGCACGATATCGATACGTGAACTGGCGCGCACGGCATGGCTGCGTTCGCGGAAAGAGGACGGAGAGGGCGCTGCAACCTGGCTGTCCGAGCTGATCTGGCGGGATTTTTATTTCATGATCCTGCACCATCATCCGCACGTGGTTTCCGGCGCGTTCAAGCCGGCGTACGATGCGATCCGCTGGCCCGACGATCCCGGACTGTTCGCGGCCTGGTGCGAGGGGCGCACCGGTTATCCGATTGTCGATGCCGCGATGCGCCAGCTCAACCGGACCGGCTACATGCACAACCGGCTGCGCATGATCGCCGCGTCATTCCTGGTCAAGGACCTGCTGGTTGACTGGCGCCGGGGTGAAAAATATTTTACCGACCGTCTCAACGATTTCGACCTCGCGGCCAACAACGGCGGTTGGCAGTGGGCGGCATCCACCGGCTGTGACGCGCAGCCCTATTTCAGGATTTTCAACCCGGTGACGCAGTCGCAGAAGTTCGACCCGGACGGCGCATTCATCCGCAAGTATGTGCCGGAGCTCGAAGGCTGCGGGTCACGGCACATACACGCGCCCTGGACCATGGGCGCGGAGGAACAGAAGGCGGCAGGGGTGGTCATCGGACGGGATTATCCTGCACCGGTCGTCGACCACGCCGCGGCGCGCGCCCGCGCGCTGCAACTTTACAAGGGGGTCAGGCCCTGAGGGCTACTTGCGCCAGAAAGCCGGCGTGAACACCACCAGCAGCGCGAACAGTTCCAGCCGTCCCAGCAGCATCGCAAACGCGCATACCCAGGTCTGGAAGTCGGTGAGCACCGCAAAGTTGGTGGCCGGTCCCACCTGGTGCAGCCCGGGGCCGATGTTGTTGAGCGAGGCGACGACCGCGGAGAAGGCGGTCATGGCATCGAGCCCCGTCCAGCCCAGTATCAGAGTCATCGTGACCAGCATGACGACCCAGATGAAGAAGAAGCCGAGCACGGCGAAGACCACGGAATCAGCGACGACGTGTCCTGCCACCTTGACCGGCGTCACCGCGTAGGGATGCGCCAGGCTCTTGATCTCGCGATAAACCTGGCGGTAGAGGATGACCGCGCGCATCATCTTGATGCCGCCGCCAGTAGAGCCCGAACAGCTCAGGAACGTTCCTAGGAACAGGATCCACAGCGGTGCAAATACGGGCCACAGGTTGTAGTCAGCGGTGGCATAGCCGGTGGTGGTGCCGACGGAAATGATGTTGAAGGCGGCATAACGCACCGCAGTCAGGAAGTCCGGGTATACGCCGGATCCGAGCAGCAGCATGGCGATGCCGACGATGCTGGCGACGATGACCAGGACGAAGTAACGCGCTTCTGTGTCCCGCGCATAGGGGAGCAGGCCTCTCGTCCGCCAGACCACGAAATGGGTGGCGAAGTTGATGCCGGCGACGGTCATG
>JBMTEY010000071.1:0-13321 GCA_049433545.1 Burkholderiales bacterium | reverse complement strand
CCGGTCAACATCAACCATCCGGAAATCGAGCCGATGATCATCGGCCGCAATTTCCTGGTGAAGATCAATGCCAACATCGGCAACTCTGCGGTGACTTCCGGCATCCAGGAAGAAGTGGAGAAGATGACCTGGGCGATCCGCTGGGGCGGCGACACGGTGATGGACCTGTCGACCGGGCAGCACATCCACGAGACCCGCGAGTGGATCATCCGCAATTCGCCGGTGCCCATCGGCACGGTGCCGATCTACCAGGCGCTGGAGAAGGTCGACGGCAAGGCCGAGGAGCTGACCTGGGAAATCTACCGCGACACGCTGGTCGAGCAGTGCGAGCAGGGCGTCGACTACTTCACCGTGCATGCGGGCGTGCGTCTGCCCTACATCCCGATGACCGCGAAACGCATGACCGGCATCGTCTCGCGCGGCGGTTCGATCATGGCCAAGTGGTGCCTCGCGCACCACAAGGAAAGTTTCCTCTACACGCACTTCGAGGACATCTGCGAACTGCTGAAGCAGTACGATGTCGCGTTCTCGCTGGGCGACGGCCTGCGTCCCGGCTCGATCTACGATGCCAACGACGAAGCGCAGCTCGCGGAACTCAAGACCCTGGGTGAACTTACCAAGATCGCATGGAAACATGACGTGCAGACCATGATCGAGGGCCCGGGGCACGTGCCCATGCACATGATCAAGGAAAACATGGAGCTGCAGCTGAAATACTGCGACGAGGCGCCGTTCTACACCCTGGGACCGCTGACCACCGACATCGCGCCGGGCTACGACCACATCACCTCGGCTATCGGTGCGGCGATGATAGGCTGGTACGGCACGGCGATGCTGTGTTACGTCACACCCAAGGAGCATCTGGGCCTGCCCGACAAGAACGACGTCAAGGACGGCATCATGGCCTACAAGGTTGCAGCGCACGCCGCCGACCTCGGCAAGGGCCATCCGGGTGCGCAGATCCGCGACAACGCGCTGTCGAAGGCGCGTTTCGAGTTCCGCTGGGAAGACCAGTTCAACCTCGGCCTCGATCCGGACAAGGCGCGCGAGTTTCATGACGAAACACTGCCGCAACACGGCGCCAAGCTTGCCCATTTCTGTTCGATGTGCGGGCCGCATTTCTGTTCGATGAAAATCACCCAGGACGTGCGCGAATACGCCGCGGCGCAGGGGGTGGCCGAGCAGGAGGCATTGCACAAGGGTATGCAGGACAAGGCGCAGGAATTTGTCGAGCAGGGAGCGGAAATCTATCGCAAGGCCTGAGCGGTACACCGGCGCCGGATGCCCGACGTTAGGGCAGAATGGCGGTTTGGAGAGAGGTGGACACATGCGACTGAAAAGGCAAATGCTGCTGTTGGCCCTGGGCATGGCGCTGTCGGCCCCATTGTCTGCCGCGGAGCCTGAGGTGCGGCCGCTAGAGCCGCGTTTGGACCCCCAACTGCTGTTGGGCGGTATCGTCACCGAAAAAGATGTCGGCCTGCTGTTCGCGCATTTGCGGGCATCCCTGCTTGCCGCCGCCGAAAACCGCGAACCGCCGCAGTCCGAGGAACTGGCCCGCAGGCTGGAGGTGATGGGGGCCGAACTGCGTCTGCGCGGAATCATTGCGGGCCTGGCGCTGTCACATGCGGCGGAACGCGCGGCACGGGACGCCGTGCGGGAGCTGAATGCGCCGCGCTCCGGCGACTGACACTGCCGCTCCCGGCGCCGCCGCCGGACATTCAAAACCGTTTTTCATTCATTCGAGCCTGCCTTGAACAAAAAACTGCTGTTGGGCGCCGGCGCCCTCGCTGTGCTTGCGGCTGCCGGAGCCGCTTACTGGTATTACGGCGGGAAGCCCGCACAATCGAGCTTCCGGCTGGCAAAAATCGAGCGCGGCAGCCTGGTGGCTGCAGTGTCATCGACCGGCACGCTTAATCCCGTGGTTTCGGTGCAGGTGGGATCGCAGGTGTCGGGCCAGATCAAGGAAATATTCGTCGACTACAACTCGGTGGTCAAAAAGGGCGACGTCATCGCGCGCATTGATCCGGATTCGTTCGCCCTGCGCGTCAACCAGGCGATGGCCGATCTCGAGGCCGGGCGCGCCACGGCGCTGACTCAGCGCGCCAATGTCGCTGCGTTGCAGGCTGAAGTTTCGCGCGCGCAGGTTGCCCTGGCCGAAGCCGAGCGTGACCTTAAGCGCAACCAGTCGCTGGTCGAAAAGGGTTTCGTTGCGCAGGCAGTACTCGAGAAATCGCAGTCGGCGGCAGCCACCGCCCGCGAAAACGTCAAAACGGCTCAGGCGCAGCGTGCCGTCGGCGACGCGCAGGTGCGCAACGGCGAGGCGCTGGTGAAGCAGCGCGAATCGCAGCTGGCTCAGGCGAAGGTCGATCTTGAACGCACGACCATACGCGCGCCGGTGGACGGCATCGTGATCTCGCGCAGCGTCGATGCCGGACAGACGGTCGCGGCGAGCCTGCAGGCGCCGACGCTGTTCCTGATCGCGCGCAACCTGACCGACATGCAGGTCGAAGCGTCTATCGACGAAGCGGAAATCGGCCGGGTGGCGGTCGGGCAGGACACCACGTTCACCGTGGATTCGTTTCCGGGGCGCACCTTCAACGGCAAGATCACGCAGGTGCGCAAGGCGGCGCAGGTGGTGCAGAACGTGGTGACCTACATCGCCGTGATATCCGCGCCCAATCCCGACCAGGCGCTGTTGCCGGGCATGAGCACCAACGTGCGCATCATCACCGCCCGTCGCAATGACGTGGTCAAGCTGCCCAACGCCGCGCTGCGATTTCGCCCGCCCGGCGCTGCTGCACCGAAACCGCAAACCAAGGGTGGTGATGGCGCGAAACCGGCTGCAAAGGCAAAGTCGGGTGGCAATGCCCAGGCGACACGCGACCGGCTGACCAAGGAACTCGGGCTGAGCGAGGAACAACAGACCAGACTCGAAGCCATCCAGCGCGAGACGCGCGAGAAAATTGCGGCGATCACCGCGGAATCACCTGCGCAACGCAAACGTGCAATCGGGCAACTGCGCGCGCAGTCACGCGGCCAGATTGCCGAAATGCTGACCCCGGAGCAGCGCATCAAATATGAAGCCATGATCGCGTCGCAGCAGGGCATCACCGAGCGGCGCGGCACGGTGTGGATACTCGATGCCGCAGGCAAACCCAAGGCAGTCAATGTCCGCCTCGGCATCAGCGACGGCAGTTACACAGAGGTGCTTGGCGACAGCCTGAAGCCGGGGGACGAAATCATCGTCGGCCTGGCCGGTGCGGGCACCCGCACCACCCAGGCCAAGGGCGGCCCCCGCCTCGGATTCTAAATAATTCAATAAAATCAGATAGTAAAAAAAATGGCCGCCCCGCTGATCATTACCACGGACATCGCCAAGTCCTATGAAATGGGCGGGCTGTCGGTGCAGGCGTTGCGTGGCGTATCGCTCAGCATAGACGCGGGGGAATTCGTCGCCGTGATGGGACCGTCCGGTTCCGGCAAGTCGACGTTCATGAACCTGCTGGGCTGCCTGGATACCCCCAGCAGCGGGGAATACGTGCTGGCCGGCGAACGCGTGTCCGGCATGCATCGCGATGCGCTGGCCGCGACACGCAACCGCCGCATCGGATTTGTATTCCAGAACTTCAACCTGCTGGCGCGCACGTCCGCGCTGGAAAACGTTGCGTTGCCGCTGCTCTATTGCGGAGTGCCGGCGGACGAGCGGCGCCGGCGCGCGGAAGCGCGGCTGGCCGAGGTGGGCCTCGCCGAACGCGCGCACCATCATCCGTCGCAGCTGTCCGGCGGCCAGCAGCAGCGGGTGGCGATCGCACGTGCGCTGGTGAACGATCCGGTGCTGATCCTCGCCGACGAACCGACCGGTGCCCTGGACACGCTGACCAGCTGCGAAGTCATGGCCCTGCTGCAGCAGCTCAATGCGCGCGGCATGACCGTGGTGGTGGTGACGCATGAGCGGGACATCGCCGAATTCGCCAAGCGCATCGTGCTGTTCCGCGACGGGCGCGTGGTCGAGGATCACGCAGTGCGGCAGCCCAAGGACGCTGCCGCGCTGGCGGCGAAAATGAAAAACGCGCAGCCCGCATGAACATCCTTGCCAGCATCCGCATCGCACTGCGCGCGTTGCGCATCAACAAGCTGCGCAGCGCGCTGACCATGCTCGGCATCATCATCGGTGTGGCCGCGGTGATCACCATGATTGCGGTCGGCGCAGGCGCACAGAACCGCATCGAGGAACAGATCAAGGGCCTGGGAACCAACCTGATCATCCTGCTGCCGGGATCGACCACCAGCGGTGGCGTGCGCATGGGGGCCGGTTCACGCAATACGCTGACGGAAGCGGACGCCTATGCAATCCAGCGCGAAATTCCCGCGGTGCAGGCGGCCGCTCCCGCCATACGCGGCACCGGGCAGGTGGTATCGGGCATGAACAACTGGTCGACGGTGTTTTACGGCGTTACCAACGAGTATTTCGAGGCGCGCAACTGGCAGATTGCCAGTGGCAGGATGTTCGAGACCTCGGACCTGAGCGGGTCGGCGAAAGTCGCGGTGCTGGGCGAAACCGTCGCGCGCAACCTGTTCGGCGACGGCGACCCGGTCGGGCAGGTGATCCGCATCCGCAAGGTGCCGATGACCGTGATCGGCACGCTGCAGCGCAAGGGGCAGAGCATGATGGGCCAGGACCAGGATGACGTAATCCTGATGCCGCTGTCCACGGCGCGCAACCGCGTGCTGGGCCGCGGCGCCGGCAGGCTGCGCACGGTGGGCACGATTTCGATCAAGGTGCGCGACGGCGAAGACATGACCATGGCCGAGACGCAGATCCGCGAACTGCTGCGCCAGCGCCACCGCATCCAGGTGGGGCAGGATGACGATTTCACCCTGCGCAACCTTTCCGAGATTCTTGCGACCCGGGAGGAATCCAGCCGCATCATGGGACTGCTGCTCGCCGCGGTAGCCTCCGTGTCACTGCTGGTGGGCGGTATCGGCATCATGAACATCATGCTGGTGTCGGTGACGGAGCGCACGCGGGAGATCGGCCTGCGCATGGCCGTAGGCGCGCGCGGTCGCGACATCCTCACGCAGTTCCTGGTCGAAGCGATCACCCTGGCGCTGATCGGCGGCTTTCTCGGCATCGTGATAGGCATCGGCAGCTCCATCGCCATTGCGCAGTTTGCCGGCTGGCCGGTGCACCTGGGCGTGGAACCCGTGGTCCTGGCAGTGGGCTTTGCGGCCGCCATCGGCGTGTTTTTCGGTTTTTATCCGGCGCGAAAGGCAGCTGCCCTGCTGCCGATCGAGGCGTTGAGATACGAGTGACCCGAATGGCGGGGAAGCGGTGACCGGGTAAATAACCGGGGCACCCGGCTGCTGAAGTAAAATCCACACATGGATTCCGCTCTGGCCCTCAAAGCCCTGATCATGGGCATCGTCGAAGGGCTCACCGAGTTTCTTCCGGTCTCCAGTACCGGGCATCTGATCATCGCCGGCAGCCTGCTCGATTTCCACGACGAGAAAGCCAAGGTATTCGAACTGGTGATCCAGACCGGCGCGATGCTGGCGGTGTGCTGGGAGTTCCGCGCGCGTTTCCTCGGCGTGTTGCGCGGCATGGCGACCGATGCCACGGCGCAGGGATTCGTGCTCAACCTGTTTGCCGCCTTCATGCCCGCCGCACTCATCGGACTGGCGCTGGGCACATTGATCAAGGCCCATCTGTTCAACGCCGTCGCTGTCGCGTCGGCGCTGGTTGCCGGCGGCTTCGTGATCCTGTGGGTCGAGCGGCGTGAGCGGCCGGTGCGC
The DNA here is from genome assembly GCA_049433545.1 of Burkholderiales bacterium. GTDB lineage: Bacteria > Pseudomonadota > Gammaproteobacteria > Burkholderiales > SG8-41. Next base: position 7,528 of record JBMTEY010000071.1, on the reverse strand, counting down.
ATCGATCATGTCGACCGCATGACCTGGCGGGATGCGCTGAAGATCGGTTTCGCTCAGGCTTTTGCGCTGTTTCCGGGCGTCTCGCGCGCGGGTGCGACCATCATCGGCGGCATGCTGTTCGGGCTGTCGCGCCGCGCGGCCACGGAGTTTTCGTTTTTTCTGGCCGTGCCGACATTGATGGCTGCCGGCGCTTACGATCTCTACAGGAATCGCGCGCTGCTTTCAGTCGACGATATCGGCTTGTTCGGCATCGGTACCGTAACCGCATTTGTCTCGGCGTTTGTCTGCATTCGCTGGCTGATGCGCTACGTGGCCACTCACGATTTCAGGGTTTTTGCGTGGTACCGCATCGTTTTCGGCCTGTTCATACTCGGCAGCACATATACGGGCTTCATTGACTGGTAATGCCCTTCACCGCTGCTTGCGAAAACCGTGACGCGGAACTTCCGTTCCTGCATGCAGTCGGACTGAAAACCAGGAGGAGCCATGAAAAATTCAACGACACTTTCAGACCCCAAGACCCGTTTGCAGATACGCAATGCCACGTTGGCAGACGTGTCTGCGATCTGCGCCCTGAGCGCGCGCGTCTATTCCGAGGCCGGCATGAAAGGCTACTCGTCCGGCGCAATCACCGGCCAGATCAATATTTTTCCGGAAGGACAGTTCGTCATCACCGTCGACGAGAAGATCGTCGGGTATTGCGCGACATTCATCACTCACGGTGAGCTGGCACTGAAACCGCATTCCTGGGTCGAGATCACCGGCAACGGCTACGCCGCGCGCCATGATCCCGCAGGCGACTGGCTGTACGGCATGGAGATCTTTGTCGACCCGGACTATCGCGGCTATCACCTCGGCCAGCGGCTCTACAATCAGCGCAAGAAACTGTGCGAAGAGCGCAAGCTTGAGGGCATCGTGTTCATCGGCCGGCTGCCGACGCTGTCGCGCCGGATCAAGCGTTTCGGTACCGCTGAAAAATACGTCGAGGAAGTGAAACAGAAGCGCCAGCGCGACCCGGTGCTTTCGTTCCAGTTGCGCAACCGGTTCGAGATCATCGGCGTGATCCCGGATTACATAACCGGGGATCAGCAGTCCCTGGGGTATGGTGTGCACCTGGTCTGGCGCAATCCCAAGGTGCCGCAGCGCAAGCCCGGGGACAGGGTGCAGACCTATTCCGGCGGCCGGCTGGCCGACACGGTGCGTGTGGGCACCGTCCAGTACATGCAGCGGCGCGTACATTCGTTCGAGGAGTTCATCAAGTTTGTCGAATATTTCGTCGACGTGGTGGCGACCTACAACGGTGATTTCGTGGTATTCCCGGAGCTGTTCACGCTTCAGCTGCTGTCGATCGAGAACCGGGAAATGCCTCCGGCCGAGGCGATTGAGGCGCTGACCGAGTACACACCGCGTTTCCGCGAGGCGATGCGCGATCTGGCCTTGCGCCACAACATCAACATCATCGGCGGTTCGCATCCGACGCGTGTTCCCAGTGGGCGGGTCGAGAACATTTCCTATGTGTTTCTGCGCGACGGCAGCATCCACGAGCAGCCGAAAATCCATCCGACGCCGAACGAAGTGGCATGGTGGAACATCGAGGGTGGCGACACGGTGGCCGCGATCGAGACCGATTGCGGCCCTATCGGTGTGCTGGTGTGTTACGACGCAGAGTTTCCGGAGCTGGTGCGCCACCTGACCGATCAGGGCATACATATCCTGTTCGTGCCGTTCTGCACGGACGAGCGCCAGAGTTTCCTGCGGGTGCGCTACTGCTGCCATGCCCGCGCGGTGGAAAACCAGATCTACGTGGTGATGTCGGGCAATGTCGGCAATCTGCCGAATGTTTCCAACATGGACATCCAGTACGCGCAGAGCTGCGTGCTGACGCCCTGCGATTTCCCGTTCGCGCGCGACGGCATCGCGGCCGACACCACGCCGAACGTGGAAACCGTGGCCATCGCCGATCTGCGGCCCGAGACGCTGGTCACCGCGCGCAACAACGGCACGGTGCGCAATCTGCGCGACCGCCGCCATGATCTCTACGGGGTGGTCTGGCGCGGGCGCTAGCGCGCACGCGCCAAGGAGATCAGCCCTGCGTCCAGGGCAGGCCGGCGGCGCGCCAGCCGCCGACCACGTTGCGATGTCCCTGCGGATCGCGGTCGCCCTCGAATCCTTCGAGCACGTTGTAGCATTCGGCATAGCCGGCCTGCGTGGCGAGCATCGCGGCATTGTGCGAACGGCCGCCGCTGCGGCAGATGAACAGCACCGGCGCGGCAGGATCGACGCGTTGTGCCAGTTGCGGCATGAAGTCGGCATTGGGCCGGTTGCCGGGGTAACTCAACATTTCGATTTCCACGGCGCCGGGTATGCGTCCCACCCAGTCCCATTCGGCGCGGGTGCGCACATCAACCAGTTGCGCCCCCGGCCTGGATTTCCACAGCTGGTAGGCCTCCTGGGGCAGCAGTGCACCGCTGTAGGGCAAGCCCATTTCCTGAGCGCGTTCGCGCGCGGTTTGCAGAAGACTGGATTCACTGTCGCTCATGATGGTGGCCGTTACAAATGGAGGTTGCGAATTCTAACTGATCGCTGCGTTAAACAAATCCATGCACTATAATGGGGCCGCAGACAGAGGGGTGCACTATAGTGGTGCAACCCAAGGGTAAACAGGGATAAAATGTGCTGAAGATTCAATGCCATAGCGATGTACCGCCTTGGTACACATCCTGCTGAACCTAATGTCCTGAGCAATTCCAGATCCCTTTTATCCATTCGCAATCGTTAGGAGAGTTAGATGGCCAGCACTGCCGATGTCATGAAGATGCTGAAGGACAACGAAGTCAAATTCGTTGACCTGCGTTTTACCGATACCCGGGGCAAGGAACAGCATGTGTCCGTGCCGACCAAGGTGTTCGGCGACGACAAATTCACCGACGGTCATGCTTTTGACGGCTCGTCCATCGCCGGCTGGAAAGGCATACAGGCCTCGGACATGCTGCTGATGCCGGATCCGGGCAGCGCGCGCATGGATCCGTTTACTGACGAGGCGACGCTGATCCTGACCTGCGACGTGGTCGAACCGTCCGACGGCAAGGGTTATGACCGCGATCCGCGTTCGATCGCCAAGCGTGGCGAGGCTTACCTGAAATCCACCGGCATCGGCGATACCGCCTATTTCGGTCCGGAACCCGAATTTTTCGTGTTTGACTCGGTGATGTGGAGCGTCGACATGTCGGGCTCCATGGTGAAGATCAAGACCTCCGAAGCGCCGTGGGGCTCCGGGGATGACATTGAAGGCGGCAACATGGGTCACCGGCCGCCGATCAAGGGTGGCTACTTCCCGGTGCCGCCGGTTGATTCGCTGCAAGATATCCGCTCGGCGATGTGCCTTGCGCTCGAAGAGCAGGGCGTCGCCGTCGAGGTACATCACCACGAAGTCGCGGCTCCCGGCCAATGCGAAATAGGCACCATGTTCGCGAGCCTGGTGAAGCGCGCCGACTGGAACCAGATTCTCAAGTACACCGTGCACAATGTCGCCCATTCCTACGGCAAGACGGCAACCTTCATGCCCAAGCCGGTCGTCGGTGACAACGGCTCCGGGATGCACGTCCACCAGTCGCTGTGGAAAGGTGGTCAGAACCTGTTCAGCGGCAACGGCTATGCCGGATTGTCCGAGCTGGCGCTGTTCTATATCGGCGGCATCATCAAGCACGCGCGGGCGCTGAACGCGATCACCAATCCGGGCACCAATTCGTACAAACGGCTGGTGCCGGGATTCGAGGCGCCGATCAACCTGGCGTATTCGGCGCGCAATCGCTCGGCGTCGATCCGCATTCCGCACGTTTCCAACCCCAAGGCACGCCGCATCGAAGTGCGTTTCCCGGATCCGACGGCCAACCCGTACCTGGCGTTCACCGCGATGATGATGGCGGGTCTCGACGGCATCCAGAACAAGATCCATCCCGGCGATGCCGTGGACAAGAACCTCTACGATCTGCCGCCCGAGGAGGCGAAGAAAGTGCCGGCCGTGTGTTCGTCGCTCGACATGGCGCTGGATTATCTCGACAAGGATCGTGACTTCCTGACCCGCGGCGGCGTGTTTTCCAATGACATGATCGACGCCTACATCGCGCTGAAAATGGAGGAAGTGACCGCATTCCGCATGACCACGCATCCGCTCGAGTTCCAGATGTATTACAGCCTCTGATCGCATGCTGACTGGCAAAAGGGCGGGCACGTACCCGCCCTTTTGTTTTCAGGGCAAGCGGCGCGCCCCGGATAGTTTGCGAAATTTTCTTTACTGACATAGACTTAGCCATCAATTTCCCATGCTGCAAGTCAACCAGGCGGATGTTGTTGCCGTTGGAAGAAATGCCAGCCGATGTACGGTAATCACCGGATCCGACCATGCGCCTGTTGCCCCTCTTATTGCTGCTGACCGGTTTCGCCTCCGTGGCGCAAGCCGAGATTTATCAATGCGTCGACAGCAGCGGCAACAAGAGCTTCACCAACAACAAGTCGGAAGCCGTGGCCGCGGGTTGCAAACTGATGAACCTGCCGCCGGTCTCGACAGTCCCGGCGCCGAAACCGGGCGTGAAAAGCGGGGGACAGAGGGCCGCCACTCCGGGAAGTTTCCCCAAGGTCGATGCAAACACGCAGCAGCAGCGCGACGACGCACGACGGAAAATCCTCGAACAGGAACTGGCGAGCGAACAGAAGCTGCTCGACCAGGCCCGGCAGCAGCTGGCGGAACAGGAAGCGATCCGGCTGGGCAGCGAACGCAACTACCAGCGCGTGCTCGACCGGCTCGAACCGTACAAGAAGAAGGTTGCGTTGCACGAAAGCAACGTAGCCAATCTGCGCAAGGAACTCTCCACCCTGCGTTGAGGGGGGCAAGTCCCCGCCCGGCGCCCGGATGCGCCCGGACGCCGCAACCCATGGACACATTCCGGCCCCGGGATGCTGGCCCGCATTTTGCTCCACCCTTGACGTAGATCCGTGCCATGAATCCCCAGGCCCTGGCCGGACTCGACCTGCTTGCCACCGCAGTCGTGGTGGTAGACGAACAGCAAGCCGTGGTGCACATGAATCCTGCCGCAGAAAACCTGTTTGAAGCCTCGCACATCACCGCCGCCGGCCTGACGCTGGACCGGCTGCTGGGCACGAACGATGTGCTGGCCGCCGCCATCGGTTATGCGCAGGCCAATAATTGCAGTTATACCGAACACGAACTCGAGATCGCCTTAAACGGGCGCCTGCGGCTGAACCTCGCCTGCACGGTCAGCCCCACCGATCTCGGCGCGGACGATCCCCGCGGCATGCTGCTCGAGTTCCGCCAGATCGATCAGCAGCTGCGGGTCGAGCGCGAGGCGCGGTTGCTCGAACAGAGCCAGGCGCATCGCGAACTGATCCGCAACCTGGCGCATGAGATCAAGAATCCCCTGGGCGGGATCCGCGGTGCGGCGCAATTGCTCGACCGCGAGCTCGAACGTCCCGGGCTGCATGAATACACCCAGGTCATCATCAAGGAGTCCGACCGGCTGCAGGCCCTGATGGACAGGTTGCTGACGCCGCACCGGTTGCCGCTGCCGGGCCCGGTCAACATCCACGAAGTGCTGGAGCGCGTGCGCAGCGTGATGGTGGCGGAGTTTCCCGCCATCAGCGTACGCCGCGATTACGATACCAGCATGCCATTGCTGACGGGCGACCGCGAACAGCTGATTCAGGCATTGCTGAACATCGTGCGCAACGCCGCCCAGGCGATCAAGGGGGCGGACCTGGCCGAAGGGGAAATCCGGCTGCGCACCCGCATCGCCAGGCAGGTTACGCTGGCGCGCCGGCGTTACCGCCACGCCGTCGAAGTGAAGATCACCGACAATGGTCCCGGCATACCCGAGAACATGCGCAACCGCGTGTTCCAGCCGCTGATTTCAGGACGTGAAGGCGGCAGCGGACTGGGTCTGACCCTGGCCCACAACTTTGTCACCCAGCACCAGGGCACGATCACTTTCGAAACCGCGCCCGGCAGGACCTGCTTCACTTTGCTGCTGCCGGTTCAGGACGAGCCGCGTGCCCCCCGGCCTGCCGAACGCTAGGCGCAGGCATGACCCATTACACGGATTGCGAAACCATATGAAACCTGTTTGGATCATCGATGATGACCGGTCGATACGCTGGGTCTTCGAAAAAGCGCTGACCCGCGAAAACATTGCATTCAAGGCATTTGCCTCGGCGCGCGAGGCGCTGGCCGCCTTGGCCGATGAAACGCCGCAGGTTGTCGTCAGCGACATCCGCATGCCGGGCGAATCCGGTCTCGAACTGCTGCAGCAGGCCAAGGCGCGCCACCCGTCGATGCCGGTGATCATTATGACCGCCTATTCTGACTTGGAAAGCGCGGTGACGGCTTTCCAGGGCGGTGCTTACGAATACCTGCCCAAGCCGTTCGACGTCGATCATGCCGTCGAACTGATCCGCCGCGCCATGGACGAGAGCGTGCGTCAGGACTCGGCAGGCGAGGTCAGCGAGTCGGTGCCCGAGATTCTCGGCCAGGCGCCGGCGATGCAGGAGGTCTTCCGTGCGATCGGCCGCCTGTCGCAGTCGCATGCCACGGTGATGATCACCGGCGAATCGGGAACCGGCAAGGAACTGGTGGCGAGCGCGCTGCATCGCCACAGTCCGCGCGCGGGGCGTCCGTTCATCGCCATCAACACCGCGGCAATACCGAAAGAACTGCTGGAGTCGGAACTGTTCGGCCACGAACGCGGTGCGTTCACCGGTGCGCAGAACATGCGCCGCGGACGCTTTGAGCAGGCCGAGGGCGGCACGCTGTTTCTGGATGAAATCGGCGACATGCCTCAGGAACTGCAGACTCGGCTGCTGCGGGTACTGTCCGACGGCAATTTCTACCGCGTCGGCGGCCATCAGCCGATCAAGGCCAATGTCCGTGTCATTGCCGCCACGCACCAGGACCTCGAGGCACGGGTCAAGCAGGGATTGTTCCGCGAAGACCTGTTTCACCGCCTGAACGTGATCCGGTTGCGCCTGCCGGCGTTGCGTGAGCGGCGCGAGGACATCCCGCTGCTGGCGCGGTTCTTCCTGCAGAAAAGCGCGCGCGAACTGGGCGTGGAGCCGAAGCGCCTGTCGGAGGCCACGCTGAACTATGTTTCGATGCAGGATCTGCCCGGCAACGTGCGACAGCTTGAGAACCTGTGCCACTGGCTGACCGTGATGGCGCCTGCAGCGACGATCGAAGTCAAGGACCTGCCGCCCGAGATGCGCGCCGAATCCACTGTTACCAGTGCGGATGACTGGATTGCCGCGCTGGGTCGCGAAGCCGAAATGCGCCTGCACCGCGGCGAGACAGGCATCATGGATGAGCTGACGCGGCAATTCGAAAAAGCGCTGATCCTGAAAGCACTGGCGCAAACCGGCGGGCGGCGCATCGAAGCCGCACAACTGCTGGGACTCGGCCGCAATACCCTGACGCGCAAGATCCAGGAACTGAAGATCGAACCCGGCCGCGGCGAGGACGCGT
>JBMTEY010000070.1:0-13441 GCA_049433545.1 Burkholderiales bacterium | reverse complement strand
TGGCTTCCTTGAGGCCGATGCCTTGGTCGATGCGCACGATTTTGATGGCCTCGATTTTGCTGCCTTTTTCGAGGGCGGCCACGGCCGTGACAGGCAGTTCTCGCGGATGGGAATGCATGGTCATGGCAATGTCCTCAAGGCTGGCGCTGGGGTTTTGCGTGGGCGCGGAAAAAGTTCCAGATGATGTCGGTGGCGTTCAGCGAACTGCCGGGTGCGTCGCCCTTGCGGGTGCCCCGCTTGCCACCCGGCCAGGCGTGACCGGTATCCCGCAGCAGGTAGAGCGCCACGGAACGGCCCTCGGGACATTGCTGCTGCCACAGCAGCAGCGCGCCGCGCTCCTCGGATGCGGCAGTGCCGCGGCAGCGATTGGCTGCCGCCCAGAACTCGAGTTGCGCCAGCGCCGGCTTTGCCGGCGTTCCGTCCCAGGCGCTGGCGTAGCGGCCGCCGGGCCGGCCGCCGCGGTACGGCACGGATTGATCGAGCATGCCGTTGATCATCAGCGCGGCAACCGGCTGCGCGGGGGTTTTTTCATCGCCGAGCAGTGCCGCCACCACGGGCGCGATGGCGGCAATCCTGTGCGGGAGTTCGATGCCGAGCCGGTGGGCCATCATGCCGCCGTTGGATATGCCGGTGACATAAACCCGCAGCGGATCGACCGGGAGTTCGGCGATGAGCCTGCCGATCAGTGCATCGATGAAGCCGACGTCGTCGACGCCGGTTTTCATTGCATGACCGCAGCAGTGGCCGGCATTCCAGGTCAGCAGCCGGTCCCTGAAACGGCTGCTGCCTTCGGGATAGGCGACGATGAAATTTTCCATGGCTGCCTTGCTGGTGAAGCCGGTCATGCGTTCGGCGTGGCCGGCATTGCCGCCCCCGCCGTGCAGCACCAGTACCAGCGGCAGCGCTTGCTGCCCGCGGGTCAGTCCCGGCGGCACGCGCAGCACGTAACTGCGTTCGGTCCCGGCATGGATCAGTGTCCGCCTGTCGCTGTGCCGTCCATCCGCGGCCACAGCGGCTACGCACGCGCACAGCAGAATTGCTGCTCCCAGTCCGAGGAGCTGGTTGCGGCGGGGATGCATAGCAGCCGGGACCGGCATAACTTTCGTCCGCTGTATCAGGCGTGCGCTTCGCGTGCGAACGCACATGCATCACCACGTCAATGCCGGTCTTGAGCAGCACCAGCATCACCAGCAGGAAGCGCGGTTCGTTGAGGGCATGCGCCAGAAAGCCCGCACCGATGATGGTCAGGTGCAGCACCACCACCCGCGCGTACGGGCGCATGAACAGTTCGCCGCTTTTAACCGAGACATATTCGCCGCTGAGGAAGTAATGCCATACCGTCGAATAACCGTGCGAGGCCACCAGCAGCAGGACCATGGGCCAGATCTCGCGGGGCAATGCTCTGAACAGCGAGGTCGGATCGTTCATGTCGACCTGCAGCCCCAACATGCCGAGCAGAAAAAAACCGTGCACCGTGAAAAACATGCCGTAATGAAAGGTGAAAAAAACCGCCTCGAAGAACCGCGCAAACAGGGGCGTGCTCCGCGCCGACAACAGCTTGACGACATGCCAGGCGCCGATCACGCCGTTTTCGATCCAGTAGAGCAGCATCACCTGCCGCAACTCCCACAGCCCTGCCGCCACCAGCAGCAAAGGCAGCAGGTTGACGCCAACGAGGACGGCTACCGTGCGGGCCGAGCGCTGCAGCGTCGATGGAAATATTTCAATCCATGCCAGCATGCGTGACAGTGTATACGAGCGTGGTCATTTGTCGTCGCGGGTCGTGCCGATGCTCACGGTCTGGTCGACCACCAGCCCCCGCGGCAGGTGATGGGTGATGAACAGCAGCGTGATGCGTCCGCGGAAGCGGTTGACGGTGGCCACAAACAACTCCGCGGTTTCCGGGTCCAGGCTGCCGGTCGCCTCGTCGAAGATCAGGATCTGCGGGCTCCTGAGCAGCGCCCGCGCGATGGCAATGCGCTGCTTCTGCCCGCCTGACAATCCGGTGCCGTGTTCACCGATCAGCGTCTGGTAACCCTGCGGCAGCTGCTCGATCACGTTGTGGATCTCGGCCAGGCGGTAGGCTTCGACCACGTCCTCGAACGCGGCATGCGGATTGGCAAGCAGCAGGTTTTCATGGATGGTGCCGCTGAACAGCACCGTATCCTGGGGCACTACGCCGAAATGCTGGCGCAGTTCGTTGGCGGCAAGATGACGGATGTCGTGACCGTCGATACGGATGACGCCGCCGCCGGGCACGCAGAAACCCTGCAGCAGCCGCGCCAGCGTGCTTTTGCCTGAACCCGACGGCCCCATGATCGCGACGCATTGTCCCGGCGCGATGTCCAGGCTGAAACCTTCGTAGAGGTACGGCAGGTTGTCGGCATAACGGAAACGCAGGTCCCTGAACTCGATCCGTCCCCTGCCCGCCGGTTCCCGGGCCGGCACCAGCGTGTAGGGTTCGGGCGGTGCATCCATCAGGTCGCCGAGCCGGCGCACGGCGATGTCGGCCTGCTGGAATTCCTGCCACAGGCCGACGATGCGCAGTACCGGCTGCGCCAGCCGCCCGGCGAACATCTGGAAAGCGACCAGCATGCCCACGGTCAGTATCCCTGAACTCATGACCAGCCAGGCGCCGGCGCAGAGTATGGCCAGCGTCAGGAACTGTTCCAGCGCATTGGCGACGACGTTATAGCTGTTGGACAGCTGGCGGGTGGCGAACACCGCATCCAGGTAATCGGCGAGGTAGTCGCCGTAGCGCCTGTTGAGCTGGGGCTCCATCTGCAGCGACTTCACGGTGTCCATGCCGGCGACGTATTCGGTGAGGAAGGCCTGGTTGCGCGCGCCTAGCAGGAACTGCCGGTTCAGCCTTGTGCGCAGCAGCGGTGTCACCAGCACGCTGAGCGCCGCAATCAGCGCGATGACGGCGACCGCGATCAGGCTCAGCAACCAGCTGTAATAGAACATCACGGCAAAGAAAATCAGCATGAACGGCACGTCGAGGATCAGCGTCACCGCGGCGCCGGAAATGAATTCGCGGATGGTCTCGACGCCGTGGACGCGCGCTACCACGGTACCGGTCGGGCGCTGTTCGAAATAACGCGGCGGCAGCCGGAACAGGTGTTCGAACACGCGGCTGCCGAGCACCGCGTCGATGCGGTTGCCGGTATGCAGCACCAGGTACTGGCGCGCCCAGTTCATCACTGCGCTGAATGCCATGAACACCGCGAGACCGATGCCGATCACGATCAGGGTGTTGAGCGTGCGGTGGACGATCACCTTGTCGATGATGATCTGGGTGAACACCGGCGTCGCCAGCGCCATCAGCTGGATTGCCAGCGACGCCAGCAGCACGTCGCGCCAGATGCGCTTGTGGCGCAGCAGTTCGGGGATGAACCAGCGGAACCCGAAAGCCTGCGGAACCTCGGCGGTTGCCGCATCGGACGTCGCATCAGCGGCGGGCGTGAACACCAGCAGCGTACCGGAATAATCGGCGCTGAAGTCCTGCCGTGCGACGACCTCGGGGGCGCTGCTGCCGGCGCTGAGCTGCGTCACCGAGGCATCGTTGCAGGCCAGCACCAGGGCAACGTCGCTGCCGCCGGCGGATGGTTTCCTGCGCAGGGCCAGGCACGGCAATGCCTGCTGCTGCAGTTCGGCTGCGGCGACCGCGCGCAGTTCGCAGCGCAGGCCCAGCGACGAGGCTGCCTGCTGTATTGATCCGATGCCGTATGGCGGCGCGACCTGCTGCAATGCCAGCGCCGCCGAAAACGGCTTGCGATGGATGCGGCACATGGCCTGAAGCGCCCATGCGTAGGCGTCTGCGCCCAGTGTTGCGCCTGTGTCCACAACGGCCCCCTGTTGCTGTTGTTATTGCCTGCACCGGTGATGCGGAAATATTCTGCCCGGGGGCCGGGGACGTCAAACTTAACAAAATGGCAGGTTTATATTATTATCAATTAAATCATATACTTATGAAGAATCCTGAAACGCTGCCTGAAGTTATTGCCGGTTGGCTGCCGCGCCGCTCAGCCACAGGTGGCTGCGCCAGTGGACGGCGATCCAGAGGATGACTGCGATGCCGAACACGCAGTAGCCGCCGGCAACCACGGCATAACCGTAGGCTGAAATCAGTGGCCCGGCGAGCAACAGGCCCGGCAGATTGCCGTAGATGGCCATCATGCGTATGCCCATGATGCGTCCGCGATAACGCTCGTCGGAGGTGCGCAGCAGCAGCGCGTTGATGGGGATCAGGCCCATGGTCTGCATGCATCCGGCAAGCATCAGCGCCGGTATGCCGGCCGCCGGGTGTGTGGTCTGGGTGAACACCAGCAGCATCGCCAGCCAGGCGATGCCGAAGACGATCATCGCGCGCGCCGGCCTGAACACGCCGCCAAAACGGCTCATGATGATGGAACCGGTCAGTGACCCAGTGGCTGCCGCTGCGACCATGGTGCCCAGCGTGGTCTGGTCGGCGCTGTAGACTTCTTTTGCCACATAGGGCATCAGTCCGTTGAACAGCGGAAACGCCGTCAGATTGAGCAGGAACGCGAGCAACATGGTGGCGCGCAGTTGCGGCGCATGCCAGACATAGGACAGACCTTCGCGCAGGTCGCGCCAGGGTGTCGCCCGCTGCTGAGCCGGCGCCTGCCGGACCGGCTCGCTGCTGCCGGCTTTGAGCGTGAGCATGAAACTGGTCAGGTAAAAACAGACGACCACCGTGTACGCCGGCCCCATGCCCATGGCCGCGACCAGTCCCGCCCCGGTCAGCGCGCCGGCGATGCGTGCCGAATCCTGGGTGGTGCGTTGTATGCTCATCGCGCCCATCAGGTGCGCCGGCGGCATGGTTTCGCCGACGAGCGCGGTGCGCATGCCGATGTCGGACGGTCGCACCAGTCCCAGCACCGCGGCGATCAGCATCACGATAAGCGGCGTCACCGCATCCATGTAGGCGAAGGTCATCAGCAGCGTTGCAAGCAGCGCATACAGCGCGCGCATCGCGCACAGCACGTTGCGGTGGCCCACCCTGTCACCCATCACGCCGAACATCGGCGCGAGCAGCGTGCCGATGTACTGCAGCGATGCGAACAGCGTCAGCATCAGCACCGAGCGGGTCTCGACCAGCACGTACCAGCCGAGTATCAGCATTTCCATTTCGAAGGCCCACGAGGTCGCGAGATCGGCCGGCCACTGGAAGCGGAAGCTGCGGACCCTGAACGGCGCCAGCATGGGTACCCGGGTGCCGGTGTTCAATCGAGCACCATCAGCCAGTCGACGGCAACGGCGCCGTGCGACCCGGCTAGCACCGGGTTGAGGTCGAGTTCGGCAAGCCGCGGTCCTGCGGTTGCGCCGAAACAGGACACCGCGCTGATCATGCGCGCGATGGCCTGCCTGTCCGCCGGCGGCCTGCCGCGCACGCCATCGAGCATGGCCCGGCTTTTCAGTTCATCGAGCATGCGCAGCGCTTCGGCTTCGGTCACCGGCGCGGCGCGAAACACCACGTCGCGAAACACCTCGATCATCACGCCGCCCAGACCGAGCATCACCACCGGGCCGAAAGCCGGATCGCGTTTGAGGCCGATCACCAGTTCGACGTCGCCCTGCGCCATCGCCTGAACCAGCACGCCGGCGATGCGGGCATCGGCTTTGTACTGCATGGCATTGGCAATCAGCGTGTCAAAAGCGCCGCGCACTGCGGCCTCGTCCTTCAGGTTCAGCGCGACGCCCCGCGCTTCGGTCTTGTGCAGGATGTCCGGCGATTCGATTTTCATCACCACCGGATAACCCAAGGATGCGGCGGCTCTGACTGCTTCGTCGGCATTGGTCGCCAGTTTTGCCGCAGCAGTGGCAACGCCGTACTGGTTCAGCAGAGTCAGTCCTTCCATGCTGGGGACCGCGCCGGCAGTCGCTGGCAGCGCGGGCCAGAGCCGCTGCAGGGCGGCACGCGCCGGAGTCTCGGCCAGCCAGTGGCGCCGTACAGCGGCGTAATGCACCAGCGCGGCCAGGGCATCGACCGCGGGTTCGGCGCCGCGCAGTACGGCAATGCCGGCGGCACGCAGGGCCTGCAGCGCGGCCGGCGGTGCTGCCACCCAGCAAATCACCCAGGGTTTGTTCGATATATTTTTGATTTTATTATATATTTTAACCAGACGATCAACGTGAGCTTCCATCAACTGCAACCAGACGATGACGACATGCACCCCGGGGTCGTCCATCACGATGCGTACGCTGTCGTACAGCAGGTCGGGATTGGCCACAAATTGGCCGGTGACATCAACCGGATTCACCGTGGTGCCGAAAGCGGGCATGACCTTGAGCAGCGCGGCACGGGTCTGCGGCGTCAGCGTCGCGACCTGCAAGCCGGTTTCTTCGGCACGGTCGGCCATCAGCACGCCGGCGCCGCCCGATTGAGTGACGATGCCGATGCCTCGGCCTTCAGGCAATCTGCAGGCCGCCAGCACCTCGACAATGTCGAGCATGTGTTCTTCATTGCGGGCGCGGGAAATGCCCAGGCCGCGAATGACGCCGTCGAACACCGCGTCCTCGCCGGCCAGTGCGCCGGTGTGTGATGCCGCGGCCTTGGCGCCGGCTGCGGTACGACCGACCTTGGTCAGCGTCAACGGTTTGCCCTGGATCAGCGCCTGTTCGGCCAGGGTTTTCAGGCCGGCGCCGTTGCGCACGCCTTCGAGATAGCCGGCGCCGACGCGAATGCGCTCGTCTTCGAGCACGGCGGCCATGACCTGCACAAAATCAACATCACATTCATTGCCGGTGTTGATGAAATAACCCAGACCCAGCGCGCGGTGCCGCGCCAGAGCCGCGATGGCCGTGCCGAAGGCACCGGACTGGGTGACGAAGCCCACCGGACCCGGCGGCGTCGGGCCTTCAGCAAACTGGCCGAAGGTGGCGATGACACGCTCAAACGAATTGATCAGGCCAAGACAGTTGGGACCGCACAGGCGCAGGCCGGCGGCGCGTGCGACCGCGGCAATCTCGGATTCCAGGCTGCGCCCGGCTTCGCCCATTTCCGCAAAGCCGGAACTGAAAATCACCGCCGCAGGAGTGCCGCGTGCGGCCAGTTCCCGCACCGCGGCCAGGACCTGCGCGGCCGGCACGGCGATGACCGCAAGATCGGGCGTCTCGGGCAGCGCAGCTGCGTCCGGGTAGCATTTGAGGCCGGCGATGGAGGGATATTTGGGATTGACCGGGAAGATTTTTCCCGGATAACCCTTTTGCTGCAGGAAATGCAGTGTGCGGCCGTTGATCTTGGTGAAATCGGCGGAAGCGCCCAGGATCGCAATCGACGCCGGACGCAGCAGCGGTAACAGGCTCATCGGGCTCCGGGAAAAGTCAGCGGTTCAGTTGCGCGAGCCAGCGCTGCTCCTGCTCGATGCGCATCAGGTCCGCCAGCGTTGCGGCGCCCTGCGCCATCGCCTGCGCCAGCACTACCTGCAGCAGCTGCGCCGTCGCCAGCGCATCCGCAAGCGCATTGTGCCGCGCATGGTTGGCGATGCCAAACTTTTCCAGCCAGTCGTCCAGACTGTGATCGAGCATGCTGCCCGTGCCGGGGAACAACGCCGGCGCCAAACGGGCCAGGTCGAGCCAGATGTTGGACGGCGCCTCGCCGATCGCTACGCGTGCGGCGCGGTCTATCATCACCCGGTCGAATCCGGCATGAAAACCCGCCAGCGGGGAGCGGCGGACATGGCCGATGAACTGCAGCGTGGCCGTTGCCGGCTCCTGCCCGGCCAATTGCGTCGTGCCGTCAATGCCATGGATAAGGATGTTGGCGCCGCTGCTGGCGCTGGGCTGGCGGAATACCGTTTCGAATGCGCTGTCGAGCCGGATCTTGCCGCCGATGACGTCGACCGCGCCGATCGAGATCAGCCGGTCCGCATGCGGATCGAGTCCCGTCGTTTCTACGTCGGCGACCACGAAACGCAGTGCGGCGAGCGGGGACGATGGCGCGATTGCGGGCTGCGCATGGTATTGCTCCAGTACCTGCCGCTGTTCCGGATCCAGCGGCGGTCTGCGCCCGCACAGCCGACGCAGCCAGTTCATGATGAAACGCTCATAACTGGTAATCGAGGGCGATCCGGCGCTGCAGCTTGAGCGCCTGGCGCAGGCTTTCCTTGAGGATGCGGCGGTCCACCTCGTTGAGTTGACCGGGAATGACGCGGTTGGCCCCGCGCACTGCGGCGTCCGCGGCGACCTGTCCGCGCAGCCGCAGGGCCTGCACGAAATAAAACGCATCGGTCATGGCGGCGATTTCTGTCTGCGGCATGTTTAATGCCGGCCCTGCGCCGCGCAGCCGCTGCGCGGTATTGGTGTGCGGCACACCCGCGGCCAGTGCCAGCACCCGCGCGGCGTCGGTAAACAGCCGGGCCGCGGATTTCTTGAGATCGATGCCGCCGTGATCATCAGTGACGAATTCACTGATCATGCCCAGTGGCGGACGTGCTTCGAGAGCGTACTGCGCAAGCTGGCGGCGGAAGCGGCTGTTTTCCCGGGTCAGCACTGTGAGCCGCTGGCGCAGGTCATCAGCCAGAGCGGCCTCGCCGTGCAGCGCACGGAAGTCAAAAAAGATCACCGCATTGAGCAGTGCCCGGGGATCGGTATCGGCCACCCAGTGCTCGAACTTGTTGCGCCACTCACCGGCACTCAGGCACCACTGCGGATTGCCGGCCATGATGTTACCGCTGCATAGCGGGAATCCGCAGGCATCAAGGTCGCGGTTGACCGCCTGGGCAAAGGGCAGCAGCCGTGCACGCACCGCTTCTGCGCTGCCATCGCGTTCATCGAAGATCAATCCGTTGTCCTGGTCGGTGCTGATGGTCTGCTCGTAGCGGCCTTCGCTGCCGAATGCCAGCCAGCACCAACGCAGGTCGTCGATCGCAAAGTTCTTGCGCTCGATGTCGATGATCCTGCCGAGCAGGCCATCGTTAAGCGTGGAAATGATCTGTGTCAGCTGTTCGGCGGCAACGCCCTGCCCCAGCATGCTGCGCGTAAGGCGGCGGATATCTGCCGCGACCCGCTGCAGTTCCCCGACCGACTGCGTACCGGCGATGGTACGGTTGATCGCGCGCAGGCTGACCCGCTGCAGCGCAAACAGGTCGCGCTCGGTAACCACGCCGATCACGCGCCCGCCGTCACAGACCGGGACGTGGCGGATGCCGCGGTGGGCGATCAGCAGCGCAGCCTCGTAGGCGCTGGCTTCCGCGGGCAGGGTCAATGGATCAGGGGTCATGATTTCGCTGATCGGCCGGCCCAGCGCGCATTGCGCCAGCGCCACGCGGTCGAGCACGTCATGCCGGGTGAATATGCCTAGCGCCCGCCCTTCCCCGCAGACAATCAGTACTGATCCGACCTTGTGCTGCTGCATGATGCGCAGCACCTCTTCTGTCGAGGTCTGCGGCGGACAGCTTACGGGCTTGCGCGTGACCAGTGAGCGCAGCGTCCGGCTCATCGCCTGCTGTTCCCCGCCGGCGGAAGTGAAATTGAGCTGGATCAGGCGCCGTGATTCGCGCAGCATGCTTGCCAGGTAACGCGTCGCGAATTCACGGAACACCGGACTGCGGTTCAGTAGCTCCGGAAAATGTTCGGCGGGCAATTCGTAGCAGAAGGTGTCGCCGGCGGCGGTATAGGGAGCGATGACCGGCCGCTGTTCGAGCAGGGCGCTGACCGAAAAACATTCACCCGGCCCCAGGGTCACCGGCCGCGCCTCCCCGCTGTGCGCAGTATTGAAGGGCAATACCTGCACGGTGCCGCGCTGGATGATGTGCAGAACCGGGGGTATGGCCTGCGCCGGATCGAGGATGACCGCGCCTTTTGCGTAGTAACCGAGCTGCAGATGGGCGGCGAGAAACTGCAGCGCATCCGCCTCCATCTGCGCGAACGGCGGATACTGCTGCAGGAAGCGGATTACGGCATCGGCCAGCGTTGCGGCCGCCGTCCCGGTGGAACCGCCCATTCCGGGTATCCGTGCGTCTAGCGGACGACTAGCACGGGAATCTTGCTGTGTGTCAGCACCTTGACGGTCTCGCTGCCGAGCAGCAGACCGGTCAGGCCGCGGCGGCCATGGGATGCCATGACCACGAGATCGCATTTTTGCTTGCGAGCTGTCGCAATGATCTGCTGGTACGGCAGGTCGCTGGCTATGACCACGACGTCGCATTTCAACCCTGCCTTCGTCATCCTCTGGCGGACGGTCGCCAGTTTTTTTGCGGCCCGCGCCTTGGCTTCCTTCTCGTAGCGGATTTTCAGCTCTGCGCTCATCGGCACCGCGAAACTTTCGTCGGCAATCATGCGGAACTCCGGGACCACGGTGAGCAGCGTCAGCCTGGCCTTGAGAGACCTGGCCAGCGCGATCCCGCGCACAATGGCGCGGTCAGCCAGTTTGGAACCATCGGTGGGCAACAGGATATGTTTGAACATGGTCTCCTCGCTCGGTGTAGTGGATGCCGCGGCGTCTGTCTTGCCGCGTCAAAGCCAGATTAGCACGCAGCGCACAGCGGGAATTGATGCGGATCAACAACGTGGCAGTCATGGATGATGCCAAGGGGTATTGCGGGGCGGCGGAAAACAGATGCCGGAATAAAATAAAATTGTTAATTAAAACAATAACTTATTATGATTCCGGAATTCCTCGTGCGACCTGCTGCGCACACTCAATGCGTCTTGCTGGCGAGGTGCGCGGGTACCGGCAAGGCGACGACTTCGATGCCTTCGTCACGCAGCGCGCTGACTTCTTTGGGCGAAGCAGTACCGCGGATGTGGCGCTCCGGCGATTCCTTGTAGTGGATCTTGCGCGCCTCTTCCGGGAATGCGCGCCCGACGTCCTCGGTGTTGTCGACGATATGCGAGATCAGCCTGAGCATCCTTGCCGCGTCGAAATTGGCGTACTGCGCCGGGGCGTCAGCGGCCTGCTGCCGGGTGAGCGGTTCGGCGTGTCCCGTGTTCAGCCGTGCCGCAGTCAGCAGGCGGTTGATATGCTGGCTGCCGCACAGGGGGCAAGTCAGTAACTGCTGCTGCTTCTGGCGCTCAAACTCCTCGCTCGAGGAAAACCAGCCCTCAAAACGGTGGTCGTTGTCGCAACCGAGGTCGAAAACGATCATTATTGCGTTAGTGTCGCTGAATTGTGGTGGGCGAGACCGGACTCGAACCGGTATGGCTTGCGCCGAGGGATTTTAAGTCCCTTGTGTATACCAATTTCACCACTCGCCCCGTGCGTTGATTGTAGGGCCGGGAGCGGGTCTCGTGTGGAGGCGGGGGTCGGAATCGAACCGGCGTACACGGCTTTGCAGGCCGCTGCATGACCACTCTGCCACCCCGCCGCTGGAACTAAAAGGGGAAAACGGCTGGCTTCATGATCTGCCGTTTTCCCCGGGTATTTGGAGCGGGAGAAGAGTCTCGAACTCTCGACCTCAACCTTGGCAAGGTTGCGCTCTACCAACTGAGCTACTCCCGCATTGCCTGCATAATGCAGCGGCGGATTATAGGCCAAACCGGTGTTCACCCGCAACCGGCTACCCTGGTGCCCGGGCCGTGTTCCAGGCCATTTTCAGGTAATACCCCATGGATACCAGGGTCAGCACGGCAGCCGCCCAGATCAGCCAGGTACCCCAGTAATGCGGGTCGAAACGGCCAATCGCATCGTGGTATAGCAGCATCGGGATGGCGATCATCTGCGCCGCGGTCTTGATTTTCCCCACCATGGACACGGCAACGCTCTTGCCCTGCCCGATCGAGGCCATCCATTCGCGCAGCGCCGAGATGGCGATTTCACGGCCGATGATCACCAGCGCGACCACGGCATCAATGCGCCCGAGCTGCACCAGGATGATCAGAGCCGCAGCCACCATCAGCTTGTCGGCGACCGGGTCGAGAAAAGCGCCAAAAGCTGAGGTCTGGTTCAGGCGTCGTGCCAGCCAGCCGTCCAGCCAATCGGTGATCGCCGCAGCGGTGAAAATGGCCGTCGCGATCAGGTTCTGGGCAGAATGCGAAATCCAGTTCTGCTCGAAATAGAATACGCCGACAAACAGCGGAATCATCACGATCCGCAACCAGGTCAGCAGATTGGGCCAGTTGATTGTCATTGTTTTCAGTGCAGCTCGCCGTGTATTTTTTCGGCCAGAGTACGGCTGATGCCTTCGACCTGCGCCAGTTCGTCGACGCTGGCCGCAACCAGTCCGCGGATGCCGCCGAAGCGGGTCAACAGCCGTTGGCGGCGCTTGGCGCCTATGCCCGGAATGTTTTCGAGGGGTGATGTCGAGCGCTTGCGCGCACGGCGCGCGCGGTGGCCCTCGATCGCAAAACGATGGGCTTCATCGCGAATTTGCTGAATCAGGTGCAGACCCGGGGCATCGGACGGCAGCCGGAGCTCCCGATCCTGCCCTCCCATCAGCAGCTGTTCCATGCCCGGCTTGCGGGTGACACCCTTGGCCACAGCGAGCAGCGGGATGTGCCCCAGTCCCAGCTCGGTCATTACGTCTATGGCCACACCCAGTTGCCCCTGCCCGCCGTCGATCATGATCAGATCAGGCATCTTACCCTCTCCGGCCATGACCTTGCTGTAGCGTCGCAACAGTACTTCACGCATGGCGCCGTAGTCGTCGCCGGCCTTGACTTCCTTCATGTTGAAATGCCGATACTCGCTGTTCTGCATGGCGCCACGGTCGTAGACCACGCAGGACGCTACCGTCGCTTCGCCCTGGGTATGGCTGATGTCGAAACATTCAATGCGCTGCACCGAATCGGACAGTCCCAGTCCCTGTTGCAGGGCGGACAGCCGGGCCGCGTCGCCCAGCAACTGGACATTGCGCTGCCCTGCCCCAAGCTCGGCGTTTTTTGTCGCCATCTGCAGCCAGACCCGGCGATGGCCGACGGGATTGGCGCTGATCTGCACACGCCGGCCCGCTTTTTCAGACAGTGCCTCCTGCAGCAGTTCAGATGTTATCGCTTCACCGACAATGATATGAGGCGGCACTGGTTGCAGCAGATAATGCTGGGCGATAAAGGCTTCGACGATCCGGGCCGGACCTTCATCATCGGCATTCTGCGGGAAAAAATTCCTGTCACCGAGATGACGACCCCCGCGAATCATCGCCAGGTTGACGCAAACGATGCCAGCTGCGATGACGCAGGCAATTACGTCGGCATCGCGTCCCGATTCGTCGCTGACGTACTGTCGCTCGCGCACCTTGCGCAGCGCACTGATCTGGTCGCGGCAGACGGCGGCCTCCTCGTAGCGCAGCGCCTGCGCGGCGGCATTCATCCGTGCGCTGAGGCGGTCGAACACCGCATCCTCCTGTCCGGCGAGGAACTGTTCGGCGCTGCTCACATCCTCCGCGTAATCACCGTCGCTGATCAGCCCCACGCAGGGCGCGGTGCAGCGATGGATCTGGTGCAGCAGGCAGGGCCGTGAACGGTGCGCAAACACGCTGTC
>JBMTEY010000069.1:0-13455 GCA_049433545.1 Burkholderiales bacterium | reverse complement strand
TCGGCGACGTCGACGATGCGCAGTCCGCCGGCAAACCACGCGCAGTAGAGCAGCGTGTCGCCGCCCTTCCAGTGCTCCTGGAACTGGTGGGCGCCGAAACGGCCGGGGGTGGTGCGGCTCCACGGGCTGTCGAGTTCGCTGACTTCGAACAGTGACAACGGTTTGATGTTCGAGAGGTCGGAAACATCGAGTACCCACAGGCAGCCATGCGGCCGGCCGCGGCGGCGCGCCATTTCCTCGGCGTCGTGCGCGTGGTCTTCCTCGTCGATGGCCACCGCTATGCGTTTGCCGTCGAGCTTTTTCAGCACCGGCATGAAGGTGTGCGAGGGTTCGGGATAGGGCGGGTGATAGTTGTAGGCGCCGGTGGTCTTCGGTTTGCGGATGTCGCTGACGTCGATCACGCGCACGCCGCCGTGCCAGCAGCCGGCCCACAGTTCGTCGCCGAAGCGCAGCGTGTGGTGCAGGCGGTGCTGGCGTCCGGGCCAGGTGGGTATTTCGCCGCCG
Organism: Burkholderiales bacterium; assembly: GCA_049433545.1. GTDB lineage: Bacteria > Pseudomonadota > Gammaproteobacteria > Burkholderiales > SG8-41. The sequence goes on along the minus strand of JBMTEY010000069.1, from coordinate 12,951 downwards.
GCAATATGCTGCCCCGGCATCCACCAGCGCGATACTTCTTCGGGCTGTGCCGGGTTGCGGATGTCGTAGGTGACGAGGATGTTGCCGATGAACCCTTCCATCTCGGTGGAGATGTAAGCGTAGTTGGCGTCCATGTCGAAGCGGTGCACACCGCGGCCCCAGGTTTTCTGGAAATGGATCAGCTTCGGCTTCGCCTTGTTCGATATGTCATACAGGCTGAAGCCGCCGCGCTCGTAGGGGTTGCGTTCGGCTTCTTCCACCGCCGGAATGTCGGCGACCGCCACGCCCAGCTTCGCCGCGAGTTCTGCGTGGGTGGCGTCGCGGCCGAGTTCGGCTTTCAGCCGCGTGCGCAGCTTCGGCAGTTCGTCGGCCTTGCGGCCGATGGCGGTCATGTTGCGTTCGCTGTTGATGATCATCAGGTCGCCGACCACCCGCGCTTTGTGGCTGTGCGAATCCGGATCGGCGACATTGATCTGCGCGACGATGCGCGGGTTCTTCGCGTCGGAGACGTCGAGGATGCTGGTGCCGAGCTGCTGCCTGTTGGGGATGTGGCCGACGTAGGCATGCGTGCCTTCGACATAGACCTGGCCCGCACCCGGCAGGTCGAGGTGCGACAGGCGCTTTACGTTGTGGGCAAGGGCTGGTTTGCTGAGGGTATCCATGATGGGGCCGTCCAAGATGTGGTGTTCCGCGGTGAGGGCAAAAGTCTACCCGATGGCTACCGCAACGGCTCGGTTAAAATAGCCGCGCAAGGAAAAATTCATTGTCCTGTCCAGGCAGAGGCAGGCAGATCCCTTAGTGGAGGTGTCCCGATGGCGCGGCAGAAAAAGCGTCCAGAAGAGTTGCGCAGTCACCGCTGGTTCGGCACCCGCGGACTGCGCTCGTTTACCCATCGTTCGCGCGCGCTGCAGATGGGTTATGCGATCGAGGATTTCGCCGGCAAGCCGGTGATCGCGATCATCAATACCTGGAGCGACATCAATCCCTGCCATGCGCATTTCCGCACCCGCGCCGAGGAAGTGAAGCGCGGCGTGTGGCAGGCCGGCGGCTTCCCGCTGGAGATGCCCGCGATCGCCTTGGCGGAACCCTTCCAGAAACCGTCGACCATGCTCTACCGCAACATGCTGGCGATGGAGACCGAGGAACTGCTGCGCGGTTACCCGGTGGACGGCGCGGTGCTGATGGGCGGTTGCGACAAGACCACGCCGGCGCTGGTGATGGGTGCGACCTCCATGGGCCTGCCGTTCATCTACGTGCCTGCGGGGCCGATGCTGCGCGGCAACTGGCATGGCGAGCCGCTGGGTTCGGGCAGCGACTCGTGGAAATACTGGGCAGAACTGCGTGCCGGGAAAATCACCGAAAACGAATGGGATGAAGTGGAGGCGGGCATCGCGCGCTCGTACGGCCACTGCATGACCATGGGCACGGCATCCACCATGACTTCTGTGGCGGAGACGCTGGGTCTGACATTGCCCGGTGCCGCATCGATACCGGCGCCGGATGCCAACCATCCGCGCATGGCCACCTCCAGCGGCCGGCGCATCGTCGAAATGGTGTGGGACGACCTGAAGCCTTCCGAAATACTTACAGCACAGGCTTTCGACAACGCGATCACCGTGGTGCATGCGCTGTCGGGCTCGACCAATGCGCTGATTCACCTGGTGGCGATGGCGGGACGCGCTGGCGTAGATCTCAAACTTGATCGTTTCGACGAACTGGCGCGCAGAACCCCGGTGCTGGCCAATATCCGCCCCGCGGGACAGAAATACCTGATGGAGGACTTCTATTACGCCGGCGGCCTGCGCGCGATGATGTCGGAGCTGAAGGACCTGCTCAATCTCGACTGCGTCACCGTCAACGGCCGTACGCTTGGCGAAAACCTCGAGGGCGTGAAGATCTACAACAATGACGTGATTCGCCGCCGCGGCAATCCGCTGTCGGCGAGCGGCGGCCTTGCCGTGCTGCGCGGCAACCTCGCGCCCGACGGCGCGGTGATCAAGCCCACCGCCGCCGAGCCGCATTTGCTGAAACACACCGGACCGGCAGTCGTGTTCAAGAATTACGATGACCTTTATGCCCGCGTTGATGACGAGAATCTGAAGGTTGACGAGGACTCGGTGCTGGTGCTGCAGAACGCCGGACCGCAGGGTGGGCCAGGCATGCCGGAGTGGGGGCAGCTGCCTATCCCGAAGAAGCTGCTGCAGAAAGGCGTGCGCGACATGGTGCGCATTTCGGATGCGCGCATGAGCGGCACTTCTTACGGCGCCTGCGTGCTGCATGTGGCCCCCGAGGCTTATATCGGCGGACCGCTGGCGCTGGTGCACGACGGCGACCTGATCGAGCTCGACGTCGAGGCGCGCAAGCTCGAGCTGAAGGTCAGCGCCGACGAGCTGGCGAAACGCAAGGCTGCGTGGAAACAGCCGGCGCCGCATTACACCCGCGGTTACGGCGCGATCTATGTGCAGCACATCACCCAGGCCGACAAAGGCTGTGACCTCGACGTACTGCATCGCGGTGATCCGACACCCGATCCGGAAGTCGTCCATTAATCCAGCAACGCACAATCAAGCACAGGGAGCATGATCATGGATTTACCCGTCAACGCATTCAAGAAGGCCATCAGGGCCGGCAAGCCGCAGATCGGCATCTGGTCGAGCCTGTGCAGCCACATTTCCGCTGAAGTGCTGGCCGACGCCGGTTTCGACTGGGTGCTGCTCGACACCGAGCATTCGCCGAACGAACTGCCGATGGTGCAGAACCAGATGGACGCGATGCTTGCCGGTAATACCGAAGCCATCGTGCGCCCGGCGTGGAACGACACCGTGCTGATCAAGCGCTACCTCGATGTCGGCGCGCGCACGCTGCTGATTCCGTACGTGCAGAACGTCGAGGAAGCCAAACGCGCGGTCGCGGCAACGCGTTATCCGCCGCAGGGTGTGCGCGGCGTGTCGGGCTGCACCCGCGCCAATCACTATGGCCGGATCAAGGATTATTTCAAACGCGTCCACGACGAGATGTGCGTGCTGGTGCAGGTGGAAACGCTGACCGCAATGAAACAGATCGAGCAGATTGCCGCGGTGGAAGGCGTCGACGGCGTGTTCATCGGCCCCAACGATCTCGCCGCCGACATGGGCCATCTCGGCAACTGGCAGCATCCGGAAGTGTGGAAAGTGATGGAGGATGCGGCGAAACGCATCATCAAGGCCGGCAAGGCGCCGGGCATCCTCGTCGGCGAGGCAGACGGCCAGCGCTGTCTCGACATGGGCTACCTGTTTGTCGCGGTGGGTTCTGATCTGGTGATGCTGGCGCGCGGCACAGAGGCGCTGGCGGCGAGATTCAAAAAATAAAAAAAAATAATACAATCAAATACTTAAATAATAATCTCTCAGGTAAATTCCTGAAACGCAGAAATCCATGAAGCTGTCATCGCTGCTGACGACGGCCGTGGTGATTGCAGCCACCGTCATTTTTTTGCTGCCCGCTCCGGCAGGCGTGGCGCCGCATACCATGCATGCTGGCGCGTTGCTGGTGCTGGTGATGGGTTTGTGGGCGATCGGTTCCTTGCCGGAGTACTTGGTGGCGCTGCTGTTTTTTGCGCTGGCGATCCTGCTGAAGATTGCCAGTCCCGCGGTGATTTTTTCCGGATTTGCCTCCGGTACGCTGTGGCTGGTGCTCGGCGGACTGGTGCTCGCGGAAGCGGTACGCGCCACCGGTCTCGGCGAACGCATTGCGCGCTCCGTGCTCGGCGAGCGTTCGCTGACGTACCGGCAGTTGGTTATGGCCGCGGTGCTGGTATCGGTGGTGCTGTCGTTCCTGATGCCGGCGACCGTCGGCCGCATCCTGCTGCTGGTGCCAATACTCGCGGCAGTGGCCGAACGCCACGGTCTGCGCCCCGGCAGCGCCGGGCACAACGGCGTGCTGCTGGCGACCATACTCGCGACCTTTCAGTGCGGCACCGCGATCCTGCCCGCCAATGCGCCGAACCTGGTGCTGGCCGGTGCGGCGGAGACGCTCTACAACGTGCAATTGATCTACGCCGAATACCTGTGGGTGCAGTTTCCGGTGATGGGCCTGATCAAAGGCGCGCTGATCATCGCGGTGACCTGCTGGCTGTTCCCGGCGCAGACGCAGGCCGCGACCGCGGCCGCCGAACTGCGAGTGATGAGTGGCGAGGAGAAACGGCTGCTCGCCATACTCTGCATTGCACTGGCATTGTGGGCCACCGATTTCCTGCATCACATTCACTCCGGATGGATCGCGCTGGCGGCGGCGGTGCTGGTGATGATGCCGCGCATCGGTGCGGTGCCCGGGGGCATGTTCCAGGAGCGGGTGCGCTTCGGCGCCTTTTTCTACGTCGGCGCGATACTCGGCCTGGGATCGGTGATGCTGGATTCCGGCGTCAGCACTGCCATCGGCCAGGCGCTGCTCAGCGTGATCGTGCTCGAGCGCGGCGCGGACGCGACCAACTTCGGCATCCTCAGCCTGATTGCCACTTTTGCCGGCCTGATCACCACCAATCCGTCGCAGCCCGCGCTGCTGGCGCCGCTGGCCGGACATATCGCCGAGGCCACCGGCTGGCCGATCAAGACCGCGCTGATGACCATCGCCATCGGCTTTTCGACGCTGATCCTGCCCTACCAGGTGCCGCCGGTGGTGGTCGGACTGCAGGTCGCCCACCTGTCGGTGCGTACTGCACTGGGCATCACTGCGGTGCTGGCGCTGATCAGCATCGTCGCGCTGATTCCGCTGAGTTACCTGTGGTGGCGCGTCATCGGTTATATCGGGAGCTGAAATGAGCGTACAACTGTTCACGCCGCTGCAGATCGGCAATCGCAAGCTGGCCAACCGCATCACCGTCGCGCCGATGTGCCAGTACAGCGCCGTCGACGGCTCGATGACCGACTGGCACATCATGCACCTGGGGTCGCTGGCGATATCCGGCGCCTCCATGCTGGTAATCGAGGCCACAGGGGTGACGCCGGCCGGCCGCATCACGCCGCATTGTGTCGGACTGTATTCGGACGCCAATGAGGCGGCGATGAAACGCGTGGTCGCTTACGTGCGCGGCATATCGCCGATATTCCTGGGAGTGCAGATCGGCCATGCCGGGCGCAAGGCGTCGACCCACAGGCCGTGGCAGGGCCATGGTTTCCTCAAGGCCGACGAAGGCGCATGGCAGACGCTGGCGCCCTCCGCGCTGCCGCTGGCCGACGGTTGGCCGTTGCCTCATGCAATGAGCAAGGCTGAAATGCAGCACCTGACGCAAGCCTTCGTGCAGGCTGCGCAACGCGCGGCGCGCATCGGTCTCGATTTCGTCGAGATCCATTCCACGCACGGCTACCTGCTGTCGGAATTCCTGTCGCCGCTGTCGAACAGACGGGATGACGAATACGGCGGCAGCCTGGAAAACCGCATGCGTTTTCCCCTGGAGGTGTTCCGCGCGGTGCGCGCGGCGTTTCCGGCGGACCGGGCGGTCGGAGCGAAGATTTCCGGCAGTGATTTTGCGGACGGCGGCTGGACACCGGACGACGCGGTGGCTTATGCACGTGCACTGAAGGCCGCGGGTTGCGCCTATGCCACGGTCTCCGGCGGCGGCGTGGTGCTGGATGCGAAGATTCCGGTCGGTCCCGGTTACCAGGTGCCGTTTGCGGAGCGCGTCAAAAAAGAATCCGGCATCACCACGGGTGCAGTGGGGTTGATCACCGATCCGCAGCAGGCCGAGGCAATCATCGCCGGCGGACAGGCGGACTTCATTTCACTGGCGCGGGCGATGCTGTTCAACCCGCGCTGGCCGCAGCATGCGGCGGCCAGCCTCGGTGCGGAAGTCGCATATGCGCCGCAGTACGAGCGGGCATCGCCAAAACTGTGGCGGCCCGGGCGTACGCTGGGTCGCATCGCCTAGAACATTCTCCGCGGTGTCGCATGGGGCTGCGACTTATAATGCGGCCATGCAAGCTCTTGCCGCCAGCCCGAAAGACATCTTCAGCCACCGCAAGTACTGGGCGGCGCGCTTCGGCACGGCCCCGTTCCTGCCGATGTCGCGCGCCGAGATGGACGTACTCGGCTGGGAGGAATGCGACATCATCCTCGTTACCGGCGACGCCTATGTCGATCACCCCAGTTTCGGCATGGCCATTGTCGGACGGCTGCTCGAGGCCCAGGGTTTCCGCGTCGGCATCATCGCCCAGCCGGACTGGCACAGCGTCGAACCCTTCCGCGCGCTGGGCAAACCGAAACTGTTTTTCGGCGTCACTGCCGGCAACATGGATTCGATGGTCAATCGCTATACCGCCGACCGCCGGCTGCGCAGCGACGATGCCTACACTCCGAACGCCGAAGGCGCGAAACGTCCCGACCGCGCGGTGATCGTCTACAGCCAGCGCGCGCGGGAGGCTTATTCCGACGTGCCGGTCATCATCGGGGGCATCGAGGCGAGTCTCAGGCGCATCGCGCATTTCGACTACTGGTCGGAGAAAGTACGGCGCTCGGTGCTGGTTGACGCCAAGGCCGACATCCTGGTCTACGGCAATGCCGAACGCGCAATCGTCGACATCGCGCACCGCCTGGCGGCGCGGCAAAAGCCGTCCGACATCACCGACATCCGCGGCACCGCCTTCATGCGCGCGGCGACGCCGGCGGACTGGATCGAGATCGATTCGACGCGGATCGATGCGCCGGGGCCGCTGAATCCGCCTGTCGATCCCTATGCGATGGAGGGGGTGACGGCCAAGGTCGAGGCGCCCGCAGCGCCGACGGGCGCGCAGGTCGTGCGTTTCATCCGCGAAGTGAAGAACGCAGACCGCGCACGCAGCGTGATCCGTATGCCGGCCTACGAGTCGGTGGCGCAGGATCCGGTGCTCTACGCCCATGCCTCGCGCATCCTCCATGTCGAGTCGAATCCCGGCAACGCACGGGCGCTGGTGCAGCGTCACGGCGACCGGGAAGTCTGGATCAATCCGCCGCCGCTGCCGCTGACGATGAAGGAAATGGACGCGCTTTACGAACTGCCGTACGCGCGGGTGCCGCACCCTTCGTACCGCAAGGCGAAGATACCCGCTTACGAGATGATCCGCTTCTCGGTGACCATACAGCGCGGCTGTTTCGGAGGCTGCACCTTCTGCTCGATCACCGAGCACGAGGGACGCATCATCCAGAACCGGTCGGAAGATTCGATCATCCGTGAAGTCGAGCATATCCGTGATGCCGCGCCGGGTTTCACCGGTGTGATTTCCGACCTCGGCGGGCCAACCGCGAATATGTACCGCCTGGCGTGCAAGAGTACGGAAATCGAATCGGCTTGCCGCCGGCCGTCGTGCGTATTCCCGGGTATCTGCCCGAACCTGAACACCGACCACTCGTCGCTGATCCATCTCTATCGCCGCGCCCGCGCGCTGCCCGGCATCAAGAAAGTGCTGATCGGCTCCGGCGTGCGTTATGACCTCGCGGTCGAGTCGCCGGAATACGTCAAGGAGCTGGTGCAGCACCACGTCGGCGGCTACCTGAAGATCGCGCCGGAGGCGATCGGCGAGGGACCGCTGTCGAAAATGATGAAACCCGGCGTCGGCACGTACTACAAGTTCAAGGAACTGTTCGACAAGTATTCGCGCGAAGCGGGCAAGAAACAGTATCTGATTCCGTATTTCATCGCCGCTCATCCCGGTACCACTGACGCAGACATGGTCGAGCTTGCGCTGTGGCTGAAGCAGCACGGCTTCCGTGCCGACCAGGTGCAGGCCTTCCTGCCCTCGCCGATGGCGACCGCGACGGCGATGTACCACTCCGGGAAAAACCCGCTGCGCAAGGTCACCCGCGACAGCGAAGAGGTGATCATTCCGAAGGGGCTGAAGGTGCGCCGGCTGCACAAGGCCCTGCTGCGCTACCACGATGCCGAAAACTGGCCGCTGCTGCGCGACGCGCTTAGGCGCATGGGACGGCGCGACCTGATCGGCAACGGCAAGCACCAGCTGGTGCCGACTTTCCAGCCGGCGGGCACGGGACTGAAGCCCGAGGGCGCGCGCAAGCCGCGCAAATACCAGTCGCTGCGCACCCAGCACACGGGACTGCCGCCGGCGCCGGTGGCGATCGACCGCAAGCCGAAACCTGCGAAAGCGAAAAAACCGGCACGCGCCGCGAAAGCGCGATAACCGGTTTCGACTAGGCGGTTTCCAGAGCCGCCTTGCGACGGCGCTTGCGGAAGTTCATCGTGGTGACCACCAGCATGTCGAGCATGCAATAGAAGGTGCCGGCGGCGAGTGGCGGGTTCATCGTGGTCCATCCGGTCACCGGCACCTCGTGCAGCCAGAACCAGTTGCCGATCGCGGTGCCGTAGATTTCCAGTCCCAGCGTCAGCATGAACATCACTGCGTAGAGCTTGCGCCCGCCGCTGAAGATCATGCACAGGATCAGCAGCGCGTAGAGGATCAGCCCCATGGTGTCGGCGCCGATCCACGCCAGTGCGATCACCGGCGGCGCGGCCGCCAGCGGCACGGCCCAGACCACCGAGTCGGGCATGTGGCGGGCGATGGCGATGCCGAGCACGAACACCAGCGCGTGCGCGGGCGGCACGAACAGGGGGATGTTGTGCAGCCGGTATTCGTAGAGTCCCCAGCCCAGCGACAGGAAAATTTCGCCGGCAGTGGCGTAGAGCACGCACAGGATCATGCTGGTGCGGGTGTCCGGCGCGGAATTGGCCAGCCAGAAGATCAGCATCGCCCAGGTCACGATGCTGACCGCATCCTGACCCCATATCGGCACATGCTGGTCGACCAGCAGGCCGATGCCGATCAGCGCGACTATGGTCCACAGCGGTGCGGGGGTGGAGGCAGCGGGCGCGAGTGGTATTGTGGCGGCGGTATTCACTTATAAATATTTGATTATATTGATTATTTTCCGCTGAACTTGGCTTTGCGTTTTTCCTTGAAACTGGCGATGCCTTCCTTCGCATCTGCGCTCTGGCGGATGCGCTGGATCGCGGCGCGGCCCTGGGCGGCGAGTTCCGACGGGCCCTTGGGAATGATGCGAGCTACGTAATCACGCAGCACCGACAGCACCAGCGGCGCATTGTCGGCGAGTTGCCGCGCCCAGACCAGTGCGGCGTCGAGTTGTGCGCCGGGTTTGACCAGCTGGTTGACCAAACCGACCTGATACATGCGTTCGGCGGTGATTTCGTTGCCGACCAGCATCAGTTCCATCGCCACCTTGTGCGGGATGCGCGCGGCAAGACCGGCAATCGCCGCGCCGGTGAAGCCGACCTTGGCTTCGGGGAACATGAATTTCGCATCATCCGCGGCGATGCACAGGTCGCACATCTGCACGATGACCACGCCGCCGCCGACCACCCAGCCGCCGACTGCAGCGATCAGCGGTTTCTGCATCATCACGCCGATGTTGGGCACGCAGCCCGGGAAATCCTCGGGCGGGCCCTTGATGTCGGCGCCGCCGGTGAAGTGCGCGCCGGCATGGGTCAGCACGCCGACACGGTCATCGCCGTTGTTGAGCCGCTCCAGCGCGGCGCGCAGCTGGCTGGCGACGTCGTTGTTGATGGCATTGCGTTTATCCGGGCGACTCAGCGTGATGATGGCGACGCCGTCGCGGGATTCGTAGGTGACTACTTCAGTACTCATTGCATGCTCCTTCAGGAGTTTCGGTGTGCCAGTGTGGCGCGGCCGTCAAGCGCGATGACGCCGCGGCCCGCTTCACGCACCAGCAGCGGGTTGATGTCGAGTTCTGAGAGGCGCGGTCCCAACGCGGCGGCGAGTTCGCTGAGCCGGGCGACAGTGTCTGCGAGGGCGTCGATGTCCGCGGGTTTGCGACCGCGCGCACCGGCAAGCACCGGCGCGATGCGCAGCGCGGCGATCAGTCGTTTTGCATGGGCGGCGGAAACCGGCGCCACGGCCATCTGCACGTCATCGAGGATTTCCACCAGTACGCCGCCGCTGCCGACGATGATCACTGCGCCGAACTGTGCATCCCAGCGGCAGCCGACGATCAGCTCGCTGCCGCCGCTGAGCATTGGTTGCACCACGCAGCCGTCAAGCGATGCGCCGGGGAGATGGCCAGCGATGCCGGCGGCAATGTCGCGCCACGCCGCACGCAGCGCATCGGCATCCTGAATGCCAAGTTTGACGGCACCGACTTCGCTTTTGTGCACGAGGTCGCGGCACACGCCTTTCAGCACCACCGGATAACCGATGTGCCGTGCCTGCGCGACGCCATCATCCGGTGTTGTTGCCAGCACATCCTCGGTGGTGTTGATTCCGCAGGCACGCAGCAGGGTTTTGGTTTCGGGTTCGGTCAGCCGGCCGTCAGGCAATGCGGTGGCAATTCCGCGCACGGCCGCCGCAATGGTTGCTGGCGGGGCGACCGGCGGCGGATTGCGCAAGGCCTCGCCATAATCCACGGCGCTACGCAGCACGCGCAGCGCATCATCGAGCCGGTTGGTGTATGGGCAGCCGATTTCTTTCAGTGCAGTGCGTGCGTCGTCGACCAGTGCGCCGGGTGTCAGCAGGATCGCCGTCGGTTTCTTCCCGGCCAGCGCGGCGGCACCCCAGCGCCGCACCTTGTCTTCGAGCTGCGGCGTGGTGGCGACGGCGATCAGGATAGCCCCGACCGCCGGATCATTTGCGAGCAGTTCGTAGGCTGTCAACGCGCTGTCCAGGCCGCTGGAGCGCGGCAGCCCGCCGACATCCAGCGGATTGAAAGTGCGGCCGGGCGGCAGGAGTTTCTGCAGGGCATGACGGGCAGCCTCGCCGGGTTCGGCCAGGGCCAGGCCGGCGGCGACTACGCGGTCGCCGGTCACTGCCACGGTGCCGCCGGACGGTGACATCACGGCCACGGCGGATGTCGCCGGCGCGCCGAAGCGGATCAGGAAATCGGCGCAATAGATCAGCGCTTCCGGGTCGTCGAGCAGGATCACCGCATGGTCGCGGCACGCGGCTTCCCATACCGCGTACGAGCCGGCGAGGCTGGCGGTATGCGATTGCGCAACCTGTTGCCCTGCAGCGCTGCGTCCGGCCTTTACGGCGAGTATCGGTTTGCCCGCGGCGCGCGCCCGCTGCGCGAGTTCGAGGAAGCGCGCGCCGTTCTTCAGTCCTTCGATGTAGAGGCAGATGGCGCGGGTGTTTTCGTCGTCGATGAAGTATTCGACGAGGTCGCAGAGTTCGATATCAGCCTGGTTGCCGACCGTGGCTGCGACGCTGAATCCGGTGCCGAGATCCTGCGCGTGAGAAATCAGCGAGGCCATCAGCGATCCGCTCTGGCTGGCGAGGCCGATGGCGCCGCGCGGCATCGGTTCCGTGGCCAGCGCGACCGACGAAGTCAGCGCGAGCTGCAGGTGCGGATTGATGTAACCGAGGCAATTCGGGCCGATCAGGCGCATGCCGTGCCGGCGCACGATCTGCAGCAGTTCATTCTGCCGCGCCGCCCCTGCGGCGCCGGTTTCGGCAAAGTCCGCGGTGATCACCACCACCCCGCGAGCCCCGGCACGGCCGCAGTCTTCCAGCGCCGCCGGAAGGTGCGCGGCGGGAAGGGCTAGGATGCAGACATCGACCGGATCGGTGGCAGTGAGCGTCGCTACGGCTGGCATGCCGAAAACTTCTGCAGCGGCAGGATGCACCGGCACGATGCGGCCGCGATAGCCGTGTTTGACCAGGAATTGCATGACCCTGCCCCCGAACTTGGCGGGATCGGACGAGGCGCCGATCACGGCGACGCTGCGCGGGTTGAGAATGGCCCGTAGTGTGGAAACCGCTGGATTCATGGGTCGGGGCGAGGATACCACCCCAACCTGCGCGGACAGACGCGTTGCTGCGAGCCCCTATAATCGCCGCTGCAAACCGGTGATCAGGGAGAACCATATGGTGGAAGGTGTAGCGGTGGTGACGGGGGGGAGTTCGGGTATCGGCGAGGCGATCGCGCAGGATCTGCTGGATCAGGGTTTGACCGTGGTCACGTTGCAGCGCCGGCCGCCGCGGATCAAGCACGGGCGCATCCTGTTCCATGAAGTCGATCTGGCAGATGCCGCTTCGGCCACGGCGGTCGCGAAAGAGGTGGCGGCCAAATACCCGGTGCGTTACCTGGTCAACAATGCCGGTGCCAACCGGCCGGGGTCGCTGGAGCAGGCGACCATAGCCGACATGGACCATGTCTATGCCCTGAACGTGCGGGCGGCGATGATCCTGATCCAGACCCTGGTTCCGGGCATGCGCCAGGCTAAATTTGGACGCATAGTCAGCATTTCTTCGCGGGCCATACTCGGCAAGACCCAGCGCTTGGCCTATGCTGCCGGCAAGGCGGGGCTTGTGGGCATGACAAGGGTACTTTGCCTGGAGTTAGCTGGAGATGGCATCACGATAAACGCAGTTGCCCCTGGTCCGGTAGCCACGGAATTGTTTGATAACGGCCATCCGATCGGCAGTGCCAAACGCCAGGCGGTGATCGACAGCATCCCGGTCAAGTGGGTAGGGGCTCCCAAGGATGTGGCCCGGGCGGTCAGTTTTTTCCTCAGTCCCGACAGCGGTTACATTTCCGGCCAGACCCTTTTCATATGTGGGGGCAGTAGCGTCAGCGGTTCTGGCGGGAATTGATGAAATAACTAATTGTATTTTTCTGAGACGCCGAGTGTGCGGTGCCCAGCTTTTCTGTTAGTGTGCGCCCACTTAAAGTTTGAGCTGGGGTTGGATGCGCAATGTAATCGGCTGGGTAACCCCCGGCCCGGAATGATTGCCGGATAATCCTTCACACCAGCAGCGGCGTGGTCCGTTTTGCGGAGCGTTTATCCGGCACGAGTCGAGGACGGTGCAGGCGGGTGCCGGCGCCACACCGGCGATATCGACCGACAGGCATATTTCATGCCCATTTCATTGACACTACTGGGGATTCTGACGATAATTGTCGGTTTCGTTCGGAGGGGTTCCCGAGCGGTCAAAGGGGGCAGACTGTAAATCTGTTGGC
>JBMTEY010000068.1:0-13545 GCA_049433545.1 Burkholderiales bacterium | reverse complement strand
CCTCCACCTTCACCTTGGGCAGGAAATCAACCACGTATTCCGCGCCGCGATAAAGTTCAGTGTGCCCCTTCTGCCGCCCGAACCCCTTGACCTCCGTGACGGTCAGGCCGCTGACGCCGATTTCGGACAGCGCTTCGCGCACTTCATCCAGTTTGAAAGGCTTGAAAATGGCCTCGATCTTTTTCATTTTTTACTCCTGCCGTTCAGCGTTGACGATCCTGCACAAGAATAGCACAAGAGGACGGAAACTCAGTGCCGGAACCGGTTGGTGATCGGGTAGCGCCAGTCCTTGCCGAATCCGCGGCTGGTGATGCGAATGCCGACCGGGGACTGGCGCCGCTTGTATTCACTGATCCGGATCAGGTGCACCACCCGGTCGACGTCGGCGGGCGCATGCCCCATGGCGACGATTTCCCGGGGGCTGCGGTAATGCTCGACGTAGGCTTCCATGATCGAGTCCAGCACGTCGTACGGCGGCAGGCTGTCCTGGTCTTTCTGGTCAGGACGCAGTTCCGCCGACGGCGGACGCTCGATCACCCGCCGCGGGATCACCGGCGTGATCGTGTTGCGATACTCCGACACGCGGTATACCAGCGTTTTGCGCAAATCCTTCAGCACGGCGAACCCGCCCGCCATGTCGCCGTAAAGCGTGGCATATCCGGTACCCATTTCACTCTTGTTGCCCGTGGTGAGGACGATGGCTCCACTCTTGTTGGACAGCGCCATCAATAACGTTCCGCGAATCCGCGCCTGGAGGTTTTCCTCGGTAACATCTTCCTTGAGGCCGCGGAACTGGTCTGCCAGCGCTGCACGGAATGCATCGAACAAGGGCTTGATTGCGATTTCGGAGTAACGTGCACCCATCGCAACAGCCTGCGCCTTTGCATCCTCGCGGCTCATGTCGGCAGTAAACTGCGACGGCATCATCACCGCATGCACCCTCTCCTCTCCCAGTGCATCGACCGCGACGGCCAGCGTAAGCGCGGAATCGATGCCCCCGGACAAGCCCAGCAGCGCACCGGGAAAACCGTTCTTGCCGACATAGTCGCGCACACCCAGGGTAAGTGCCCGGTAAATGTCCTGCTCCAGCGAGGCTTGCGGCACGATGACACCTCTGACAGGGACGCCGTTTTCGACGTCGATCACCGCCAATGCCTCTTCAAAAGCCGGCAACTGGTGCGTCAGCTCACCCTGGCCGTCCACCGCGAACGATGCGCCGTCAAACACCAGTTCATCCTGCCCGCCAACCTGGTTGGCGTAAATGACCGACATTCCGGTGTTGCTGACCCGCTCACGAACAACTTCGTAACGGGTCAACTGCTTGTTGATGTGATAGGGCGACGCATTGAGCACCAGCAGCAGCTGCGCCCCGGCTTCGCGCGCCGCTTTCGCGGCATGTTCTTCCCAGACATCCGCGCAGATATTGATGCCTATGCGCACGCCTTCATGCTCGAACACGCATGGCAGGTCGCCCGAATCGAAGTAACGCTCCTCGTCGAACACCGTGTAATTGGGCAGCGTGCGCTTGAGATAGGTCACCACCACCGCACCATCGCGGATCACGGACGCCGCGTTGTAGCGTTTGTTGCCAATCTGGTGCGGATGCCCGAGCACCACCGTAATGCCGGACACGGCGCTGACGATATCCCGGAACGCCCGGTCACAGGCCTGGAAAAAATCGTCCCGCAGCAACAGATCCTCCGGGGGATAACCTGACAGTGCCAGCTCCGTAGTCAGCAGGATGCCGGCGCCGGCGGCACGCGCCCGCTGCGCGGCATCCAGTATCAACCGGGCATTCCCGGGAAGATCGCCGACGGTAAAATTCAATTGCGCAATCGCTATTTTCATATTGCTAATATATCATCGGCGCGCACCCCCTTCTTCCGCCTTCATCAGCCTTTTTCCGCATTACTCCGGGCATTCATCTTGAAGCTGCAAGTGGCGTCGTCGCTGAGTGACGTGGACCCCGTGGAATGGGACCGTCTCGCAGGCGATGATCCGTTCCTGCGGCACGCCTTCCTGCACGGCCTGCATGAAACCGGCTGTGCCATCCCCGAAACGGGCTGGGCCCCGCACTACCTGCTGCTGCACGAGCATGCAAAACTCGTTGCCGCCATGCCGCTCTACCTGAAAGACCATTCCTACGGCGAATATGTCTTTGACTGGGCCTGGGCCGACGCTTACCACAGGCACGGCATCGCGTATTACCCGAAGCTGCTCTGCGCCATTCCTTTCACGCCGGTCGCTGGTTCGCGGCTGCTGGTGCACGACCCGGAACATCGCGACCGGCTGATCACCGGCGCCCTCGAACTTGCCCGGCGCTCCGGCATCACTTCCCTGCACATCCTGTTTCCGTCGGCCGCCGATCTGGAATGCCTGTCCGCCAGGGGCTTCCTGCTGCGCAGGGGACGCCAGTTTCACTGGGAAAATGCGGGATACCCGGACTTCGAGACGTTTCTCGCCAGGCTCAGCCACGACAAGCGCAAGAAAATCCACCAGGAGCGGCGCCGGGTCCGCGATGCCGGCATCGCCTTCAGCTGGATTGAAGGCCGCGACATCCGGCCCGAAGACTGGAAATTCTTTGCGCGCTGTTACCGCCAGACCTACCGCGAACACCACTCATCGCCCTACCTGAACCTGGATTTTTTCCTGCACCTCGGCTCGGCGATGCCGGACAACATGGTACTGGTCCGCGCCGAACGCCAGGGAACACCCGTTGCCGCCTCGCTGCTGATCCGGAACGAGACCCGCCTCTACGGCCGGCACTGGGGGGCGCTTGAATATCACCCTTCCCTGCACTTTGAAGCGTGTTACTACCAGGGCATCGAATATGCCATCTGCAACGGCCTGCAGGTATTCGAAGGCGGCGCTCAGGGCGAACACAAGATGGCCCGCGGCCTGATGCCGGTGACCACGCATTCCGCGCACTGGCTGGCGCATCCGGAGTTTTCAGCCGCGATCGAAAATTTCCTGGAGCGTGAATCGGCGATAATGGAAATGCACGATCACGAATTGTCGGCGCGTACGCCTTTCAAATCCGCAGACCGCAGAAACGATTGACTGCCGCCCCGGCGCCTGATGACATATAGTTGCCCGTAAAAATCCGGATCATCCAATGAAGTTCTGCAGCAATTGCGGCTCTGCCGTTGCGCTCAAGGTTCCCGCAGGCGACACACTGCCCCGGCACGTCTGCGATGCCTGCGGCTCGATTCACTACCAGAATCCCAAAATGATCGTCGGCTGCATCGCCGAATGGGAGCACCGCATCCTGCTGTGCAGGCGCGCGATCGAACCGCGGTCAGGCTTGTGGACCGTCCCCGCCGGCTTCATGGAAAACGGTGAAACAACCGCGCAGGGCGCTGTTCGCGAAACCCTGGAAGAAGCCAACGCCCGCGTCGAAATCGGCCCCCTCTACGCGATGTACAACATTCCGCACATCAACCAGGTCTACATCCTGTTCCGCGCCCGCCTGCTCGACCTCGATTTCAGCCCCGGAACCGAATCCCTGGAAGTGCGCCTGTTCGATGAAACCGAGATTCCCTGGGACAGAATCGCATTCGCCACGGTACGCAACACCCTGACCCACTACTATGCCGATCGCAGCGCCGGCGACTATCGTTTCCACCTGGGCACGATAGAACCCGCGGAGCGCCGCAGCTGAAATTGATTAAAATCGGGTCATCGCTCACTGCCCGCCGTTTCCGGAGACATTGATGAACACTACCAGACCCACCTTCCAGTGGGACGACCCCCTGCTGCTGGAAGACCTGCTCAGCGACGAAGAACGCATGGTGCGCGACACCGCGCGCGCCTATTGCCAGGAGAAGCTGATGCCGCGGGTGGTGGAAGCCAACCGCCACGAAAAATTCCACCGCGAAATCATGAACGAGATGGGTGAACTCGGATTTCTCGGACCGACCATCGAAGGCTACGGTTGCGCCGGCGTAAACCACGTCTGCTACGGGCTGATCGCGCGTGAAGTGGAACGCGTCGACAGCGGTTACCGCTCCGCCCTTTCGGTGCAGTCCAGCCTGGTGATGTATCCGATTTACGCCTTCGGCAGCGAAGCGCAAAAGCAAAAATACCTGCCGAAGATGGCAACTGGAGAATGGATCGGCTGTTTCGGCCTGACCGAGCCCAATGCCGGCTCCGACCCTGCCGGCATGGCCACCCGCGGCCGCAAGGCCGACGGCGGCTATCTCGTCAGCGGCGCCAAGATGTGGATCACCAACGCACCTCTCGCCGACGTGCTGCTGGTGTGGGCCAAGGACGACGGCGGCGTGATCCGCGGCTTCATATTGGAAAAAGGCATGAAAGGTCTGTCGGCGCCGAAGATCGAAGGCAAGTTCAGCCTGCGCTCATCGGTCACCGGCGAAATCGTGATGGATAACGTATTCGTGCCCGAAGAAAACGTGCTGCCGGAGGTGTCGGGGCTGAAAGGCCCGTTCTCCTGTCTCAACAAGGCGCGCTACGGCATCGCCTGGGGCGCGCTGGGTGCGGCGGAATTCTGCTGGCACGCCGCGCGCAACTACACCCTGGAACGCAAACAGTTCGGCCGCCCGCTCGCCGCCAACCAGCTGGTACAACTGAAACTGGTCAACATGCAGACCGAAATCACGCTGGCGCTGCATGCCGCGCTGCGGCTTGGGCGGCTGATAGACGAAGATCGCGTCGCGCCGGAAATGATTTCGCTGCTGAAGCGCAATTCCTGCGGCAAGGCCCTGGATATTGCGCGCGTTGCGCGCGACATGCACGGCGGCAACGGCATCGCCGACGAGTTCCACGTAATCCGCCATGTCATGAATCTCGAGGCCGTCAATACCTATGAAGGCACCCACGACATTCACGCGCTGATCCTCGGCCGCGCACAGACCGGGATTCCCGCATTCGGCTGACATCCGCTTATCACCCGGCCATAAAAACACAACACAGGCACCACCGGAGAAGACCACAACCATGCTTGACATACGCTCCACCGGAGCCGCGCTTGGCGCCGAAATCCGCGGCATTGATCTTGCGCAGCCGCTCGACAACCCCACGTTTCACGCCATCGAAACTGCGCTGCACGAACACGAGGTCATATTCTTTCGCGACCAGCAACTCTCCCCGGAACGACATATCGAATTCAGCCGGCGTTTCGGCGAACTTGAAAAACACGTCCGGGTGGACTGCTGCAAGCCGGGTTATCCCGAAATTTTCGTGGTCTCAAACGTCATCGAAAACGGCAAACCGATCGGCACCCAGGATGCGGGCCTGTTCTGGCATTCCGACCTGGCCTACATGGCCACGCCCAGCCGTGGTTCGCTGTTCTATGCCCACGAAGTGCCCCACGACGATACCGGCCGGCCGCTGGGCGACACCCTGTTTGCCAGCACCACCGCAGCGTGGAATGCCTTGCCTGAAGACATCAGGCGCACGGTATCCGGTCGCCGCGCGGTGACTTCATATGCCAAGGGTTATTACCGCGACCGCAAAAGCGGGCCGCGGCCGCCGCTCACCGAAGCGCAGAAAGCGCGCACGCCGGACGTGGAACATCCGATCATGCGCACCCATCCCTACACAAAAAAACCCTGCCTGTTCGTCAACGAAGGCTACACTTCGCGCATACCCGACCTGCCGCAGGACGAGTCCGAGCGCATCCTCAACCTGCTGTTCGAGCATGTCTCCCGGCCTGAATTCGTCTACCGGCACCAGTGGCGCGCGGGTGACTTCCTGATCTGGGACAACTGCTCCACCCAGCACCGGGCGGTGTTCGATTACGCACTGCCGCAGCGCCGGCGCATGGAGCGCACGACGCTCACCGGAACGGCGCCATTCTGATATCCCCACCCGGCATGATCTCCCGCCTTTTCGCCTGTCTGCTGATCGGCCTGGCATCGCTCGCCGCACACGCCGCCCCCCCTGCCCGAAGGACGCAGCGAACTCGACTTGCTCGTCAACCAGGTGCCACTGCAGGTGTATGCCTACAAACCCGCCGGTTACCGCAACGGGCCGCTGCTGTTGAGTTTTCACGGCCTGTCGCGCCAAATCGATACCTACATGAAGGCGGCACAGCCGCTGGCGGACCGGCACGGCCTGCTGCTGGTCATGCCGCTGTTCGACCGTGAACGCTTTCCGTACTGGCGCTACCAGGCGCTGGGCATCACCCGCGTCAGCCGCAACGTGCTGGAAGGTCAGATCACCGTTGAACCCGAAGCCCAGTGGACCAGCAAGCTGGTTGAGGGCGTCATCCGGCATCTGCGTGAACGCGAAGGACAGCCTCTGGAATACCTGCTGCTCGGCCACTCCGCCGGCGGCCAGATCGTGAACCGCATGGCCGCATTCGCCCCGGGTACCGCAAAACGTTATGTCGTGACCAATCCCTCGTCCTGGGTTCTGCCGGATATCCGTGAACGTTTCCCCTATGGATTCGGCGACCTGCCCGCCGCCATGCGCGACGAGTCGCGATTAAAACAGTATCTTGCTCAACCGCTCACCGTGTTTCTCGGTACCGGCGATATCCTCGACAAGGACCTGGACATGCGTCCGGCCGGGATGGCGCAGGGACGCACGCGGCATGCGCGCGGGCTGAACGCATTCCACGCTGCAGAACGCGTCGCACGCGAACGTGGCTGGACCTTCAATTGGACGCTCGTGGAAGTCCCCGGCGTTGGACACAATTCAACGGGAATGTACGGCAGCCCCCAGGCGTCGCAGGCGCTCGGATTCACGCGCTGAACAGCGCAACTTGCGTTGCGTCAGGGCAGGTGCTTGCGCAGTTCCACCGGCCGGCGCTTCGCACGCAGCCGCAGATTGAGCATTTCCACCGCCACCGAAAACGCCATCGCGAAGTAGATGTAACCTTTGGGGATGTGGAAGCCCCAGCCCTCGCCGATCAGCGCGACGCCGACCAGGATCAGGAACGACAGCGCCAACATCTTGATGGTCGGATGGTTATCGACGAATTTTCCGATCGGCCCTGCGGCAAACAGCATCACGCCAACGGCGATGACAATGGCGACCACCATGATCGCCAGCTCATCGACCATGCCCACCGCGGTAATCACCGAATCGAGTGAGAAAACGATGTCGATGATCGCGATCTGCATGATCACCGCGCCGAAAGTTGCAGTCGCAGCGGCGACTCCGGCGTGATCGTCGCCCTCGCCTTCGAGGGCGTTGTGAATTTCATGCACGCTTTTCCAAAGCAGGAACAGCCCGCCGCCGATCAGGATCAGATCCCGTCCAGACACTTCCTTGCCCATGAAGGAAAACAGGGGGGCGGTCAGTGTCATCAGCCAGGACAGAGTGAACAACAGACCGATCCGCGTCAGCATCGCAAACATCAGGCCAATCGTTCGCGCCTTTTCCCGCTGGTGCTCGGGCAACCGTCCGCAAAGGATCGAAATGAAAATGATGTTATCGACGCCGAGCACGATTTCCAGCGCGGTCAGCGTAGCCAGTGCGAGCCAAGCATGCGGGTCAGTCAGCCATTCCATCATCGATCCTTGATCCAGTTGGGAACACAGCCGCCGCCACCGGCAGAATCAGTGCGGGGAAGAACACTACCGAGATACGCCGGATTTCGTCATTATAATTCGACCTGATACACAGGCCCGGCGAAATCACCGTTTTGCCGAAACAATCGATTCGGCCTACATTGTGAAAGTCACGGCCTTGTCACCGCCAAACACATGAACATGACGATTGATCTTGAACACCTGCGCAGCTGGATCGGCAAAAAAGAAATCCGCGACGACATCGCCGCGGCCTGGCCGATCGCCGCGCTGGCGGCGACGCTGGACCGTCGCGATACGTTTCCGCAAACGGGGGAAGCCATCCCGCACAGCGGCCACTGGCTGTATTTCCTCGAAACCGCACCGGGCTCCGAACTCGGCCATGACGGCCATCCCAAACGCGGCGGCTTCCTGCCGCCGGTGCCGCTGCCGCGCCGCATGTGGGCGGGCGGGCGCATCGATTTCCGCCAGCCCGTTTGCGTCGGCGCGACCCTGCGCCGGGAATCAGAGGTGATGTCTGTTGATGCCAAGTCCGGCAAAAGCGGCAACCTGGTATTCGTGATGGTACGGCACACGTTGACCGCGGACGGCACCGTCGCCATCGTCGAGGAACATGACATTGTCTACCGTGACGCCGCAGCGCCGGGTACTGCGCCGCCGCCCGGGAAACCGGCACCGCAAACCGCTGCATGGCGGCGCGAAGTCGAAACCAACCAGGCCACGCTGTTCCGTTATTCGGCGCTGATCTTCAACGCCCACCGCATCCACTACGACATCGACTACTGCCGCGACGTCGAGGGGTATCCCGGGCTGATCGTGCATGGCCCGCTGCAGACGACGCTGCTGCTTGATCTTTGCCGGCGCCACGACCCGCGGCCGGTGCGCACGCTCGACTACCGCGCCACCCACCCGGTGTTCCACCAGGAAACCTTCAGCGTCAACGGCCAGCCTGCCGCCGACGGCAACTCCGTCGAACTGTGGACGGCGAACGCCGCCGGCTGCTACGCGATGCGCGGCACGGCGACGTTCTGAACCCGCACGACTACCAGCTCGCTTCGCGGTCGGGCGTCGCCCCGATCTTGTGGATCGTCAGGTCGGAACCGTTGAACTCCTCTTCACGCTTGAGGCGAATGCCGATCACCGACTTGATAATGCCGTAGGTCGCGAAGCCGCCGACCAGCGCGATCACCACGCCCAGCCCGGTGCCGATCAGCTGTGCGGTGAGGCTGACGCCGCCGAGGCCGCCCAGCGCCTTAGCCCCGAAAATGCCGCAGGCGATGCCACCCCAAACCCCGCACAGGCCGTGCAGCGGCCACACCCCCAGCACATCGTCGATCTTCAGCCGGTTCTGGGTCAAAGTGAACATCCAGACGAACAGCGCGCCCGCCACCACGCCGGTGGCCAGCGCACCCGCCGGATGCATCACGTCGGAACCCGCGCATACCGCGACCAGTCCGGCCAGCGGGCCGTTGTGCACGAAGCCCGGATCGTTGCGGCCCAGCACCAGCGCGGCAACGATGCCCCCCGACATCGCCATCAGCGAATTCACCGCGACCAGCCCGGAAATCTTGTCGATGGTCTGTGCCGACATCACGTTGAAACCGAACCAGCCCACGGTCAGTATCCACGCACCCAGCGCGAGGAACGGGATGCTCGACGGCGGCTGCGCCGCGACGCCGCCCTCCTTGGGATAACGGCCGATGCGCGGTCCGAGCAGGATCACCGCCGCCAGCGCGAGCCAGCCGCCCACCGCATGCACCACCACGGAACCGGCGAAATCATGGAAGGGGACCCCGGCCACCGACTCTATCCATTGCTGGACGCCGTAGCGGCCGTTCCAGGCGATGCCTTCGAAGAACGGATAAATCAGCCCGACGATGATGCCGGTGGCTATCAGCTGCGGATAAAACTTTGCGCGCTCGGCAATGCCGCCGGAAATGATCGCCGGCACTGCCGCGGCAAAGGTCAGCAGGAAAAAAAACTTTGTGATTTCAAAACCGCTTTTCTGCGCCAGCTGGTCCGCACCGACCATGAACGACACGCCGTAGGCGACGCCGTAGCCGACAAAAAAGTAGACGATGGTGGAAACCGCGAAATCGCAGAGAATTTTCACCAGCGCGTTGACCTGGTTCTTGCGCCGCACCGTGCCGACCTCGAGAAACGCAAAGCCGGAATGCATGGCCAGCACCATGATGGCGCCCAGCAGTATGAACAACGTATCGGTACTGATTTTGACGGCTTCCATAGGACCTCCCCCGGGAAGTGAATTTGTTTAGCAAAGCAATACTTGTTCCTGATTTCAAGCAACTGTTTTTATTGATATTTATGATAAATGCAGCCCCCGCTGCGCACATTAATGGTGCACCAAGGCAATTTGGGCACTAAAAATGTGCAGTTACTCAAGACTGGCTGCAAACCGCAACAGCCGACTTGCCCACCGCGACAATGATCCGGTAAATCATTGAAGAAATTGGTATATTCACCGTCCATGTCCTCCGTGCCTGCAGCGCAACCTCCCCAAGGCGACCGTCCGCTGACACTGGCGCAGGTTGTTGCCGACCTGATTGCCGACGGCATGGTACCCAAGGACGAAGCGGAGAAACTGGTCGCCAACCGCCGCTACAGCCGGGCCGACGTGCATCCGCTGGTGGTCGTCGCGGACCAGAAATGGAAAGACCCGAAAAATCCGCGCAAGGTGCTCACCGTCGAAACGCTGACGCAATGGCTGGCGGACAAGGCAAAACTGCCGTACCTGCACATCGATCCGTTCAAGATCGACTTCACCGCCGTGACCAAGGTGATGTCCAACGCCTACGCTGCGCGCTACAAGATACTGCCGGTCAGCGTGACCACGCGCGAGGCCACCATTGCCACCGCCGAGCCCTGGGTGCGCGGCTGGGAAGCCTCGCTGAAGCAGGTGCTGCGCCTCGACATCAAGCGCGTCATCGCCAATCCGATCGACATCCAGGGTTACATCGTCGAGTTCTACAACCTCGCGCGCTCGGTGAAGGGCGCCGCCGACAAGGACAAGGGCGCGGTCTCCGACATCGCCAACTTCGAGCAACTCGTCCAGTTGGGATGCAGCGGCCAGCTCGACGCCAACGACCAGCATATCGTCCACATCTGCGACTGGCTGTTCACCTACGCCTTCGAGCAGCGCGCGAGCGACATCCACATCGAACCGCGGCGCGACTCCGGCAACGTGCGTTTCCGCATCGACGGCGTGCTGCACCAGGTCTACCAGATCCCGACGCCGGTGCTGGCGGCTATGACCTCGCGCATCAAGATCCTCGGTCGCATGGACGTCGTCGAAAAGCGCCGCCCGCAGGACGGCCGCCTGAAGACCATAACCCCCGAGGGCGACGAAGTTGAACTGCGGCTGTCGACCATGCCCACCGCCTTCGGCGAAAAACTGGTGATGCGCATCTTCAGCCCGGAAAACCTGGTCAAGGATTACCGCGAGCTGGGCTTCTCCGAGGAAGAAGAGAAGAAGTGGTCGCACATCTCCTCGGCGCCGCACGGCATCATCCTGGTCACCGGCCCCACCGGCTCGGGCAAGACCACCACGCTGTATTCGACGCTGAAACACCTTGCTGCACCCGAGGTCAACGTCTGCTCCGTCGAAGACCCGATCGAAATGGTCGAACCCACCTTCAACCAGATGCAGGTGCAATCAGCCATCGGCGTCGATTTCGCCTCAGGCATCCGCACGCTGATGCGCCAGGACCCGGACATCATCATGGTCGGCGAGATCCGCGACCTTGAAACCGCCGAGATGGCGATCCAGGCTGCACTGACCGGCCACCTCGTGCTCTCCACGCTGCACACCAACGACTCGCCGTCGGCTGTCACCCGCCTGCTCGACCTCGGCGTGCCGCCCTACCTGCTGCAGTCGACGCTGCTCGGGGTGATGGCGCAACGCCTCGTGCGCACGCTGTGTCCGCACTGCAAGGAACAGCACGATTACGACGACGAGGTCTGGAACGCGCTGGTCGCGCCGTGGAAGGCGCCCAACCCGCGGGGCAAGACCTACATCAACAAGGGCTGCCTGGAATGCCGGATGACCGGCTACATGGGCCGCGTCGGCATCTACGAAATGATGGTGATGAACCAGGCGCTGCGCGAGCGCGTGGTGGAGTCCGCCGATCTCGACGTGCTGCGCGATGCCGCCTGCAAGGAAGGCATGAAACCGCTGCGCATCAGCGGCGCGATGAAAATCGCCGCCGGCATGACCACCATCGACGAAATCATGAAAGTCGCGCCGCCGCCGGCCGGCGACCGCCGCCAGCAGCCGCGCTAGAACGGCAGCGCAAGAATCGGGTCGCCACGACCCGCGGTCCGGCGCTATGCTGACCGCCATGGATCAGACTGCCGCCGAAACGCATCCCGACTATGCCCGCATCGCGCAGGCCATAGACTGGCTGCACGAACATGCACACAACCGCCCCGACCTCGCACGGATCGCACGGCATGTCGGCCTGAGCGAACATCATTTCCAGCGCCTGTTCACGCGCTGGGCCGGCGTCAGTCCCAAGCGGTTCCTGCAGTTCCTGACCGTCGAAGACGCGCGACGCCGGATTGCTGAAACGCGCAACACGCTGGATCTTGCCGCGGCCGTCGGACTGTCGGGCGGCGGCCGGCTGCATGACCTGTTCGTGACGCTGGAGGCGATGTCCCCGGGAGAGGCCAGACTGGGCGGCGCCGGGCTCGACATCCGCTGGGGCGTGCACGACACCCGTTTTGGTCCGGCATTGATCGCGATAACCATCCGTGGCGTCTGTGCGCTGCAGTTCCTCGGCAACGAAGACGAGGACGGCAGCGCACTGCTCGCGACGGCATGGCACAACGCGCGCCTGATCCGCGAACCGGCCGCCACCGCAAACATCGCCCGCCGCATCTTCGAACCGCTGGACGGTACACCCGCGCAACCGCTGTCATTGCTGGTCAAGGGCAGCAATTTCCAAGTCCAGGTCTGGCGCGCACTGCTGGCGCTGCCCGCCGGCGCCGTCACCACCTACGGCGACCTCGCGCAGGCAATGGACATGCCGGATGCGGCGCGCGCCGTCGGAACAGCCGTC
Organism: Burkholderiales bacterium; assembly: GCA_049433545.1. GTDB lineage: Bacteria > Pseudomonadota > Gammaproteobacteria > Burkholderiales > SG8-41. The sequence goes on along the minus strand of JBMTEY010000068.1, from coordinate 971 downwards.
GGCGCCAACCCGGTTGCGTACCTGATTCCCTGTCACCGCGTGATCCGCGCCACCGGCGCGCTGACCGGCTACCGCTGGGGCGCCGCGCGCAAGGCGGCGATGCTGGGCTGGGAAGCTGCGCACTCAGGCCAGCGGCAGCAGAGCCTTTAATCCCGTTTCTTCCGCGATGCGCCGCAGATCGGCGAGGGTGTCCTCCGGAAACGTGATGCCCGAGGCGCGGTTGCGCGCATCGTTTTTCGCTTCCATCTCTCCGGGATAGAACACTTCGTCATAGCCCTGTGCCAGCGGCACCGACTTGATCTCGCGGATGAACTCTTCCATACGCGAGTTGAATTCCGCCAGCGGCTGCAGCGCCGCGATGTTGATGGCAATGAAAAAATGCCCGCAGTTGCTCTTGTCCGCGGTCTTGTACGGACTGTGCACCGCCGACAGGAAACCGCTGCCGGTGAGCACGCCGGAGAGCATGTCGACCATCGCCGCGATCGCATAACCCTTGTGTTCCGCCATCGGCAGGATGATGCCGTCAATGGCTTCCTGCGGATCGGTGGTCGGCGCGCCGTCGGCATTGATCGCCCAGCCCAGCGGAATCGGCAGCCGCCTGTTGCGCGCCAGGTAAATTTTTCCGCGTGCGACACCGGTGTTCGCCATGTCGACCACGAACGGCGCATGCTTGCCCGCAGGCGCCGCCACCGACCAGGGATTGGTGCCGACGATTTTTTTGCGCCCGCCCCAGGGCGCCATCGCCGGCCCGCCGTTGGACGTGAGCAGCATCACGCAGCCCGCGCGCGCACCCATCAGCGTGTAATACATGCAGGTGCCGAAATGGTTGGACATGCGCACGCCGACCGCGGCGATGCCATGCGCCTGCGCCCGTTTGATCGCCTCTTCCGCGGCGTGTTTCGCCAGCACGTGGCCAACGCCGTCGTGGCCGTCGATCACCGCCAGCGCGCCGGCATCGACGACGAATTCCG
>JBMTEY010000067.1:0-13628 GCA_049433545.1 Burkholderiales bacterium | reverse complement strand
TATCGTCTTCATGCGCGTCGCCGTGGTGACTCCCAGCGGGCGCAGCCGCTTGGCATCGAGATGTCCTTTCACCGACAGTGCGGTGGCGAAAATCACCTTGCTCTGTCCCGAAAGCACGTTCGCAAGCGCCGGCGCCGCGCCGCGGAAAGGAATGTGCACCATGTCGGTCCCGGTCATGCTCTTGAACAGTTCGGCTGCCAGATGCGCCGCCGCACCGTTGCCCGACGAGGCATAGTTGATTTTTCCGGGATTCGCTTTCAGGTAGACGATAAGTTCCCTGACGCTGCCAGCGGAAAGCGACGGATGCACGACCAGGATGTTCGGCTGCGACGCCACCCACACTACCGGCACCAGATCCTTCGACGGATTGAATGTCATTCTGCGATAGAGCGATGCATTGGCCGCCAGTACGCTGTTGTTGGCGATCATCAGCGTATGACCGTCTGCCGGACTGTGGGCAACGATATCGCCCGCAATATTGCCGCCAGCGCCGGGGCGATTGTCGAATACGAACGGCTGGCCCATGCGTTCGGCCAGCTTGCCCCCGATCAGCCGCGACAGGATGTCACTGGGACCGCCTGGCGAAAACGCAATCACCATGCGCACCGGCTTGCTCGGATATCCGGCGGCCTGAGTCGCGGGAAGCAACAAGGCCGTCAAGCCGGCCGCGATCAACGCTGAGCATTTCATTGGTTTTCCTCCTGATTGTTGCAGGTTCATATTGTTGTGCGGTGCGGCTTGCGCCGCAGTGGAGCCGGGAGCTTACTGCCTGACCCCGCAGCTGACAATCGAATCTCCGGCGATTTCGGCTGGCGCGGCACGGTGATATCCTATGCGGGCTGTCGCGCGCCATCCCGCCACGCCGGATTTGCCGCGGACGATTTCCAATCCTTCAATACTTTCTTATTCAATACTTGTTCCCCAGAGGACTCATCCCATGAGCAAGACGCAACGCATCAAGGGCGTGCTCGCCCCGGTGGTCACACCGTTCGACAAGGACCTGAATCCCGACGCATCGCGATTCATCGCGCACTGCAAATGGCTGATTTCGCAGGGATCCGGCCTCGCCGCCTTCGGCACCAACAGCGAGGCCAACTCGCTGTCGTTCAACGAGCGCACCGCGCTGCTCGACGCGCTGCTGACCGCGGGGGTCGACCCGTCGCGAATGATGCCGGGCACCGGTTGCTGCGCGCTGACCGATTCGGTGCGCCTGACCGAGCACGCGGTGAAAGCCGGCTGCGCCGGCGTACTGATGCTGCCGCCGTTCTATTACAAGGGCGTCAGCGATGAGGGGCTCTACCGCAATTATTCGGAAATCATCGAGCGCGTCGGCGACGACCGGCTGCGCATCTACCTCTATCACATCCCGCCGGTCGCGGTGGTCGGCATCACTCCGAAACTGGTCGAGCGCCTGCTGAAAAAATATCCGACGGCGATCGCCGGCATGAAGGACAGCTCGGGTGACTGGAACAACACCAAGGTGTTCCTCGACAACTTCGCCAATAGCGGCTTCGACATGTTCGTCGGCAGCGAATCTTTCCTGCTCGCCAACATGCGTAACGGCGGCGCTGGCTGCATCTCGGCCACTGCCAACGTCAACCCGGGACCGATCGACAAGCTCTACCGCGAATGGCAGAACGCCGATGCCGATGCGCAACAGAAAGCGCTCGACGTCGCGCGCAACACCTTCGGCAAGAAATACCTGATGATCGCCGCGCTGAAAGCCGGCGTCGCGCTCTACAGCGGCGACGACCAGTGGTGCACCGTGCGCCCGCCGCTGCTCGAACTGACAAAGGAAGAGCGCGCCTCGCTTGCCACCGAATTGAAGGCGATCGATTTCGACATGCCCGGATTGAAGGCCGCACAGCCCGCGATGGCCTGATAAAAATATCAATAAAAACAAATACTTATAATATATGTCCGTCAACGACCCCAATCCCGGCGCGCCGCTGTGCGCCGGACCGGATTTCAAGCCGCGCAAACCGCGGCTGACCATGCCCTCGTTCGCCTGCGATACCCATGCGCATGTGCTGGGACCTGCCGCGCGTTACGACTATTCGCCGGCACGGGTCTACACGCCGCCCGACTGCCTGATGTCCGACTACCGCCACATGCTTGACACCATGGGCGTCAGCCGCGCGGTGCTGGTACAGCCCAGCGTCTACGGCACCGATAATTCGGCGATGCTCGACGCGATGAAAACCGATCCGCAGCGGCTGCGCGGCGTGGCAGTGGTCGATCCAGCGATCGGCGATGCGGAAATAAAAAACCTGCATGCCGCTGGCGTGCGCGGCGTGAGGGTGAACATCGTCGACGTCAAGGACCGCAAGCCCGGCACGCTGCCGATGGACATGCTGCGGACACTGGCAGCGCGCGTCGCGCCGCTGGGCTGGCACATGGAATTCCTGATGCACGCCGATGAATTTCCGGACATGGACAAAACCTTCTCCGATTTTCCGGTGCCGATCGTGCTTGGCCATCTCGGCTACATGAAAACCGCGCTGGGGCTAGAGGCCCCGGGCTTCCAGGCGCTGCTGCGCCTGATGAAGGCCGGCAAGGCCTGGGTCAAGCTGACCGGACCGTACCGCATCTCGGGCGCACCGCTGCCGCATGCCGACACGGTGCCTTATGCGCACGCGCTGCTGAAAGCCAATGCCGATCAGGTGATCTGGGGCAGCGACTGGCCGCACGTCATGCACAAGGGCGCGACGCCCAACGACGGCGACCTCACCGACCTGCTGCTCGACTGGGTGCCGGATGAAGCACAGCGCGAGCGGGTGCTGGTAACCAACCCCGCTCGGCTTTACGGGTTCTAGACCAGCCCTTCAGACCAATCCGATCTCTTTCATGTATTTGAGGACGCCGGGATGGATCAGATCCCGGGTCGGCACACCGGCCAGCGTGTTCTCCAGCGTCGATTCCTGCGCCTGGTCCAGCTTCGCGGCGAGCGCGGCATGGCCCTTGTGCAGTGCTTTTGCCAGCCTGTAGGCGACATCGTCCGGCAGTGACGCGCGCGCCAGCACGAAGGGCCACGATCCCACCGAATTCACCGGGCCGGTCTGCCCCGGATAACTCCCCGCCGGCATCGTCGTCTGCTTGAGGAAGGTGTGCTTCGCCTGGATGCGCTTGATTTCATCGGCGCCCGGCGAAATGAAACGCATGCCCTTGGGAGCGGTCGCGATTTTCATGAACGGCGGCCAGCCCACGCCGCCTCCCCACATTGCCGCGGCCTCGCCGCTGATGACCAGGGGCGGGCCGTCGCCGGCCTTCTCCAGCAGGCGCGCGTCGAAATCCTTCTTGATGTCGAGGCCGAGGCCGTCGAACACGTAACGCGCGAGCACCACAAAGCCCGAACTCGATGCGCCCCACACCACGGTCTTGCCGACGAGGTCGGAAATCGACCGGTAAGGGCTGTCAGCGCGCACCATGAACATGCCCGCCTGCGAATAGGTGGCGTTGATGATGCGGATGTTTTTGCACGGCGCGCGGCCGATGCCGTTGACCGCCTCGTAGGTCACTTCGCCGGTGGCCAGCGCGATGTCGAGTTCTCCGTTCTCGATGCGGCCGACGTTCTCCCCGCTGCCCTTGGTGTTGATGGGCTCGATGTCCAGCGTCGGATCGGCGGCGTTGAGCGCTTCGGCATACGGCCAGCCGTAGGCGGGGAAACCGCCGCCGGGGGTTGCGGTGCCGAGCACGACTTTTGTTTTCTGCGCTGCCATTACAAATCCTCCTCAGGTCGATAACTGCCGGTTCAAAAATCGCATAGTAAACGCGATCACGCCGGATGGGGAACATTCCGCTGCGTCACTTTCACCGCAGTACGTTCCCTGTAGTACGATCTGCTAATGGACAGCAAGGCACAGCCGCACCCTGCACGCACTGCAGCGCTGGTACTGCTGGTGCTGGGTCCGCTCCTCTGGCTGATGATCGGCCACGGCGCGCCCATCCTGCAGGATCGCGGCTACCACGTGTTCGCCGACGGCCGCAGCTGCCTCGGCATCGCCAATTTCGGCAACGTCGCCTCCAATCTGCTGTTCCTGCTCGCTGGCATCGTCGGCGCACTGCACGCCTGGCACAGCCGCAGCGGCGCGTGGCGCTCGTGGCTGGTGTTTTTTTCGGGCGTCGCACTGGTGTTTTTCGGCTCGGCGTATTACCACGGCGCACCCGACGACGACACGCTGGTGTGGGACCGGCTGCCGATGACCATCGCCTTCATGGGCCTGTTCGCGGCGCTGGTCAGCGAACACCTGGGCGCGCGACTGGAACTGCGGCTGCTCGCCGCGGCGCTGGCGGTGGGCATATTCAGCGTATTCTGGTGGCAGTACAGCGGCGACCTGCGGATCTACATCTGGGTGCAGGGCGCGCCGCTGCTGGCGATACCCTACGTGATCGCGGCCTTCCCCGGCCGTTACGACCGGCGGCATTACCTGCTCTACGGGGTGGTGCTCTACGTGCTGGCCAAGATGGCCGAACTGCTCGACTTCCAGATCTACAGCGCCAGCGCCGGCGCAATCAGCGGCCACTCGCTGAAACACCTGCTGGCCGCCGCGGCGGTGTTGTGCGTATGGCAAATGCTGAAGAAGCGTCAGAGCTTGACGCCAGTCGCCTCTTCCCAATAACGGACAATTTCGGTCTGGTCGACCGTGGCGCCGACCTTGCCGACGGCATCGCTCCACAGTTCCGACACCTTCTCCGCCAGCGGCGCCGCGGCGCCGATCGCATGCGCGGTATCGACTGCGATCTTCACATCCTTGGCGATGAAACTGAGCGCCATGCCGGTGGCGTATTTGTGCGTGAGGATCTGCGGAATGACTTTTTTCTCGATAGGGTGATTGCGCCCTGCACACATGGGCACCAGCGCCTCGGCCATCATTTTCGGATCGAGGCCGAATTTCCTGCCGATGGTCAGCGCCTCGATGGCGTTGATCAGCGCGCAGGCATTCACATAATTGGCCAGCGCCTTCATCGCATGCGCCGACCCGGTCGATCCGCAATGCATGACGCTGCGTCCCATGGCCCGCAGCACCGGCGTGCAGCGCGCGACCAGTTCTTCGCTGCCGCCGGCCATGATGTCCAGCGTCGCATCCTTCGCGAACACCACGCCGCCCATCACCGGAGCGTCGAGCATCGCAATGCCCGCTTTTTCCAGCGCCACCGCGGTATCCCGGGTGCCGGTCGGATCGCAGGTGCCCATGTCGATCAGAACCGCGCCGCGCGTCATCGCCGCCGCCGCGCCGCCTTCGTCGAGCATCACCCTGCGCACGATTTTATCGTCGGGCAGCATGGTGATCACCGCATCGGCGCCGCTCGCCACCCCGGCCAGCGATTCCGCAGCCCGGCCGCCGTGCTGCGCGACGAACGCCGCCGCGGTTTCCGGCCGCGCATCGAACACCGTGACCTCGAAACCGCCTTTGATCAGGTTGGCCGCCATCGGATTGCCCATGTTGCCGACGCCGATGAAACCGATTTTTCTGATGACTTCCAATATGTTCAGCTCCTTTACCAGACCGCGCCGCGCGCGCTGATCGGCCACAGGGCCTCGACCTTGCCTCCGCGCACGCAGACGAATTCGTCGTAGAGATTGACCGTGGGATCGCAATGCCCGGGAATCAGCTTCAGCTTGTCGCCCAGCGCGAAGCCGGATGAACCGTTCATCTGGATCACGCCGTGCTCGTCCGAGGCCTTGAGGAATTCGGCCTGCGGGAAATCGGCAACCCGCGGCATGCCGGAGTCAACGCTGGAGGCTTTCAGCCCCGCATCGACGATGGCGACGCCGGGACGAGTGCGGCTCATCACCGTGGTCCACACGAAAAGACTGTGCTCGAATCGCGGAATGCCGCTCTCGGTCCAGTCGTTTTTCGCGTAGTCGGCGTCCATGAATATGTACGAGCCCACCTGCAGTTCGTCGTAGACGCTGCTTCCCGCCTCGAACAGGTAGGTGCCGGTGCCGGCACCGGTGACCTTGCCGCGCGGCAGGCCGGCCTTTTCGACGAGCGCCAGCGTCTGCCGCACGCCGGCGATCGCGCCGTCAATCGCGGCGCGCCGTTCCTCGACCTTGCGCAAATGCTGTGCGCCCCCCTGGTAGGCCTGCAGTCCGGCATAACGCAGGTTCTTGCAGGCGGCGATGGCTTGCGCGATTTTCAGCGCCGGCTCGCCGGGCTCGACGCCGCAGCGGTTGGCGCCGACGTTGACTTCGACCAGCACGTCGAGCGTGACGCCGCATTCACGCGCCGCCGCATCGATATCGCGCACGTTGCCGGCGTCGTCGGCGCAGACGGTGACTTTCGCCCGTTGAGCCAGCGCCGCCAGCCGTTTCAGCTTGGCCGCGCCGACCACCTCGTTGGCGATCAGCACGTCCGGCACGCCACCCTCGACCATGGCCTCGGCCTCGCTGACCTTCTGGCAGCAAACGCCGACCGCGCCCAGCGCGATCTGGCGCAGCGCGATCTGCGGGCACTTGTGGCTCTTGGCGTGGGGACGCAACATGACCTTGCGCCCGGCCAGCGACTCTGTGAGCCGCCGCAGATTGCGCTCGAAAGCATCGAGGTCGAGGATCAGCGCCGGCGTATCGACATCGGCCAGCGCCACGCCCGGCCGTGCGGGAGGGATGCGCGGCATTATGTATTCTTGGGGCCGTGGCCGGGATCGTAATGGCCGCCGGCCATGGTGCCGTCGGCGGCCTTGCCGATGATGCCGTGCGACAGATCCTTCACGGCGAAAAACATCGCGTCTTCTTCAGGCATGGCTATCGTGTAATGCACGATGTTCGCCGGGAAGTAGAGCAGAGTACCGGGGCCGCAGATCTGCTCGGGACCGTCGCCGACCTTGACCCGCATCCTGCCCTTGACGATGTAGTTCCACTGTTCGTTGGGATGCAGGTGCGGGCGCGAGCCGGTGCCTTTCTCCTTGGTCACCAGCGCGCACTGCATGCGCTCGCCCTCGATCACCGGGCCCATCGCCGTCGAATAACCGGTGCCGGCCTCGATCGGCGCCATTTCCTCGAGCGGGAAAATGAACCTGCCGTTGCCGCCCTTGACGGCGCCCTTGGTCCTGGTTTCAGCAGTATCAGCCATGGCGTATCGCGTGCATCAAATGACCGGCTTCAGGCCGGCCTGCTCGGCACCGTAGGCACACACGGCCTCGTCTTCATCACCGGTGCCGCCGCTGCCGCCGGCCGAGCCGACGACGTTGCCCGCGGCATCCTTGATCAACACCGCGCCCGGCTGCGGCAGGAACTTGCCCTGCGCCGTTGCCGACAGCGTGATCATGAAATTGGGGTTTTCCTTGGCGCGGCCGGCCAGCGCGCGGCTGGAACAGCCCATAGCCACCGCCGCCCACGCCTTGCCCAGCGCGACGTCGTAACGGAACATCGTTGCCTTGTCCTGGCGCTGTGCGGCGACGACATGGCCGGCATCATCAAGCACGACGACGGCCAGCGGATTCACTTTCATTTCCTTCGCCTTGGCGAACGCTTTTTCGATGATGGTATTGGCCTGCTGCAGTGTGATCTTGGACATGATTTCCTCTCGGGATGTTGGGCAACCGATGCGCGCATGACGTGCGGCGACCGGCACATGGGCTTTTGAATATACAACAAAAACATTGCGCCTATGCGCCCTGCGCCCTGGGCGCGATCAAGCCCTCTTTTTCCAGCAGCTGGTAGACGCCGCCGGCCTGCACCAGCGCCATCAGCGGCGCCGGCAACGGCTTGCCGGACAGGGAAGTGCCGCGTGTGACGTTATCCACGCGCGCCGCGGCGAAATCAACCGCGGCGATCTCGCCCTCGCTGAACGCCGTGCTGATGCCCTGACACTCCAGCGCCGGGAACGCGAAGTTCACGCAGTTGCGCAGGAACAGGCCGTTCAGCGATTCGGCGACCAGGCAGGCGAGGCCGAGGTTTTTCAGCGAACGCGCCGCGGCACGGCTGGAACCCATGCCGAAGTTGTGACCGCCGATCAGGATGTCGCCCTTCTGCACCTGTTGCGCCCAGCCCGGCCGGTTGGCATGGAACACGTACTGCGCCTGTTCCTCATGCGTCAGGTAGAAGGCCTTGTTGGGCAGGATCAGGTCGGTGTTGATGTTGTCGCCGACGATCCAGACCCGGCCATTGAATTTCATGGCCGCATTTTGTCGATCCGTCATTGCAGGAACTCCCGCGGATCGGTGATGGCGCCGGTCAGCGCCGATGCCGCCACCGTTGCCGGCGAGGCCATCCATACCCGCGAACTCGGATCCCCCATGCGTCCCTTGAAGTTGCGCGTGCTGGAAGTAATGCAGACCTCGTCGGGACCGAGCACGCCCATGTGGCCGCCGCCGCAGGCGCCGCAGGTCGGCGGCGCAATCATCGCCCCCGCCTCGAGCAGCGTCTGGATCGCGCCGCTGGCCACGGTATCGCGATACACCACCTGTGAAGCCGGGGTGACGATGAAACGCACGCCGGCGGCTACGCGCCGGCCTTTAACCACTTTTGCGGCCAGTTCGATGTCATCCTGGGTGCCGTTGGCACAGGAACCGATGTAGGCCTGGTCGATGCGCGTACCCCTGGCCTGGCCCACCGGCTGCGAATTGTTTACCACGCTGTCGGGCAAGGCCACCAGCGGTTCCAGCGCCGACAGATCGACCTTGCGCACGGCGAGGTATTGCGCATCGGCATCGGGCTTTACGGGAATGAACGGCGCCGGATTGCGGGGACGCATCCATGCTTCAAGCACCGCATCGGCCTCGAAGGTGGCGAATTCCGCCGACAGTTCGGCCGACATCGCGGCAATCGTCTTGCGCGCATTGATCGAAAGCCCCGCCACGCCGGGACCGCCGTACTCGACATTCATCGTCGCATGCGCGCCGTGCACGCCGGCGATCTGCAGGAAAGCATCCTTGGCGGTCACCGCTGCCGGAAGTTTTCCGGTCAGCTCGTAGCGCACCGTCTCGCCGCAGCGGAACCAGGTCTGGCCCTTGATCGCCGCGTAGATGATGTCCGGCCCGCCGACGCCGCGCGCCAGGCAGTTGAACACCCCTGCGCTGCAGGTGTGCGAATCGCTGCACAGCAGCACCGAACCCGGCAGCGCGTAGCCGTAATCGGCCACCAGCTGGTGGCTGATACCCTGGTTGTGGCCGACGTCGTGGAAGCGCCTGATGCCGAACTTCTTCACGAACGCGCGCCCGGTGACCTGCGCCGCGGCGGCCTGCTGCGTCGGCGCCGGCACGCGGTGATCGAAAGTCACCACGATTTTCTCCGGGTCGGCGACCTTGAGGATGTCACGCCAGTTGTTGGGCATGAAGTTGTTGTCGAACAGGATCACGGTATCAACGTCGACCGTGACCACGTCGCCGGGAGCCACGGCCCTGCGCCCGCTTTTCGCGGCGAGGATCTTTTCTGCGATGGTCATGCCCATTTGTCGCCTCTTCGTTCCGGGGGATCTAAACGGTGACTGGTGGCGAGTGGCTGGAGAAAACCGGGGCGGTGCTTTGCCAATCACCAGCCACCGTTATTTGACGGTGTAACGCTGCTCCATCTCGTCCAGCACTTTCATGCCCATCAGGTCGTTGAGTTCCTCGAAGCCGACCTGCAGGTCGGTGCGCTCGACCACCTTGTTCTGGCCGACCACCTCGTCCCTGAACACGTCCAGCGCATTCATCATGCCGCGCAGCGCGGCTGTGGTCAGCAGGCGCGGGTAGCTGACCGCGGCGACGCCGATGTCCTGCAGCTGCTTCGGGCTCATCAGCGGCGTGGTCTTGCGCGGCCGCATGCCGAGGCCCATGTTCACGATCAGCGGCTTCAGCACGTTCTTCGCGACCTTGGCGATGTCCTCCTTCGACAGCAGCGCATCGGCATACATCACGTCGGCGCCGGCCTCGGCGTACATATTGAGGCGGCGGATTGCCTCGTCGACGCCGTGCGGGCCGGCTGCATCGGTGCGCGAGACGATGACGAAGTCGTTGTCGCGGCGCGCATCCACCGCTGCCTTGACTTTCTGCACCATTTCCTCGGCGGGTATGCAGGACTTGCCTGCCATGTGGCCGCAGCGCTTGGGCCACACCTGGTCCTCGATCATCAGCGCCGCCATGCCGGCTTTCTCGAAAGCACGGACGACGAAATGCACCGTCATCGCGTTGCCATAGCCGGTGTCGGCGTCGGCGCGAAGCAGCAGGTCGGAACAATCCGCCAGCCGTCGCGCGTTGTTGAGGTTCTCCTCGAAGGTCATCACGCCGCGGTCGGCCCAGCCCATGCGGCTCTCCGACACCCCGGCACCGGAAATCGACGCGGTCTTGAACCCGGCGCGCTCGACCAGCCGCACGCTGTAACCGTCGTAGACGCCGGGCTGGATCAGGATTTCCTTGCGATTGATCAGTTCCTTGAACAGTTTGCCGCGGCTTTCCATGACGGGTTCCTCAGAATGGGATGTGCCGGTCATTGTAGGGTGCAGTGGCGTGCGCAGATACCGGTTTCCCGAATCATGGACTTGCCTGCGCCGCAATGCCTTCATCCGGGAAGTGCGGTGCAACTGCCCGCTGCAGAACGATTACAATGCCTGCACCCCCTTCGCCTCCGCTGCCGTCATGCTGTCCGACAACTACCAGAAAATCAAAAAGCTGCGTTCAACCGGCAAAGCCGACGACGCCTACCGGCTGCTGATGTCAGCACCGCCGCGGACGGACCACGATGCCTTCGAAGCGGCAATCTGTCTTTTCGTGTGCGGTGACCTGCCGTCCGTGCTGAACGTCTGCAACACCCATCCCTGGCAGCCCGGAGCACTGCGGTTCCTGGCGCATGCCCTGGCCATACTGGTGACGCAGGGCAATCCCGCCGATGCGCTTGCCGTAGCGGACAGCGCAGCAAAGGATCCGGACCTGCCGCATGACGCGATGGCGATCTATCTGATGGCGATGCAGGGCGCCGGTGCCCACGAGAAAGCCGACGCTTTTGTCCGGCAATACGTGCCGGAGCCGCCGCCCGACGAAATTCTGCTGCTGACCGTCATGGCCGAAATCGCCGTATCGGTCAAGGACTGGCGGAACGCCTACCGCTATGCCTCGGCCGTGATGTTCGCCGATCCGGACGATTATCGTGCCCTGCTCACGCTGAGCCGCATGAACCTTGCCGTCGGCAACCATCACGAAGCGCTGGGCAATGCGCTGCGCGCGCTCAAGGTGGTGCCGGGCGCCGCGCAGCCGGTCGCGCTGATGATGCGTTGCGACAACAGGCTCGGCGACTTTTACGGGGCGATCGGCGTCCGCAATGAATTGCCGGCAGCCGCCCCGGTGCCCGCGGAAGTGCACACCGTACTCGGCATTGCCTACGCGGGCATCGGCGACGCAGCCAAAGCCGAAGCAGCCTTCCGCGCGGCGCTGGCTGCCGATGCGCAGGCCGAAGGCGCATTGCACGGTCTTGCCAGCGTTTTCGCGGAGTCCGGGAACTTTGCACAACTCGACGAACTGGAAAACACCTATCGCGAACGCATGCACGGCGACATCAAGTGCCTGTCGGTACTCGCAAAAGCCGCGCTGGCCAGGCATGACCTGGCAATGGCCGGCGCGCTGTTCGAGGAATCGCGGATGCTGGCCATTTCCAGGCGGAGCGCCGCGGCGATCCTGCCCTGGCCGGTGCCTGACCCTCGCGTGCGGCATGATGTCGAACAGCTGGAATTGCTGCAGCAGCGGGGCATACTGAGCGACAGCGGACAGCAGGCGCTGGCCGTGCTCAAGCGCCACTTCCGTCCGGGCGCCGCAGCAGATTACTGCTACGCACCGACCGGTGCGGCTGAAAACGAATTTCGTTCCGCCCTCACCACGGTTTTCCACTGCCCGGCAGAACCCTACTCGGGAAACGCGCTCGGCAACAATGATTACGCGGACATCGAGCGCCGGTATCTCGAAGGAAAACCGCCGGTGGTCGCCATCGACAATTTCCTGTCGCCGGAGGCGCTGCAGGCGCTGCGCAAATACTGCGAGGAAGCCACGGTATGGAAACTCTCGGCCGGCGAAGGTTACCTGGGCGCCCTGCTGCCCGAAGGGTTTGCGCCGCCGGTGCTGCTCGAGATCACCGAACAGCTGCGCCGCGCCATGCCGCAGGTGATCGGCGATTATCCGCTGCTGCAGGCCTGGGGGTTCAAGTATGACCAGCGCCTGCAGGGCATCAACATGCACGCGGATTTCGCGAAGATCAACGTCAACTTCTGGATCACGCCCGAGGACAGCTGCACGGACAAAAAAACCGGCGGCATGGTCGTCTATGACGTGCCCGCCCCGGAGAGCTGGACCTTTGCCGACTACAACACGAACCAGTCCAAGATGCGCGCGTTCCTGGAAGCGAACAATGCAAAATCAATGCGCGTGCCCTTCCGCGAAAACCGCTGCGTAATCTTCGATTCCAGCCTGATCCACATCACCGACGAACTGCACTTCAGGCCCGGTTACACCAACCGGCGCATCAACGTGACGCTGCTCTACGGCCGGGCCCGCAAAATCGGATAGGTTCTACCAGGCCACCGCGCCGCCGTCGACCGGAATGATGGCGCCGGTCATGAAGTTCGAGGCGTCGGACGCCAGCAGCACCGCGATGCCCTTGAGGTCGTCCGGCCCGCCGGTGCGCTTCAGCGGGATCTCGCGTTCGATGTTGTCCTTGTTCTTCTGGAAGAGCTTTTCGTTGATCGGCGTCACGAAAAATCCCGGGCAGATCGCATTGACCTGGATGTTGTGCTGCGCCCATTTCACCGCGAGGTCGCGGGTGAAATTGACCAGCGCGCCCTTGCTCGCGCCGTAGGCGATCGAGTTGTAGGCGGTCGGGTTGCGCCCGACCAGCCCGGCGATCGACGCGATGTTGATGACCTTGCCGTGTTTCTGTTTGATGAACTCGCGGCCCAGCACCTGCGCGCACAAAAACGGCGCGGTGATGTTGAGATCGAACACCTGTTGCCAGCGTTCCAGCGGCGTGTCCTCCGGCGGCGCCACCCAGGCGCGCCCGGCATTGTTGACCAGCACATCGACGCGGCCGAATTTTTTCAGCACCGCATCCTTCATTGCCTCGACCTGATCGGCCTTGGTCACGTCACAGCCTAGCGCCAGAGCTTTCACGCCGATTTTTTCGATCTGCCCCGCCGCTTCCTCGCAGACCTCGATGCGCCGCGAACAGATCACGATGTTCGAACCGGCTTCGGCCAGGCCTTTCGCCATCTGCAAGCCGATGCCGGTGGCACCGCCGGTGACCACGCTGACGCGGCCTTCGAGACTCATCAGTTGCTGGATGTTGGCCATGCACGGGCTCCGCTGTAAGATAAAATAATCAATTAAAACATATATTTATATTAATCATCCCGGAGCAACAACCCGGCGATGATGTTGCGCTGGATTTCGGAGGTGCCTTCGTAGATGCGCACGATGCGCGCATCGCGGAAAGTGGTTTCGATGCCCGCCTCGCGCATGTAACCCATGCCGCCGTGGATCTGCACCGCGGCATCGACGACGCGGCCCAGCGCTTCGGTGGCGAACAGTTTCGCGGTCGAGGCTTCCATGGTGCCGCGTGCACCGGAGAGCAAAGTGTCGATCGCGCGCTGCGTCAGCCCCCGCGCGGCGTCGCGCGCCACCGCCATGTCGGCCAGCATCCACTGCAGGCCCTGGTGTTCGGCGAGTTT
>JBMTEY010000066.1:0-13701 GCA_049433545.1 Burkholderiales bacterium | reverse complement strand
TGCTGGCCGAAGAACACCGCATCTACCCGCAGGCGGTGCGCTGGCTGTGCGAAGGGCGCGTCACGCTGGCGGCCGACGGCACGGTACGTATCTCCGGAACGGATGGTGGCGGCGCATCGCTGATCGCGCCGGGGCTCGATGACTGAGCGGATCCTGCTTGCCCTGTTGCTGGGCTGCGCGCTGTTGCGCATCACGGCTGCGGATGCGGCCGCCCCGCAATCCGTGCACGCGCAATACAACCTTACGATCAAGGGTGTACCGGCTGCAGTGATGCAGGAATCCTTCGAAATACGCGGGTACACCTATCGCATCGTCAGCGAAACCCGTGCCATCGGGCTGCTGGCGCTGATGCAGCGCCGGCCCGGCGTGGTCACCAGTTTCGGCGACGTGCGGCCCGACGGGCTGCGCCCCAAAACATTCGACGGCAGGCGCGGCGGGAAGGATGCGCGGCGCGTGCATGCCGAGTTCGACTGGACCGCCGGGGAACTGAAGCTGGAACACGACGGTCACGGTGAAACCGTGATCCTGCCGGTGGGTACGCAGGATCGGTTGTCGGCGATGTACCAATTCCTGTTTCTCACGCCGGAACAACTGAAGAATCTCAGCTTCCCGATGACCAACGGCCGCAAAATCGACCAGTACCGTTACTCCATCGGCCCCGATACCGTGATCGACACCCCGCTGGGACGCATGGCGGCGATCCATCTGGTGAAGCAGCATGCCGAAAACGAATCCGCCACCGAGATCTGGCTGGCGCGCGAGCATCACCTGATGCCGGTGAAAATGCGCATCACCGAAGATGACGGCGACCGTTTCGAACAGATTATCGCGCAACTGGAGATCACGCCGTGAGCCGGGCATCTGCGCGTCTGGGCGCAGCGGCAGTGGTATCAATCGCCGCGCACGCCGCATTGTTGACGGGATCCTGGCTGATGCCGCCCGCGGCGATTTCCGAACCGCCGGTGCTGAGCGCACGCCTCGAACCGCTACCGCCGCCCCCGCCGCAGGCCGTGCAGCCGCGCCCCGCCGTGCGCCAGACTCCGCGGCCTGCACCGGCGCGGCGGCAAATCGCTCCCGTCATTCCTGCAGAGCCGGTCGAAGAAACAACGGCGGTCGCACCCGCAATGCCCGAGCCGGCGGCGACACCCGCGGCCGAGCCCGTGGTGGTCGCCAGCGCGGAACCCACTGCGTTCCGCATGCCCGAAACACCGCCGCTGCCGGAATTTCCGCGCCGCGGCCGCATCACTTATCTGCTGACCATGGGGCCCGAGCGGACCCCCGTCGGGCAGACCGTGCAGACCTGGGAGTTCGAAGACTCGCAGTACAAAATCGGCAGCCAGTCGGAAAGCTCCGGACTGCTGGAACTGTTGCGGCCGCACCGGTTCAACTATCTCAGCCAGGGCGAACTCTCCGAACAGGGCCTGCGTCCCCGGCGTTTCCTGTCCAGCATCAAGCGCGGCAGCCGCACCGAGGAAACTCTGGCGGTATTCGACTGGGATGCGGGCCAGGTTCGGCTTGGCCGGCTGCCGCAGCAGCAAACGACCAGCCTTCCCGCAGGCAGCCAGGACTGGATCAGCTTCATCTACAACATGGCGCTGTCGCCGCTGCCGCCCGGCCGCATCACCCTGCCCTTCACGCGCGGCTCCCGGCTCGATGTCGTCAGCTTCGACGTGCTGCCGCAGGAGACCATCGAAACGCCTCTGGGCCAGTTGCGCACGGTGCCGGTGGTGCAGGTCCGCGAAAACGACCGGGAAAGCCTCGCAGTGTGGCTGGCCCCCGACTACCGCAACCTGCCGGTGCGCATCCGCTTCTTCGGCCGCGACGGTGAAGCGGCCGGGGAACAACTGGTCAGCGAAATCCAGGTCAGCGACCGATGAAACCTCCCGTTGCCCCGGCCGAGAAGCCGGGACCGACGGCCTCGCGCATCGCCGAGGCCGCCAGTGCCCTGACCCGGGTACTGGGCTTCGAATACCCTGCGGATGCGGTGTTGAGCCGCTATTTCCGCGAACGCCAGGCGCTGGGGCAGCACGACCGCGCCTTCGTCGCCGAAACCGTATTCGGCGTGCTCCGCCGCAAACTGCTGCTCGACCACATCGCGCCGGAGGCGACGCCGCGGCAACTGGTGCTGCTGTGGCTGGCGCGCGTCGCCGGCTACAGTGGGCGCGAACTCGGCACGCTGTGCTCCACTGAAGAATCCCAATGGCTCAATGCCACCCGTGCGCAGTCGGCGATGCCGCTGGAGGTCGAAGCCGACCTGCCGCAGTGGGTCGTCAAACGCCTGCTGCAACAGCACGACGAGGCATTCATCCGCGCGCTGGGACGTGCACTGCAGGAACCCGCACCGCTGGATTTGCGGGTGAACACGCTGCGCGGCAATCGCGAAACCGTACTCAAAACGCTGAACAATAACGGCATCACGGCCGAACCCGCGCCCTATTCACCGGTCGGCATCCGCATCAAAGGCAGGCCGTCGCTCAACCGCAATCCGCTGTTCACCGGCGGTGTCATCGAGGTACAGGACGAGGGCAGCCAGCTGCTGGGTTACCTGCTGGCGCCGCGGCGCTCGGACCTGGTCGTGGATTTCTGCGCCGGCGCCGGCGGCAAAACGCTGATGCTCGGTGCGCTGATGAATTCACAGGGCCGCGTTTACGCCTTCGACGTGTCGCAGAAGCGGCTGGACCGGCTGAAGCCGCGGCTCAAGCGTTCCGGCCTGTCGAACCTGCACCCGCTGGTGATCGCCCACGAAAACGACACCAAGGTGAAACGGCTCGCCGGCAAGATCGACCGCGTGCTGGTGGATGCGCCGTGCAGCGGGCTGGGCACGCTGCGCCGCAACCCCGACCTCAAGTTCCGCCAGTCGCCGCAAAGCGTCGCGGAACTGACCGCCAAGCAGGCTGCGATACTCAAGGCTGCGGCGCGCCTGCTCAAACCCGGGGGACGGCTGGTGTATGCGACCTGCAGCCTGCTTGCCGAGGAAAACATGCAGATCGTCGACGGGTTCCTCAAGGAGAACGGCGGATTCCGCGCGCTCGATTGCGGCGACCCGCTGCGGCGCCAAGGCATAACCATCGACTGCGGGGAACAACTGCAGCTGTGGCCGCACATCCACCGCACCGACGGCTTTTTCGCCGCGGCCCTGGAGCGCATCGCGGACTGATCGCTGCGCGATGATGCTAGAATTGCGGGGTAGTTTCCGATTCCGCGTGTAACGTGGGTGCTTTTTCCTCCATCCCGGCGAACCGCTGATGTCCGCATCTTCCGAATTCCAGGCCCTGCTGCTAGACCTCTGGGCTGATCTGCACAGCATCAATATCCTGTGGCAACTCGGCGTGCTCGCGGCCTGCATCACCATCGGCTGGCTGATCTCCAGGCAATATGACCAGCGGGTACGCAGCCATGCGCCGACGGATTCCACGCAGGCACTGGGCATAGGCGGCATGCAAAGGCTGATGTTCCCGGTGACTACGCTGCTGCTGGTGCTGGTAGCCAGGGCGGTGATGGGAATCTGGCAGAGCACGCCCCTGCTGAAAGTCGCCGCGACCCTGCTGCTGGCGATGGCGCTGGTGCGCCTGGCCATTTACGTGATGCGCCACACCTTCGCACCCAGCGCCTGGCTGCGTTCCTCGGAACGCTGGATCAGCTGGCTGGTATGGCTGGGCGTCGCCACCTACCTGACCGGCCTGTGGCCGCAGCTGAGCGAAGCGCTGCACGAAATCGGCTTCAAGGTCGGCGACCACCGGTTCTCGCTGCTGCTGGTGCTGCAGGGCACCGTTTCGGTCATCGCCACGCTGATGATCGCGCTGTGGCTGGGACGCATCGCCGAAAACCGGCTGATGCGCGCCACCAGCCTGCAGGTCAACCTGCGCGTGATGTTCTCGAAGCTGGTTCAGGTCGTGCTGCTGCTGGTCGCGCTGCTGATCACGCTGCCCGCTGTGGGCATCGACCTGACCGTGCTTTCGGTGTTCGGCGGCATGCTCGGCGTCGGCATCGGTTTCGGCCTGCAGAAAATCGCCGCCAATTACATCAGCGGCTTCATCATCCTGCTCGACCGTTCGGTCAGCATCGGCGACCTGGTCACCATCGAAAATCACACCGGCACGCTGACCAAGATGACCGCGCGTTTCGTGGTCGTGCGCAACCTCGCCGGCCTCGAGGCCATCATCCCCAACGAGACGATCATCACCTCCACCGTCATCAACCACTCGTTCACCGACCGCAAGGTGCGGGTCGGGGTACCGATACAGGTCGCCTACGCCACCGACCTCGATGCAGCGCGCGCGATCATGGTCGATGCCGCGAAAAAAATCCCGCGGGTGCTGAAGGATCCGGAGCCGGGCGCGCTGATCATCGGCTTCGCCGACAGCGGCATCAACCTCGAACTGGGCGTCTGGGTGGAGGACGCCGACCAGGGCGTTTTTGGCCTGCGCTCCGAACTCTACGACGCCATCTGGCGCGAATTCCGGCGCACCGGCATCGAGATCCCCTATCCGCAGCGCGAGGTTCGCGTGCTCGGCAGCGTCAAATCCACGATCGAGGGTCGGGAATAAATTACTTTAAAAACAATGGGTTGCATTTTAGTTCGAGTAATATTTCAGGAACAAGACTATCCCCGGGTATTGATCTTCAGTACACTGCGTCGGGTCTGAAGTCTGCCCATATAAAAGCGAGGAATTGAATGTATACAGGGGTTCTGGATTTACCGTGGTGGGGCTACGTGGTCTACACGCTGGTCGTGACGCACATCACGATCGCGGCGGTCACCATTTACCTGCACCGCCACTCGGCGCATCGCGCGCTCGACCTGCATCCCTTGCCTGCGCATTTTTTCCGCTTCTGGCTGTGGCTGACCACCGGCATGCTGACCAAGCACTGGACCGCCATCCACCGCAAGCACCACGCCAAATGTGAAACCATCGATGATCCGCACAGCCCGCAGATTTTCGGTCTGCGCAAGGTGCTGCTCGAGGGCGCCGAACTCTACCGCAAGGAAGGCCGCAACAAGGAAACACTGGAGCGTTACGGCCACGGCACGCCCGATGACTGGATCGAGCGCAACATCTACAGCCATGACCGCTGGGGCATCTCCATCATGCTGATCACCAACGTGATCCTGCTCGGCCCCATCGGCATCACGATTTTTGCCGTGCAGATGCTGTGGATCCCGTTCCTCGCCGCCGGCGTCATCAACGGCATCGGCCACTACTGGGGCTACCGCACCTTCCAGCCCGAGGACGCCAGCACCAACATCGTGCCTTGGGGCATCCTGATCGGCGGCGAAGAGCTGCACAACAATCACCACGCCTACGCGACCTCGGCAAAGCTGTCGAACCGCTGGTTCGAATTCGACATCGGCTGGCTCTACATCCGCATTCTCGAGACCTTCGGGCTGGCGCATGTGAAAAAGGTCGCCCCCAAGCTGGTTCTCGACAGTTCAAAAACCAGCTGCGACCTGGCCACGCTGCAGGCCGTCGTCACCCATCGCTACGAAGTCGTTTCCAAATACGCCGCATCGCTGCGCGCCACCTGCGTCCAGGAACTGCAATCGCTCAGGGGCAAGGCCGCCGACATCGACACCGGCAAGCTCAAGCGCTGGCTGCACATAGACAAGGCCGCCCTGCCGGCGGCTGAGCAGGAACAGCGGGACCAGGCCATACGTCACAGCAGCACGCTGACCACCGTCTACACCATGCGCGACGAACTGGCGCAGCTCTGGCAGCGTTCGACCGCATCGAAGGAACAACTGGTGAAGCAGCTGGAAGACTGGTGCCACCGCGCCGAGGCCAGCGGCATCGAAGCGCTGGAGCAATTCTCGCGCCGGTTGCGCTGTTACGCCTGATACATCGCGCCTGTGGCGCGCTGTTTCAATAAAAAACCCGCCAATGGCGGGTTTTTTATTGCCGCTTGCGCAGCACTTATTTGATTTTTGCTTCCTTGTACGCCACGTGCTTGCGGGCGACGGGATCGAACTTCTTGATCTCCATCTTTTCCGTCATCGTGCGCTTGTTCTTGGTGGTGGTGTAGAAATGGCCGGTGCCGGCGGTGGATTCGAGCTTGATTTTCTCGCGCATGGTCGTGTCCGATCCTTAAATGTTCATGCCCTGCTCGCGCAGGTCGGCGAGCACGACGTCGATGCCCTTGCGGTCGATGGTACGCAGACCGGCGTTGGAAACGCGCAGGCTGACCCAGCGGTTTTCGGTCTCCACCCAGAACCGGCGTTTTTGCAGGTTGGGCAGGAAACGCCGCTTGGTCTTGTTATTGGCATGGGAAACATTGTTCCCGACCATCGGCTTTTTGCCGGTGACTTCGCAGACCCGAGACATGGCAGTGCTCCGCAAATTCAGAAAAGGGCGGATCATACACTGTATCGGGGCCCCGCCTCAACCCGGACCAGCAATTACTGCCAACTCGGGAAAATCAGTTTTTCCAATAAAAACATATACTTACAATAATCCGCGTTCGGCGAACGACAAGGCGCCGTCGCCGGCGACGATGAAATGATCCAGAACCCGCACATCCACCAGCGCCAGCGCCTGTTTTAATGCCGCGGTCAGCGCCTCGTCGGCACGGCTGGGTTCAGCCACGCCCGAGGGATGGTTGTGGGCGAATATCACCGCCGCAGCGTTGAAATGCAACGCACGCTTGACGATTTCGCGCGGATACACGCTGGTCTGCGTCAGCGTGCCGCGGAACAGTTCCTCGGAGGCGACGACGCGGTGCTGCGCATCGAGAAAGACTGCAACGAAAACTTCGTGCGGTCTGCCATGAAGCATCAGCCGCAGGTAATCACGCACCGTCTGCGGCGCCGACAGGGCGGCGCCCGCATCCAGCTTTTCGCGCAGGGTACGCCGGGCGATCTCCAGCGCCGCCTGCAGCTGCGCGTACTTTGCCGGCCCCAGTCCCGGTTCGGCACAGAAGGATGCGGTGGCCGCGCCGGCGAGCGCCGACAGCGAACCGAAACGCGCCAGCTGCGTGCGCGCCAGTTCCACGGCGCTTTTGCCTTTCACGCCGGTGCGCAGGAAGATCGCCACCAGTTCCGCATCCGAAAGGCTCTGCGGGCCCTTGGCCAGCAGTTTCTCGCGCGGGCGGTCGTCCAGCGGCCAATCGGTGATAGCCATGTTTGGAATGCTCCGGGTGGGTCATTCCAGAACGCGCGGCCGGAAGCTTGGTTTACCCGCCCCCGAATTTGCAGTTACACTTGCCATCCCCTCTTCCGGGACGCGCTACGTGCCTGATATTCCACGCAAAATCGAACGCAGGAAAGTCCTGCTCGGCATCACCGGCGGCATCGCCGCGTACAAGGCCGCGGAGCTGGTGCGCCGCCTGGGCGACCGCGGCATCGAAGTGCACGTGGTGATGACCGAGGCCGCCTGCGGATTCATCACTCCGGCGACCCTGCAGGCCTTGTCCGGCCACCCGGTGTACACCGACATGTGGGATGCGAGCATCCCCAACGCGATGGCGCACATCGAACTGAGCCGCGACAAACAGGCGATCGTCGTCGCGCCCGCCACCGCCGATTTTCTGGCCAAGGCCGCCAACGGCCTCGCCGACGACCTGCTGTCGACGCTGTGCCTCGCGCGCGAATGCCCGCTGCTCGTCGCGCCGGCAATGAACCGCCAGATGTGGGAGCACCCGGCTACGCAGCGAAACGTCGCTCAGCTGCGGCGCGACGGCGTCACCCTCCTCGGCCCCGACAGCGGCGACCAGGCCTGCGGCGAAACCGGCATGGGGCGCATGCTCGAGGCCGACGAGCTTGCCGAAGCCATCAGTGCCTTCCTCGAACCGAAGACGCTGAAGGGCAAACGCGTGCTGATGACGGCGGGTCCGACCTTCGAACCCATAGACGCGGTGCGCGGCATCACCAACCGCAGTTCCGGCAAGATGGGATACGCGCTGGCGCATGCGGCCATCGCCGCCGGCGCCGAAGTGACGCTGGTCAGCGGACCGGTCAGCCTCGCAACGCCGGCGGGCGCCGCCGTGATCCACGTGCAGACTGCCGCGGAAATGTTCGAGGCAGTCAAAAAACATGTGGCGAAGGCTGACATTTTCATCGGCGTAGCCGCGGTCGCGGATTACCGCGTCACTGCGCCGCGCAAACACAAGATCAAGAAAACCGACGAGGCCGCGCTGACGCTGAAACTCACGCCGAATCCCGACATCCTCGGCTGGGTCGCCGCACGGCCGAAACCGCCGTTCTGCGCCGGCTTCGCCGCCGAGAGCCGCAACCTCGACAGCTATGCCGACGAGAAGCGCCGGCGCAAAAAAGTGCCGCTGATGATCGCCAACCTGGCACAGGACGCGATCGGCGCCGACGACAACGAGGTATCTCTGTTTGACGACGCCGGCACCCATCGCCTGCCGCGCGCTTCCAAGACCGTCGTTGCACGGCAGATCATCGAGCACATCGCCGCGCTGTGCCGGCCGAAATCCCGCCGCTCCCGCTGACGCGCGAGCGGATCCCCGTCTTCACCGATCACGGTTTTCATGCCAACAATAGACGTCAAAATACTGGACGCGCGGTTGCGCGACCAGCTGCCGCAGTACGCAACCCCCGGTTCCGCCGGTCTCGATCTGCGCGCCTGCCTGGAACAGCCGCTGACACTGCAGCCGGGCCAGACCGAACTGATCCCCGCGGGCATGGCCATCCACATCGCCGACCCGGGACTCGCGGCGATCATCCTGCCACGCTCGGGCCTCGGCCACAAACACGGCATCGTGCTCGGCAACCTGGTCGGCCTGATCGATTCCGATTACCAGGGACAGCTGTTCGTTTCGACCTGGAACCGCGGCAACACCGCGTTCACCATCAATCCGCTGGAACGCCTGGCGCAACTGGTGGTCGTACCCGTCGTGCAGGTTGCCTTCAACATCGTCGATGAATTCCCCGCGTCCAGCCGCGGCGCCGGCGGTTTCGGCAGCACCGGCAAGGGCTGAAATGATGCCGACTGCGGGGCTGGTCCTGTTCGCTCACGGCGCACGCGACCCGGAATGGGCGCTGCCCTTTCGCGACATCGCCGCCCGCGTGTCCTCTGCCCGTCCCGAGCTGTCGGTAAAACTCGCCTTTCTCGAATTCCAGCCGCCGGCACTGGGCGACGCGATTTCCGAACTGGTCGCCGGCGGCCACCAGGCGATCCACATCGCCCCGCTGTTCATGGCGCAGGGTGGCCACCTCAAACATGACGTGCCGGAACTGCTGGCCGCCATCCGCGCCCGCCATCCGGCGCTGCGGCTCGAACTGCTGCCGGCCATCGGTGACGTGCCCGGACTGCGCGATGCCATCGCCGGCTGGCTGACCACGGCCGTACCCGGAGCGCCGGCATGAAACGGCTGCTGCCGGTTTTCCTGCTCTGCCTTGCCGGGATTGCCCAGGCGGCGATGCCGCAGATCGAACTCGCGATCGGCAAACACGCGCTGACCGCGGAGGTCGCGCACACCGATGCCGACCGCATGCAGGGACTGATGCACCGGCGCATGCTGCCGGAGAACCGCGGCATGCTGTTCGTGTTCCCGAACATTGCCCATCACGGCATGTGGATGATGAACACGTACATCCCGCTGTCGGTCGCCTTCATCGACGAGGCCGGCGTCATCGTCAACATCGAAGACATGCTGCCGCACACCCGCGACTCTCACAGTGCGAAAAAACCGGTGCGTTACGCGCTGGAAATGAACCTCGGCTGGTTCCGCAAGCGCGGCATCGGGCCGGGCATGAAAATCGGGGGGCTGGAGCGGGCGCCGCCGCCGCGCTGACGGCACACGAAAAAAAGCCCGGCCATGCCGGGCTTTTTTGCCGCAGGGATCCGGGATCAGGCAAAGTTTTTCGCCGCAAAATCCCAATTGGCCAGGCTGTTGAGGAAAGTCTCGACAAACTTCGGCCGCGCATTGCGGAAATCGATGTAATAGGCGTGCTCCCAGACGTCGATGGTCAGCAGCGCCTTGTCCGCGGTGGTCAGGACCGTGCCGGCATTCGATGTATTGACGATGTCGACGCTGCCGTCGGCCTTTTTCACCAGCCAGGTCCAGCCGGAACCGAAGTTGCCCACGGCGCTCTTGGTGAACGCTTCCCTGAAGGCGTCAAAGCTGCCCCACTTTTTGTCGATGGCAGCCGCCAGCGCACCCGCGGGTTTGCCGCCGCCGGACGGTTTCATGCTGTTCCAGAAAAACGTGTGGTTCCATACCTGGGCCGCGTTGTTGAAAACGCCGCCGGAGGATTTCTTGATGATGTCTTCGAGCGGCGAGTTCTCGAACTCGGTGCCCTTGATCAGCCCGTTGAGGTTGGTGACATAGGCCTGGTGGTGCTTGCCGTAATGGAGCTCGAAGGTTTCCTTCGAGATGTGCGGCGCCAGCGCGTCCATTGCGTAGGGGAGTTTCGGCAATTCATGTTGCATTGATCTTCCTTTGCTCGTGGCGAAAAAAATGGCGATGATACGGGAGCACGGCCTTGCGGCCAACCCGTGGCGTCCTGAAAAAACAAAACGCCCGGGGGTCTCCCGGGCGTTTTGACAGCTTTCAGGACCGAAAGTTACAGGCCGCCGTTCTGTTGCGCCACCATGCAGAACAGCATCGGTATCGACAGCATGGTGTTGATCCGCGAAGTGATCATCGCCACGCGTGCGGCCTTCGCCTTGGCATCCGCCTCCACGGCGACGATGCCCAGCGCCTTCTTCTGGTTGGGCCAGATGATGAACCACACGTTGAAGGCCATGATGATGCCCAGCCACATGCCGATGCCGATCGCGGTAAACGGCTTGCCGAGCATGAGCGCGGTGCCGATGTAGCCGTTCATGCCGCCGACGAGCAGGCCGGTCACCAGCGTGGCCAGCGCCGCCCAGCGGAACCAGAACAGCGCCGCCGGCGCGATCACCTTGCCGATTGCCGGTTTCTGCTCGTCGGGGATCTTCGGCATCGAAGGGATCTGTACGAAGTTGAAGTACCACAGCAACCCGATCCACATCACGCCCGACATCACGTGCAGCCAGCGCATCACGAACGCCCACCAGGCGTGGTCGCCCGCCGCGCGCGCGCCGCCGCCCGCCACCAGAATGATCACGACAAGAATGACAAAGCCGGCCAGTACGGTCCGGCCCAGGGACTGGAATAGTGCTCCCATGCGCAAACTCCTTTCGTTCGCTATTGTTTTACCGAAATGGATGAATCGCCAAAGCAGCGCGCAGTCTAACATGCCGGCCGCGGGCCAAATCCATGATGCAGAAAGGGAAAACGGACCGGCCGCGGCATGCGGGCCGGCCGCGGAAAACGCTCAGGCGGCGGCGAGGCTGCCGGTTTCGACCGCGGCGATTGCCTTGGCCTGGTTGAGGTCCTGCGCGTAACCGGTGCCGTAGAGGCAGCACGCGAACTGGTTGGCGATGGGCACCGGCATCGGGATACGCCCCTCGAGCACGCCGGTAATCCAGCGCGCTGTGCCTTTCAGATCGTCTGCCGGCGGCAGCGGATGCGCGCAGCGCGGCGTCACCTCGGCGTCGAACAGCAACTGCGGGACGCCGTCCTGCACCAGTTCGATTCCCGGCCGGCACTGCGCATCCACCACCGATTCACCGTCGCGCGTCTCGAACAGCAGCGCGCTGTTGCCGACATCGCACAGCAGCGAGCGCAGCACGCCGCGCTCATTGGCGTTTTCAGCCGGCACCAGCTGCAGAGCCGCGCCGCCGAAGGGGTCGGCCAGGCGCGCCAGCACCCGCGCCAGTGCGCCGCCGCCCAGGCGTACACGCAGCGCCAGCAGGTCCGCCAGCGCCGGCGCCAGCGCACCGGAAAGCACGAACGCGAGCTGGCCCTTCTGCAATTCCTGCTGCGCCTGGGCGAGACTCGCGCAGGGCATGATGCCCAGTTCGCGGAAAATATAGGCCGAAGCCACGCCGCGCTCGCCGCTCAGCATGCCGTGCACCAGCACCGGTATGCCCAGCCGCTGCAGGCAGATCGCCAGCATCGGCAGCAGGTTCGGATGTTCGCGCGCGGTTCCGTAACTTGGCATCAGCACCGGGCGCCATTGCATGTCCGGCGCCGCAATCTGGAAAACGCGGGTGGACAGCGCCGCCAGCACGCCCACCAGTTCCTGCTGGGTCATCTGCCGGCGCTCGATCAGCGCCAGCAGGCCGCCGAGTTCCAGGTCCGGCACACCGTCGTCCAGCACGGCGGCAAACAGCGCCTCGGCTTCGCTTTCGGAAAGCGACTGCCCCGCTGCCAGTGCATCTATCGTCTGCGCCCATCCCACGTCTGTCTCCTCCAGCGCGCTGCGCTGTGGTTGTTTCCTGTTTTTGACAGAGCAACCGCCGTGCCATGCGGTTGCAGGGGCTTAATCACGGATTTTTCACGGAAAAATACAATGTCGTGCCACGCCACGGTGCGCGCGGCCGGCCCGTCGCTTTATTTTGGTGCCGGATCTCTTTTATGCTGCGTTGCGGAATATTTCATCCGCAAGTGATTGGCGGCGCTCAATTCGCCGGCTTGCGCGTCAGCGGCACAAAGCGCACATCCAGCACCTTGCGCTGCCTGACCTGGCCACGCACGTCCTTCTCGACGACATACAGCGACTGCGTGCCGCCCGGTTCACCGACCGGGATCACCAGTTTTCCGCCGTTTTTCAGCTGCTCGACCAGCGGCTGCGGCACGTACGGCGCGGCGGCGGTGACCATCACCGCATCGAAGGGCGCGGCCTCCGGCCAGCCGGCGTAACCGTCGGCTATGCGGGTGTACACGTTGCGGTAACCCGCGGCCGACAAAACACGCGCAGCCTCTCGCCCCAGAGGCTCGACGATTTCGATGGAATAGACTTCGCCGACGATTTCCGCGAGCACCGCCGCCTGGTAACCCGAACCGGTGCCGACTTCCAGCACGCGGTCGCCCGGCCCCGCATCGAGCAGTTCGGTCATCAGCGCCACGATGTACGGCTGCGAAATGGTCTGGCCGCGGCCGATCGCAAGCGGACGGTTGTCGTAGGCCTGTGCAAACTGCGATCGTGGCACGAAGCGATGACGGTCTACCTTACGCATCGCGGCCAGCACACGATCATGCAAGACGGCACGCCCGGTTTCGCGCCGGGTGTCGCTCACCATCTGCACGATTTCAGCGACCATGCGTTCCCGGCGGACAGAAACATCGTCGGCGGCTTGCGCATTCATGGCCACTCCCAGCAATAAACCGGCAACGCCCGCTTGCAGCGCAGCGCGGCTGCGCTTCCGCGATCTGTCCGGCATCTGTGCACAAAAGAAAAGGGGCATACCGTTCCCAGTATGCCCCTGTGGCTGCGGCCCTTGCAACGCAACCGCAGGATGGCAGCTGCGATCAGCCTTTCATGCAGGTGCTCATGAACTTGTTGCGCTCTTCCTTGCCCTTGATGCCTTTGGCCTTTGCCTCTCCGCTGCACTGGCGCATGCGGTCCTGCTGTTTTTTCTGCGCGGCACTGGGTTCCTTCTTCGCCTGCTGCGCCTTTTTCTCCGCAGCCGGGGCGCCTTTTTTGGCTTCGCCCTGCGGCTGCTGCGCAAAGGCGGTGGATGCTGCGAACGCTGCAATAACAACGGCTGCAATCAGCTGTTTCATGTAAATCTCCTCTATGGGTAAGACGGACTCGATTGACCGGTCGTGCCGCCGGAGTTGCGCCGGAAGGCCCGATGCACCGTTAACGCGGCCCGCGGATTACGGATGACAGAGACCGAAGGCGCCAGCGACCAGTTCGTAGGAATGCAG
>JBMTEY010000065.1:0-13817 GCA_049433545.1 Burkholderiales bacterium | reverse complement strand
AGCGCGCCACCCAGGGATAGGTCGCCATGTCGGCAATGGTGTATTCGCCGCCGGCCAGCCATTCGTGTCCGGCCAGCTGCTTGTCGAGCACTCCGTAGAGCCGCCGCGTTTCGTTGACATAACGCTCGATCGCGTACGGCACCGGCTCCTTCGCTGCGCGCAGGAAATGATGCACCTGGCCGAACATCGGCCCGACGCCGCCCATCTGGAACATCAGCCACTGCAGCGCATCGTAACGCCCGCGCACCGCCTGCGGCAGGAATTTCCCGGTCTTGCCGGCGAGGTAGATCAGGATGGCTCCCGATTCCATCAATGAAATCGGCCGTCCGTCGGGGCCATCGGGATCGACGATCGCCGGTATCTTGCTGTTGGGATTGATGGCGACGAATTCAGGTTTGAACTGGTCACCCTTGCCGATGTTGATGGCGTGTGCGCGGTATTCCAGGCCGCATTCCTCGAGCATGATGGAAACCTTGCGGCCATTGGGCGTCGTCCAGGTGTAAAAATCGATCATCGCTGCGTCTCCATGGTGTGTTTTGATTTATTTGTTTCAATCAGACAGTTTCATTGCTGCGCTGATGGCAGCGAGGCGCGCCTGAGCCACTGCCGCCTTGATCGCATCAGCGCCGTTCTGCGCGCGCGCCACCGCCCCTGCGTCCACCGCCAGCGCCGCTTCATGCACGCGCTGCAACCGGGTGCGCGAGGCTTCGCTGCCGGCGATACCCGCCAGCACGGCTGCGACCAGTTCGCGAAAACGCTCCGGTCGCCGCCAGGCATCGGCAGCTTCGAGCAGCGACATCAATTCGTCCACATCCAGTTCGGCGGCGTCAGCCAGCGCATTGCCGTGGCGCGCCGCAAGCAGTGCGAGGTCACGGCAGGTCGCCGGCGCACGCAGCCTGGCGCACAACGCATCGACGGCTTCGGGCTGCAGCACGCTCAGCAGCGCCGCAAAGCGCACCTGGAGCGCCGCCCGCTCCGCAGCCGCGGCATCGAGGGCAGCCAGCGCTTCGTCGGCGCGCCCGTCCTCGTATAGTGCGTCGAACTGCGGCAGCACGCGCTGCAGCGCGCCGCAGTCGCGCAGCACGCCGAACATAGTCGACGGCGCCTGCTCCATCAGCCCCTTGGCGAGTTCCTGCCAGACACGTTCAGCCACCAGCGCATCGGCTTCACCGGCCTGCACCATCTGCATCATCAGCGCCTGCGTCTCCGGCGCGACACTGAAACCGAACCGCGCGGCAAAACGCGCGACCCGCAGGATGCGCACCGGATCCTCGGCAAACGCCGGGCTGACGTGGCGCAGCACGCCGCGCCCCAGGTCCTCCGCGCCATGATGGGGATCGATCAGCGCGCCGTTTTCATCGCGCGCCATGGCATTGATCGTCAGGTCGCGGCGCTGCAGATCCTGCTCCAGCGTGACATCGGGGGCGGCATGAAAAGTAAACCCGTGATAACCCGGCGCGGTCTTGCGCTCGGTACGCGCCAGCGCGTATTCCTCGTGGGTCTGCGGATGCAGGAACACCGGAAAATCACGCCCGACCGGGCGATAGCCGAGCCGGACCATCTCCTCCGGCGTCGCTCCGACCACCACGTGATCGCGGTCCTTGACCGGCAGCCCCAGCATCTCGTCGCGCACGGCGCCGCCGACAACATAGGTTTTCATGGTCAGGACAGCAGCAGTCCGCTCAGGATTGCCGCAACTCAGCGCCCCGCGGCATTGCGGAAACGTTGATAGCGGGCGCGCGGCACACGTTGCGCCAGCCAGTCCGGCGCCACGGCCTCCAGCGCCTGCGGCTTGATGCCGAACGGAAAGGCGCAGTCGCAGACGCTGTCGACCTGCATCGAACGCAGGTTGTCGCGGGTCATCAGTTTGACCGGCAACAATTCCATTGTTGCAGCCTGCAGCAATGACAAGGTGCGGCCGAGTCCGATGACCGGTCGCCGGCAACCCGTGGCTGCACCGACCCAGGTTACGAGTTCGCGCAAGCTGTAACGTTTCGGCCCGCACAGATCGTAGCGACCACCGAAGGTTGCGCGGTCGGTGAGCGCCCTAAGGAAAGCGGCTGCCACGTCGCCGACGTAGACCGGCTGGAACCGTGCCCTGTGCCCGGCCAGCGGCAACACCGGGAACATCCGCAGCAGCCCGGCAAACAGGTTCAGAAAGTTGTCCTCCGGGCCGAAAATCACCGACGGCCGGAATACCGTCACGTCGAGTCCCGAATCCAGCGCCAGGCGTTCCGCCTCTCCCTTGCTGCGCAGGTAGTTGCTGGGGGCATCGGACGCCGCTCCCAGCGCGCTCATGTGCAGCAGGCGCCGCACCCCGGTGTCGCGGCAGGCCTTGACCACCTGGCGCGCCAGTTCGACATGGGCGGCGCCGAAGCCGCGCGTACCGCGGCCGTCGTGGAGCACGCCGACCAGGTTGATCACCGCATCGCAGCCGCGGATGGCTGCGGCAAGTGCTGCGGGATCGTGCACATCCGCGACCATCACGTCGATCGTGGGCAACAGGATCAATGCCTTGGCGTGTTCGCGGTTGCGGGTCGGCACGCGCAGGCGGTAGCCGCGTCCGGCGAGTTGCTGGCACAGGTGGCGGCCGACAAAGCCGGAACCGCCGATCACGCAGATTTCAGTGAGTTGCATCCTTTGATTCTACCCCGGGCCACAGACGCCGGGAGTTACGGCATCACGGGGTATCGCCCAGCGATTTCTCGCGGTCGCGGAGGCGCGGTTCGATGACGCCGATGCGCGCCTTCAGCGACTGCAGCTGGCGGCTGAAGTTGTGCGCGTAATAACTGGAATTCGCCATCACCTGCTTCACGTAGTTGCGGGTCTCGCTGAACGGTATGCTTTCAGCGTAGATCGCCGCTTCCATGCCGTCATCGGCACGCCAGCCGCGGGCGCGGCCCGGGCCGGCGTTGTAGGCGGCGGAAGCCAGCACCGGGCTGCCGTCGAGCGTGTCGAGCACGTGGCGCAGGTAATAGGTGCCGAGGCTGATGTTGGTATCGACTTCGGTCACTTTCGACCAGTGCCAGTTGCGCAAGCCGATTTTGCCGGCGACCCAGCGTGCGGTGGCCGGCATCAGCTGCATCAGGCCGCTGGCGCCGGCGCTGGACCGGGCGCGCACGATGAAGCGGCTTTCCTGGCGAATCAGGCCATTGACCCAGGCCTCGTCGAGATCGAGCTGGTTCGCCGCCGATTTCAGCTGGTCGCGGTACGGCGCCAGGTAGCGCAGCCCGAAATCATGTTCGAAGACCGTGCGATCCGCGGTGTTGATGGCACGGTCCCAGACCGAATTGCGGCGGGCGATTTCCGCTGCAGCCAGCAATTGCCGGTCGTCGAACCCGCGGATCGCCCACAGCCATTCACGCACGCCCTCCAGGCGGGCATCCAGACGAAACAACTCCAGTGCGCGGCGGATGCCGGGGCGCTCCGCGATAGCGCGGATTTCCTCCTCCCCCGCCCGGTAGGCGACGTCCGGTGCACGCACCGCACCGCCGAGTTCCTCGAGTGCGAGCTGGCCGTAAAAACCGTAATCCGCCGACAGCGGTTTGAGCAGGGCGACCGCTTCGTTTTCGCGTCCGCTCACTTTCAGCGCACGCGCCTTCCAGTAACGCCAGGCCGGACGTTCCGCCTCTTTCGGAGTCATCGCATTGACGGCCTCCAGCACGTCGCTCCAGCTCTGCGCGCGCAGGGCGGCGCGCGCTTTCCACGCCAGCTGCTGGTCGCTCATGCCAGCAGCGCGCGCAAACCAGTCGAGGGCGTTCGGGTCGTGGCGCAGCGCGGCGAAATATCCCAGCATGCCCCAGACGTAGGCCTGCTCGTCATCGGAAAACCGCGGCGCCAGCTTGACCCAGTATGCGGCCGCCTGCTGCGGCGAAGTACGCGCCAGCCGGTACACTGCGAACATGGCGGTTTCACGTGCCGCGCGCGATTTGAGATTGCCCACGCCCCTGCCGAGATACCCCGCCGGATTGCCGTAAATGCCGGACAAAACACGCGCATCCGGAGCCTGGCCCTTGGGCAAATGGGAGGCAACCCGGTTGGCCAGCGTCACCTGTCCCACCTCAAGTGCCAGGCGCACGCGGGTCCAGATGTCATCGGCATCCAGTTGCCGCGATTCCACCAGCGCTTCGAACAGCGGATTGCAGCTGTCGGGCAGGCTGCGGGCGACGAACCACAGCGGGCGCGCTTCGCGCAGCGCCAGCGTATCGGTGCGCACGCGGAACTGCAGGGTGTAACAGGTCAGTTCCAGGTCTTCGTTGACCAGCGCGGGCTGTTCCGCGCCGTAGAGTTCCCACTGCCCGGTCTTGCCCAGCTGCTTCAGCCAGTCCCGGCGCAGGTAATCGGACAGCGGCGTGTCGCGGTTGGCGCCGAGAAAGGGGCGGATCTCTTCGGGTTCGCGTGCCCCCAGGCGAACCGACAAACGCCAGTACTGCACATAGGGTTCAAGCAGGTGGCCGCTGAAACGCGGTGCAATCTGTTCCAGCTTTTTGCCGTCGCCGGCGCGCGCAGCATCACGCGCCGCGAGGAACGCTTCATCGAGGCCAGCGGCCTGCGCGACACCGGCGATGGCGATCCACACCAGCGCCAACCATGCAGAACCGGTGCGCATGGGCTTAGACCATCTCCTTGCAGCGGCCGGGGCCGATGCCATCCGTCGCGATCCGACTCACTAACATAACCTTTTGATTATAAACAATATTATGCCAAAAACAAGCGGTAGGCCGGATTGCGCGTTTCATCACACCAGGGATAACCGACTTTCGCCAGAAACGCCCGGAACCTGGCCTGGTCTGCGGGCGGCACTTCCATGCCGACCAGTACCCGGCCGTAGTCAGCGCCGTGATTGCGATAGTGAAAAAGACTGATATTCCAGCCCCGGCTCATGCTGGTCAGAAACCGCATCAGCGCCCCCGGCCGCTCGGGAAACTCGAAACGGTAGAGGATTTCATTTTTTGCCCCCGGCGCATGCCCGCCGACCATGTGCCGCACGTGCAGTTTCGCCA
This sequence comes from Burkholderiales bacterium, assembly GCA_049433545.1. Taxonomy (GTDB): domain Bacteria; phylum Pseudomonadota; class Gammaproteobacteria; order Burkholderiales; family SG8-41. The sequence goes on along the minus strand of JBMTEY010000065.1, from coordinate 8,814 downwards.
GTTCATTGTCGCTGAGATCCAGCGTCTGCAGTCCGCGACGCCGCAATGCGCGCACCAGCTGCGCAGTTTCCTTGCGGTTGCGCACCTGGACGCCGACAAACACGCGGGCCAGCCTGGCATCGTCATACCGATAGTTGAATTCCGTCACGTTGCGCGGCCCCAGCTGTTCGCAAAAAGCCTTGAAGCTCCCGGGTTTTTCCGGGATCGTCACCGCCAGGATTGCCTCGCGGTGTTCACCCAGTTCCGCTTCTTCTGCGACAAAGCGCAGGCGGTCAAAGTTCATGTTGGCGCCACATGCCACCGCCACGAACGTCGCATCGCGCAGCCGTTTGCGTTCGGCGTAAACCTTGGCGCCGGCGATTGCCAGCGCGCCGGCGGGCTCGAGGATCGCCCGCGTGTCCTCGAACACGTCCTTGATCGCCGCGCACATGGCGTCGGTGTCGACGCGGATGATTTCGTCAACCAGCGTACGACACAGCCGGAAGGTTTCCCTGCCGACCTGCTTGACCGCGACGCCGTCGGCAAACAGCCCGACCTGCGCCAGCTTGACGCGGCGCCCAGCTTTCAGCGACTGGTACATGGCGTCGGCGTCGACGGGCTCAACGCCGATGATCCTGATTTCCGGGCGCAGCCGCTTCACGTAAGCCGCGATCCCGGCGATCAGGCCGCCGCCGCCGACCGCGACGAAAATCGCGTTGATGGGCCCGGGATGCTGGCGCAGGATTTCCATCGCGATGGTGCCCTGCCCGGCGATCACGTCCGGGTCGTCGTAGGGATGCACGTAGGTCAGGCGGCCGCGCCGCTCCAGTTTGCGTGCATGAGCCGCGGCCTCGTCATAGGAGTCGCCGTGCAGCACCACGTGTGCGCCGCGCACACGCACCGCGTCCACCTTGATCTCCGGCGTCGTCACCGGCATGACTATGGTCGCCTTGCAGCCCAAGTGCTGGGCCGCCAGTGCCACCCCCTGCGCATGGTTACCCGCGGATGCCGCGATGACGCCGCGGCGCAGCGCTTCCGGCCCGAGATTCACCATCTTGTTGTAGGCGCCGCGCAGCTTGAACGAAAACACCGGCTGCATGTCCTCCCGCTTCAGCAGCAGGCGGTTGTGCATGCGCCGCGACAGGTTCGGCGCCGCCTCCAGCGGCGTCTCGACGGCAACGTCGTAGACGCGGGCGCAGAGTATACGTTCGAGGTAGTCCGTTTTTTTCATCGGGGTTTCATATTGTTGCAAGCGGCTTCGGGCCTGTTTCCGGTTGCGAAAGGTTATCAGGAATGCGCCCCCCCGGCGATGGATGCCGGGTGCAAAGCGAATCGTGTATATTGGTCCGCACATGCAACGCGAAACCCCACAATGAGTCAGGACGCCCTCAAGCTGGCGGCGGCGAAAGCCGCGGTTGCCCTCGTGCCCGGCGGCAGCATCGTCGGCGTCGGTACCGGTTCGACGGTCAATTTCTTCATCGACGAACTGGCCGGCATCCGCGGCCGCATCGATGGCGCGGTGTCCAGCTCGGAAGCCAGCGCGAAGCGCCTGAAGGCGGCCGGCATCGAGGTCTTTGATCTCAACAGCGTCCGCGACCTGCCGGTTTACGTCGACGGCGCCGACGAGGTGACGCGCCACCTGATGATGATCAAGGGCGGCGGCGGCGCGCTGACCCGCGAAAAAATCGTCGCCGCGGTGGCCGGGAAATTCATCTGCATCGCCGACTCCACGAAACTGGTCGACGTGCTCGGCCGCTTCCCGCTGCCGGTGGAAGTCATCCCGATGGCGCGCTCCTACGTCGCTCGTGAAATCGTCAAGCTCGGCGGACAGCCGGAATGGCGCGCCAACTTCGTGACCGACAACGGCAACCTGATCCTCGACGTGCACAACCTGACCATCCTGGACCCGCCCGAACTGGAATCCCGGATCAACCAGATTACCGGCGTGGTCACCAACGGCCTGTTCGCCCGCCGCAGCGCCGACATACTGCTGCTCGCCGGCAAGGACGGCGTGGAAACGCTGCGCCGGCCCTCGGCCGCCACAAAACTGTCATGAAACACTGCTAATAATCGCCTTTTACGGCCGGGAACCCCGCCATGCCAGACCATACGATCAGACAATTCGACACCGAACTGGAAGACATCCGCTCCCGGGTGCTGCAGATGGGCGGGCTCGTCGAGCAGCAGATTACCCGCGCGCTGGAAGCGCTGACGCACGGCAATGCCGCGCTCGCAAGGCAGGTGATGATCGACGACCACCGGGTCAATGCGCTGGAAGTCGCGATCGACGAGGAATGCAGCACGGTGATCGCCCGCCGCCAGCCTGCCGCCAAGGATCTGCGCATGATCATGACGGTAGTCAAGACGATCACCGACATGGAGCGCATCGGCGACGAGGCGGCCAAGATCGCGCGCATGACCGAAGCCATTTACGAAAGCGACCGGCCTACCGTGCCGCGCACTTCGGAAGTCCAGCATGTCGGCGAAATCGCCATCGGCATGCTGCGCAACGCCCTCGACTCCTTTGCCCGCCTCGACCTCACGGTTGCAGCCAAGGTGGTGCGCCAGGACGAGCAGGTCGACAAGGAATTCACCGGCATCCTGCGCCACCTGATCACCTTCATGATGGAAGACCCGCGCACGATCTCGCATGCCATCGAGATCCTGTTCATCGCCAAGGCGATCGAACGCATCGGCGACCATGCCAAGAACATGTCCGAATACGTGGTCTACCTGGTCAAGGGCAAGGATGTCCGCCACACCGGGGTCGAAGCCATCGAGCGCGAAGCGCTGGGGTGACGTTGCTGCATTGCTGAAACGTTCGCGTGGTACACTGGCTCACGGTATGGGAGCCAGTTTGCGATGACACGACGCGATGCCGGTTGCACGGACGGAGCCCGCTGAGATGGCCGAACACGCCACCATCGCCGCAGTCGATCTCGGCTCCAACTCCTTTCACTGCCAGATTGCCCGGGTGGCGGGGGACCAGTTCTACCCCCTGGATTCCCTCCGCGAGCCGGTGCGCCTGGGAGCCGGCCTGGGCAAGGACAAAAAACTCGACGAAGACTCGCAGGAACGCGCACTGTCTTGCCTGGCGCGTTTCGGCGAACGCCTGCGCGGCCTCGACCGGCACGCGGTGCGCGCCGTGGGTACCAACACGCTGCGCGTCGCCAAAAACGCCAAGCCGTTCCTGCGGAAGGCGCGCGCCGCACTGGGATTTCCGATCGAGGTCGTTGCCGGGCGCGAGGAAGCGCGCCTGATCTACCTCGGCGTGTCACACAGCCTGCCGGCTTCACGGGAAAAACGCCTGGTCGTCGACATCGGAGGCGGCTCCACCGAATGCATCATCGGAGCCGGCTACAAACCGCTGAAGCTGGAAAGCCTGTTCATGGGCTGCGTGTCGTACAGCCTGCGCTATTTCCGCGATGGCCGCATCACCAGGGGGGCGTTCAAGGAAGCCGAACTCGCTGCGCGCGCCGAACTCGAACCCATCGTCGGCAGCTATACGCGCGGCAACTGGCAACACGCGGTGGGATCGTCCGGAACCATCCGCGCGCTGGCCGAAATCCTGCAGCTGTCCGGATACACCGACGGACCGGTCACCCTGGCAGGGCTGGACCGCCTGCGCAGCCACCTGATCAAGGCCGGCGACATCGGCCGCGTGGAATTGCCGGGATTGCGTCCGGACAGGCGGCCGGTGCTGGCGGGCGGCGTTGCCATACTGTACGCCGCCCTCGATGAGCTGAACATCGACAGCATGACCCCGGCGAGCGGCGCCATGCGCCAGGGCATACTTTACGACATGCTCGGGCGCTTTCATCATCACGACATGCGCGACGTCACCGTAGCGCAGTTCATGCAACGCTACCACGCCGATGCCCAGCAGGCGCGGCGTGTCGGTGCCTGCGCCGTTGCCCTCTACGACAGGTTCTCGGGGGAAGCGGCAACGCCCGACGAGGACGCGCCGCGCCTGCTGGCGTGGGCTGCGAAACTGCATGAAATCGGCATACCGGTGGCTTACAGCGGTTATCACAAGCACTCCGCATACATCATCAGCAATGCCGACATGCCGGGGTTCTCGCGCGAGGAGCAGGAACGCCTGGCCGCGCTGGTGCTGAGCCACCGCCGGTCGCTGAAAAAATCGCTGGAGTCGCTCCCCGAAAAGGACGACCAGGCCATGGTGCTTGCGCTGCGGCTGGCCGTACTGCTGTGCCGCGCCCGGCGCGACATCCGGCTGCCGTCACTGGACGTCAAACTGCAGACCAACCGCATCAGGATCGGTTTTGATGCGGACTGGCTGGAAGCCAATCCGTTGACGGCAACCGCGCTGCGCGACGAAGTGGCGGAATGGGCGCGCATCGGGCAGGAACTCAAGATACCCGGATTGAACGATCTCGCACTCGCCCCGGAGCCCGCGCTGGCCGACTAGCGGCGCTTGCGCGGCTTGCCGATCCGGCCCAGCTCAGCCTCGACCGCTTCAGCCAGCGTGCGCAGCACTTTCACGCGGGCGTAATATTTATTGTCGGCCTCCACCAGCGTCCACGGCGCACTGGTGGTCGAGGTACGGTCCACCATGTCGCAGACTGCCGTTTCGTACTCGTCCCACTTTTTCCTGTTGCGCCAGTCCTCGGCAGTGATCTTGAAGCGCTTGAATGAAACCTGTTCGCGTGCCTTGAACCGGCGGTGCTGCTCGTCCTTGCTGATGGCCAGCCAGAACTTGACCACCAGGATGCGGTGCTGCGCCATCTGCTGTTCGAAATCATTGATTTCCGAATAGGCGCGCATCCAGTCGCGCTCGTCGCAATAACCTTCGACACGTTCGACCAGCACGCGCCCGTACCACGAGCGGTCGAATATGGCGAGCCTGCCGCGGCGCGGCATGTGCCGCCAGAACCGCCACAGGTAAGGTTGGGCAAGCTCTTCTTCAGTCGGGGCCGCAATCGATATGGTCTGGTAGCGGCGGGCGTCCAGCGCCCGGGTTACCCGGCGGATCGCCCCGCCCTTGCCGGCGGCATCATTGCCTTCGAACACCGCCACCACCGACATGCCGCGCATCCGCGCATCGCGGAACAGCCGGTTGAGGCGCCCCTGCCATTCCGCCATCTGTTTCTCGTATTGTTTTTTGGACAGCGCATGGTCCAGCTGCAGCGCACGGATCACGTTGAGCCGATCTATCGGCGGCAGCAGCGGCGGGTTGCGATCCGGCAGCCGCGCCGGCGGTTTTTCATCGATACGCTCCCGCAGGGCGGCCAGCAGCGTGCGGCCGACCGTCAGGCTGCGGTAACGCGGATCGGCCCCCGCCACCACCAGCCACGGCGCCTCGCCGGTGCTGGTGCGGCGGACGAACGGTTCGCAGATTTCGGCGAACTCGTCGTAACGTTTGTACAGCTTCCAGTCGTTGCGCGTCACCCGCCAGCTGGTTTCCGGATCGCGCTCCAGTTCGCGCAGGCGTTTTTTCTGCTGCGCCTTGGACAGGTGAAACCAGAACTTCAGCAACAGCACGCCCTCGTCGACCAGCATGCGTTCAAGCCTGAGTATCTCGCTGATGTGCTGGTCAAACCTGCCTGCGCTGATCCGCCCGCCGACACGATCCATGATGGGCTGGGTGTGCCAGGCGCCGAAGAAGATGCCGATCTTGCCCCTGGGCGGCAACGCGCGCCAATACCGCCATACCCGCGGCCGCTCGTTCTCCTCGTCGGAGGGATCGGCAAAACCGCTGACTTCGATATGGCGCGGATCCATCCATTCATTGAGCAGATTGACCGTCTCCCCCTTGCCGGCGCCTTCGACGCCGGCAATCAGGATCAGCACCGCAAATTTTCCGTTCTGCTTCAGATCGTACTGGGCGTTGAGCAACGCCTCGCGCAGTTTCGGCTCTTCGCGCCGGTATACTGCCTTGTCGATGCGGTGTGAAAGGCTGGCGGATTCGAACATACGGATATCCTTAAAGCAGTCCCGGCGTCATGACCGCCCGCACCTGGACGACATCGCTGTCCGCCTCCGTGGCAATCCACCAGATCGCGCCCTTTTTCAGGCTCCAGGCCGCAGCCGTTCCGGTCAATGCCAGCGCTGCCGCAGCACCCAGCGTTGGCTGGTGGCCGACGATGACGACAGCGCCTTCGCCGCGCGGCCAGCCTGCGGCACGCAGCACCGACTGCGGCGTCGCCGAAGTCGACAATGCCGGCTCGATCACCACCGCGTCACCCAGCGCAGCGGCGGTTTCCCGGGCCCGCTGCGCGGGGCTGGACAACACGCGATATCCGGCAGGAAGGCGTGCACCCAGCCAGGCCGCCATTTTTTTCGCCTGCTTGCGACCTTTTTCGGTCAGCTTCCGTGCATCGTCCGGCAGCCTGTTTTCAGCGTCCGCATGACGCCACAGTATGAGTTCCATGATCGTTATATCGAACGGCCTTCGGCTTGTTTCAGGTGCGCCAGGTCGCGCGTTGCGCGCATAACCGCCGCCACGCCGGTTTCAGCGCCTCGCGATGCTGATCGGCAAGCGCCGCGTACCAGCCCGCAATCCGTCCCGCTGCAACCGCCACCGTGCGGTTCTTCGACTGCGCCGTAACCTCGGCCATCAGTTTCGACACCACGCTCGCATCATTCATGCGGCCCAGTATATCCTGCAGCATCGACAGCCGGGCACGCAGGCCCGCCATGCGGCGCGCGGGGAAAAGGCCGGCAAAAAATTCGACGGCATATCGCATCTGCTTGACGGCGATGCGCAGCCGGTGCAATTCCGCTGCAGTCAGCCGCTCGAGATGCCGTCCGCGCTTGAGCACCCGCGCATGGCGTTCACCGAGGACCCGGGCCGCGAATTCGCGCAGCGGGCGCCGTGGCGGGCCGGGTGCCTGGAACTGATCCGAGACCCAGACCGCCAGCCCCACCATGGATTTATCATAGCTATTTGTTTTTATTGATTTTTTTGATTTTGCGCGGGCGCGCGCCTGATGCTCCAGACAGGAACGCCTGAATGCAGCCGGCAGTTCGTCATTCGGCCATCTGGCGCAGACTGCCGGCAATGTCTCCGCGATGAACACGTCCCAGTCGCGCGCCGGACCCAGTCGTGCGCCCAGTTCCCGCAACATCGCGGATTGCGCATCCGCCGCAGCGTCCAGCAACGGAGCGAACAATGCAAGCGCCAAACGCAGGCGGCGGATGCCGACACGCATCTGGTGCAGGTATTCGGGATCCGCGGATACGGCAACACCGTGTTCGTTGGCATGGACCTGGTGCAGCGCCTCCGCGACAATCGCCTGGAACGCAGCGCCGGAGGTCATGTTCCCGGCAAGGCTTACCGGTGCCGCTTTCAGCGGCGCATTCAGCGCCGCGCCATACAGTTCGTAGCCACGCTCCGCCTTGGAACGGTGCTCCAGCGCCAGCGGCACCCTCGCCGATATCTGTCGCGCAATGTCATACAGCGCCGAAACCGGCCCGCTTTTCAGTTCCAGCTCGAGTTCGCACACCCGCTCGCGCCGCCGCCCCGCACGGATGGTTCCGCTGTCCACTGCGGCCTCGACCAGCACGCCCGACGCGGGTTCGATCAGCAGCAGCTTGCGCGAAATGTCGGTGCGCATGACCGGAATCAGTGCCGCCGCCACAGCAGGAGAGCGCAGGAACCGGGTCACTGTATGACGCGGCAGGACCGACACATCCGGCCGGCCGCTTTTCAATACCGTCTCGATTTCGAGGCGACGATGTGTCCCGGCCTGGACCATGCCCTCGCCTTTCACCGTCTGCACCCACTGTCCGCCTTCTCGGCGGATGCGCAAGGTAGTGCGGCGGCGCCACAGGTCCAAGGCTGGGGTGTCGTAATAGGTCGCTACCAGGTTTCGCGTCCGTGAGCCGCGCGGCGTGGCCAGCGCCGGCGAGGCAAGCAATTCGCGCAAACGCGCGGGCGGAAACCGCAGTTTGAGTTCGACTTCGGTGGACATGGCGCTCATGCGCCGGATTTGTGCCCCAGGCTGTCCAGCAGGTGTTCCTGGGCGCTGAACAACTTGGCGCGGCCCGGAACCTTGCAGGCATACTGCCCGTCCTCGCCCATGATCCAGGCCTGCACGTTGTCGTCGAGATAGGGATGCAGTCCCTCGACAATCACGCGTTTGCGCAATGCTGCGTCAAGCACCGGAAAACATACTTCGACGCGCCCGAAGAAATTGCGTCCCATCCAGTCCGCGCTCGAGAGGTACACGTCCTCGGCGCCGTCGTTGTAAAAATAGAACACCCGGGTATGTTCCAAGAACCGCCCGATGATCGAGCGTACGCGGATGTTTTCCGACACGCCGGGCACCCCCGGCCGCAGCGCGCACACGCCGCGCACGATCAGGTCGATCTGCACGCCCGCGCGCGAAGCCTCGTAGAGGGCGCTGATAACCTCAGGCTCGAGCAATGCGTTCATCTTGGCAATGATCTGGCTTTTGCGGCCTTCTTTGGCGTGCGCCGTTTCCTGCGCGATGGCGCGCAACATCTCCCTGTGCAGCGTAAACGGCGACTGGCGCAGATGTTTCAGCCGTGTCGCGCGACCGAGTCCGGTCAGCTGCATGAACACCTCGGCAACGTCGTTTCCGATTTCCTCGTGGCAGGTAAACAGCCCGAAATCGGTGTAGAGGCGGGCGGTGCGCGGGTGATAGTTTCCGGTGGACAGGTGCACGTAGCGCCGCAACCCTTCACCCTCGCGCCGCAGTACCATCAGCATCTTGGCATGCGTCTTGTGTCCGACCACGCCGTAGACCACGTGCGCGCCGATCTCCTCCAGGCGCTGCGCCCAGTTGATGTTGGCCTCCTCGTCGAACCGCGCCATCAGCTCGAGGACGACGGTGACTTCCTTGCCGCTGC
>JBMTEY010000064.1:0-13951 GCA_049433545.1 Burkholderiales bacterium | reverse complement strand
CGATAGCGGCCAGTCAACTATACGATTTCGACGTTGACCAACTGCTGCTGTGTTCAGGATACGTCGCGGCGCCACAAGGCGCCGCCGCTGGCCTTGTCGATCTCGGCCAGCTGCGCTTCATGCGCCGCCAGTTCCTCCGCGTTGGCGCGCACCACCACGAGTTTCAGGCTGCTGCGGTCGAAACCGCTTTCCGCAGCGGCGGCATCAACGGACTCGCTCTCGATGATCAGGCTGTCCTGGCCGCGCGTCATCGCCAGGTAGACGTCAGCCAGCAGTTCGGCGTCGAGCAGCGCGCCGTGCAGCGTGCGCGCAGAGTTGTCGATCTGGTAGCGTTCGCACAGCGCGTCGAGGCCGTTGCGTTTTCCCGGGTGCAGGTCCTTCGCCATGCGCAGCGTATCGATCACCGACGGGCAGTAAGTGGCGAGTTTCTTTTTCTTCAGCAGGGCCAGCTCGCTGTCGATGAATCCGACGTCGAAGGGCGCGTTGTGGATGATCAGCTCCGCGCCTTCGACGTATTCCAGGAATTCGGCGACGATCTCGCCGAACTTCGGCTTGTCGGCAAGGAATTCGCTGGTCAGGCCGTGCACCTGCAGCGCGCCTTCTTCGCTGTCGCGGCCGGGATTGACGTAGCGGTGGAAATGCCTGCCGGTCAGCCGGCGGTTGACCAGCTCCACGCCGGCGATCTCGATGATGCGGTGCCCGAGCTTGGGATCGAGGCCGGTGGTCTCGGTGTCGAGGATGATCTGCCGCGCCGTCATCAGCCGATCCGCCCCGCGCCCACGCTGTCCACACCCAGGTTGGCCAGCGCGTCTGCACGTTCGTTGCCGTCATGGCCGGCATGCCCCTTCACCCACAGCCATTCGATGTCGTGCTGCGCCGCCAGTTCGTCCAGCCGCCGCCACAGATCCTCGTTCTTGACCGGTTTTTTGTCGGCGGTTTTCCAGCCGCGCTTCTTCCAGGAATGGATCCACTCCGAGATGCCCTGCTGCACGTATTTCGAATCGGTATGCAGGCGCACCCGGCTTTCGCGCTTGAGCGCTTCCAGCGCGCGGATCACCGCTATCAGTTCCATGCGGTTGTTGGTGGTATGCGGTTCGCCGCCGAACAGCTCGCGGACATGGCCGCCGCTCCTCAGCAGCGCGCCCCAGCCGCCGACACCCGGGTTGCCCTTGCAGGCGCCGTCGGTATAGATGTCGATCACCTCGCTCATTGCATGCGCACCTTGGCCGCGGCGGCGTCTTCTTCGCGCACGCGTTCCGGCACCGGCGCCAGGTTCTTTTTCGGCACTGATCGCTCGTTCCACTTCGGCATGATCAGGCGGATGCCGCGCACGCGCTTGATCGCCTGCAGGAAATAGACGCCGCCTGCACCCGGCCACCAGCGGTCGCCGGCTTTTTCCATGAACGCAAAACGGTCCAGCCATTTCTGCTCGGCGCAGGGCGGCGAATAACAGGCCATAGACCCGGCGACGATCTCCAGCCCGACCAGCGCAAACCAGTCCTTGACCCGCGGCAGGTGGATGAAACGGCCGCACCACGGAAAATCGCGGCGCGAGGCCACGCTGCGGCGCAGGCCCCACAGGCTCAACGGGTTGAAGCCGGCGATGACGACATGGCCTTCGGGACGCAGCGCACGTGCCACCTCGCGCACCACCTGATGCGGATCGGGCGAAAACTCCAGGGTATGCGGCAGCAGCATCAGGTCGACGCTGTTCGATTCCACCGGCAGGTCGCGGAAGTCGGCGCGCAATCCGGCGCCTGGATGCGTGCCGACCTGCAGCCGCAGCGGGATGCGACTCGCGCGCAACAGGTCGACATCGCCGAAACCGAGCTGCAGCGCGTGATAGCCGAAGATGTCGGCAACTGCGCGGTCGAAGTACGACTGCACACGTTCAGCGACGTAACCGCCTGATGGCGTTGCCAGCCACCCGGTCGCAGAAACCGGAACCGCATCATTTGACATGGAGCGAGTTTAAATCATAATCGGGCGCAGATCAGTTTCGGAGCAGGATATGGGATACGAAGTGGTGGCGCTGCGCGCCTTTGCCGACAATTACATCTGGACCATACGCGACGCCGGCCATGCCGCAGTCGTCGATCCCGGCGATGCGCGGCCGGTGATCGAATACCTCGAACGCGAAAAACTCGAACTGGTCGCCATCCTCAACACCCACCACCATGCCGACCATGTAGGCGGCAATGCCGCGCTGCTGGCGCGCACCCGGGTTCCGGTCTACGGGCCGCACGACGAACGCATCCCCGAGGTCGACCATCGCCTGGGCGACGGCGAATCATTCGTGCTGCCGCACTTCAACATCGAATTCGAAACATTGGAAATCCCCGGCCACACGCGCTCGCATGTGGCCTTCGTCGGCGGCGGCATGCTGTTCTGCGGCGACACGCTGTTCGCCGCCGGCTGCGGCCGGCTGTTCGAGGGCACGCCGCGGCAGATGCACGATTCGCTGACCCGCCTGTCGCGGCTGCCGGACGACACCCGCGTCTACTGCGGCCATGAATACACACTGTCCAACATCCGCTTCGCGCGCGCCGCCGAGCCGGAGAACCGCCTGCTGCCCGAACTCGAAGCCCGCATGCAGGCCCTGCGCGACCGCGACCAGCCCACGCTGCCCTCGACCATAGGCCAGGAGAAAGCGACCAATCCCTTCATGCGCGTCGGCGAGGCGTCCGTTGCCCGGAACGCCAGCAACCGGGCGGCCAAAAAGCTGTCTGACCCGGTCAGCGTGCTGGCGGAAATCCGTGACTGGAAGAACAATTTCTGAGCAGCGCCTGGGCCGTTCCGCCGGATATTTCATGTCCGACATGCAGTTGTATCCATAATTTATTGATTTTCAAGGATTATCCGGTTTGACATTGCCGCCAGCCGCGGCTACCATCCGGCAACTGACTGGCGCCCCATGCTGATGCCTGACGACATCGTCCGCCCCCTAACCGCCGCCGCGCGCGGCGCGCTGCTCGCCTTTGCGCTGTTCGCCGCGGCCTGCGCACAGCTGCCGACCGCCGAACTGGCCGAACCCCAACCCGTCGCCGCCGTCCCCGTCATCACGCCGGATGAACCGGTCGCGGAACAGGTACCGGCGCTGCCGGCCCCGCCGCCGGTCGCCGCAACCCCGTCGCCGCCGACCGATCTGTGGGAACGCATACGCGCAGGGTTTGCGCTGCCCGCGATGGACAGCAAACTGGTCAGCAACTGGGAAAACTACTACTCGGCGCGGCCCGAATACGTCGCCGGCATGGTCGAACGCGGCAGTCATTACCTGCATCACATCGTCGAGGAAGTCGAGCATCGCAAGATGCCGATGGAAATCGCGCTGCTGCCGATGATCGAATCGGCCTACAACCCGCAGGCCTATTCCCGCGCCCATGCCTCGGGACTGTGGCAGTTCATCCCCTCGACCGGAAAACTCTACGGGCTGCGCCAGAACTGGTGGTACGACGGCCGCCGCGACGTGATCGCCGCGACCAGCGCCGCGCTCGACTACCTGGAAAAACTTTACGCCCAGTTCGGCGACTGGGAACTGGCGCTGGCCTCCTACAACTGGGGGGAAGGTGCGGTCGCCCGCGCCATGGCGCGCAACCAGGCCCGGGGGAAACCGACGGATTATTCCAGCCTGACCATGCCGGCGGAAACGCGCAACTACCTGCCTAAGCTGATCGCGGTGAAGAACATCATCGCCGACCCGGCGCGTTTCGGCCTGCAGCTCGCAGCGGTGCCGAATGAGCCCTACTTCGCCGTGGTCACCGTGCACAAACACATAGACGTCGACCTCGCCGCGAAGTTTGCCGGCATGCCGCTCGATGAATTCAAATTCCTCAATCCTGCGCACAACAAGGCGGTGATCAAGGCCGGCGAAGCGGAAACCATCGTGTTGCCGCGCGACCGCGTCGAAACCTTCAACGCCAGCCTCGCCAGCTACGAAGAACCGCTGGTGACCTGGCAGGCGTACACGCTGAAACGCGGTGAAAGGCCGGAGAAAGTCGCGGCCAAGTACGGCATCAGCATGACCGAGCTGAAACAGGTCAACGGCATCAGCGGCAGGAACACCTTCCGCGCCGGGCAACCCCTGCTGGTGCCGGTCGCCGCCGGCGCCGAACCCAACCTGCCCGACCTGCCGGCCACTCCTGTCACCCTGACCCGGGCCTATAAGGCGGCGCGCGCAAAAAACGCCAAACGCGCGGCGGCCAAAAACCGCAAGGCCGCGATAAAACCGGCAGCCAAAAAAACCAAGCCCGCACAGCGCGCCAAACCCGCCACCAAGGCTGAAACAAACAAATCTGCGCCCGCCACCACGGTCGTCGCCACGCAGGACCGCTGAACTCCCTGCCGTAATTCAGTCGTAGAGATGGCAATGCACCGAGTGCGCGGCGCCGAACCCGCGCGATTCCGGAAACTCGCTTTTGCAGCGCGGCAGCGCAACGCTGCAGCGCGGATGGAAATGGCAGCCCGGAGGCGGATTCACCGGTGACGGCGGATCGCCGGTCACACGGATCACCGGTCGCGCCGCGCCCGGATCGGCAACCGGCACCGCGGCCAGCAGCGCCTGCGTATACGGATGTTTCGGCGACCACAGCACCTCCGCCACCGCGCCGCGCTCGACGATGCGCCCCAGGTACATAACCGCGACTTCATCGGCCATGTATTCGATGACCGACATGTTGTGGCTGATGAACAGGTAGGAGATGCCCTTGTCGCGCTGCAGGCGCCTGAGCAGGTTGAGGATCTGCGCCTGCACCGAAACATCGAGCGCGCTGGTCGGCTCGTCGCAGACGATCAGTTGCGGATCCACCGACAGTGCGCGCGCAATGGCAATGCGCTGGCGCTGCCCGCCGGAAAACTCGTGGGGATAACGCTCCTTGATGTCCGGCGCGAGGCCGACTTCGCCCAGCAACTCATCGATGCGCGCCAAGCGTTCGGCCGCGGTCGCGCCGGCACGCAACGCAAGCATGCCCTCCTCCAGCGCGTCGCCGATGCGCACGCGCGGATTCAGCGACGCATAGGGGTCCTGGAAAATGATCTGCGCATGGCGGCGGCGCTCGCGCAGCTCTGTGCGATTCAGCGCCAGGAAATCCTCGCCGCCGAACACCACCTGCCCGCCGGTGGGCTGCACCAGCCTCAGCAATCCGCGACCCGCCGTGGTCTTGCCGCAGCCCGATTCGCCGACCAGTCCCAGCGTGCGGCCCGGCGCGATGTCGAAGGACACGCCGTCGACGGCGCGGACATGGCCGACCGTACGCTGCAGCACGCCCTTGCGCACGGGAAACCAGACGCGCAGATCCCTGACTTCGAGGAGCGCGGATTGCGGAGCGGGAATTGCGGTCGCCGCGCCTGCATCAGCCGCAGACGCCTGCGCAGACGCCTGCACGGCATGGCCTTCTGCGTAGAGGTGGCAACGCGCGTGGTGCCCCGCCGCCGCCGTGCCCCATGGCGGGATCTGGTCCGCGCAATGCGGCAGCACGCTGTCGCAGCGTTCGGCAAAGCGGCAGCCGGAAAAACTGCGATTCAGCGCCGGCACGCTGCCGCGGATCGCCGCCAGCGCGCGGCCGCGGCCGGCGCGTTCGGGCAGCGATTCGAACAACTTGCGCGCATAGGGATGCGCCGGGCCGGCAAAAAACGCGGCGGCCGGCGCGGTCTCGATGATTTCGCCGGCATACATTACCGCCACCTGCTGCGCCATCTGCGCGACGACGCCGAGGTCATGGGTTATCAGCAGCATGGCCATGCCGCGGCTGCGCTGCAGTTCGGAGAGCAGCTCCAGCACCTGCGCCTGCACCGTGACGTCGAGCGCAGTGGTCGGCTCGTCGGCGATCAGCAGTTCGGGATCGCAGGCCAGCGCCATCGCGATCATCACCCGCTGCTTCATGCCGCCGGAGAGCTGGAACGGATATTCGGACTCACGCCGGCGCGCATCGGGCATGCGCACCGCCTCCAGCAGTTCCAGCACCCGCGCCGCCACTGCCGTGCCGGTCAGCGCAGAATGGCGGGTCACCGCTTCACCAATCTGCGCGCCTACGGTCATCACCGGATTCAGCGACAGGCCCGGTTCCTGGAAGATCATCGCCGCGCGCCGCCCGCGCACGTCGCGCATCTGCGCTTCCGGCAGCGCCAGCAGATTCTCCCCGGCCAGTTCGACCGTGCCGCCGGTGATGGCCGCAGACTCGGGCAGCAGGCGCATGATCGACAGCGCGGTCATCGATTTGCCGCAGCCCGATTCGCCGACCAGCGCAAAGGTTTCACCGGCGGCAATGTCGAAGGACACGCCGTCGACGGCGCGCACCGGCTCGCCGGCGCCGCGGATCTGCGTGCGCAGCTCATGCACGCGCAGCAGCGGGCGGCGGCTCATGACCGTCCCCCTACGAGCAGTCTCGGGTCGTAGGCGTCGCGCACCGCGTCGGCGAACAGGTTGGCCGCCAGCACCAGCATCAGCATGAACGCGAACGCCGCTGCCAGCGCCCACCACACCATGGGTTCGCGCGCCATTTCCAGCCGCGCGCTGTTGATCATGGTGCCGAAACTGATCATCGACGGATCGACGCCGACCCCGACGTAGGACAGCACCGCCTCGGCCAGCACCAGCCCGCTGAAATCCATCACCAGCGCGATCATCACGATGTGCATCACGTTGGGTGCGATGTGGCGCATCATGATCCGCCAGTGCGAGACGCCGAAGGCATGCGCGGCCTGGATGTATTCCATCTCGCGCAGCTTCAGCGCCTCGCCGCGCAGCAGCCGGCACAGCCCCGTCCAGCTCGTCACTCCAAGGATTAAGCACAATACGATCAATCGTGCATCTGCCTGTTTTTCGGTCGTCGGAAACCACTCGGGGTGCCTTCCAATGAACACCTGCATCATCAGAACCGCAGCGACGATCAGCAGCACGCCGGGGATCGACGACAGCGTGGTGTAAAGGTACTGGATGGCATCATCGACCCAGCCCTTGAAATAACCGGCCATCACTCCGAGCACCAGCGCGAAGGGCAGCATCACCAGCGTCGCCAGCGTGCCGATGACCAGCCCGGTGCGTATGCTTTTCAGCGCCTGGTACAACACGTCCTGGCCGACCTTGTCGGTGCCCAGAACGTGATAATGCGGCGCCAGCGAAATCACCGGCCCCGCCAACAGGCAAAGCAGGCCCAGCGCGCAGAATACCGCGCGCCACGGCACCGCCGTGCGCCCGGCCCAGGCCTCGCGCCATACCGTTTCGATGCCGGCGCCTGAGCTCCTCGCCGCCGCCGCGCAAATGGTTATCACCGTGACAAACCACAGCAGCAGGCCCCAGGCCAGGCCGCGGAAGGCCTTGAGCGCGACATCGCGATCCCTTTCAGCCTGCGGATCCTTCAGGTGGGCGCCGCCATGCCGCAGTCGCGGATACACACGGGTTTCGCTGCCGTCGGGCAGTTGCACGGTCTCCTTGGCATAGAGATGGGTGGCCAGCGGCGCCGAGTAGGTTTTTTCGCGGTTCGCGCGCAACGTGGACAAGGCGAGATCGAGCACGCTCAGCACCTGCGTCGAATACGCCGGCTTGCCGTCCTGCGGCGGCAGCGCCGGACGGAAATGCACGGAGTCGAGCAGCCCGGCCAGAACGAATGCGGCAAGCACCGTAGCCGCCGCCATGCCGCTGGCGCTGCGGCTGACACGCGCCCACGGCGCGCGCAGGTGCGGACGGGCGCGGGTGTAGGCGGCGAAGACCATCACCCCCGCCACCAGCAGCCATACCAGCAGGTCGCTCCACAGCAGTTCGATGCGGAACGGCATCATGAGAAACGCACCCGCGGGTCGACCAGCGTGTAGGAGATGTCGGTGAGGATCAGTCCGATGATGTAGAGCACCGAACCGAGGAACACCATCGCGCGCACGATCGCGAAATCCTGCTGGCTGATGGCGTCTATGGTGTAGCTGCCCAGGCCCGGAATGCCGAAAAAGGATTCGGTGATCAGCGCGCCCATGAACAGCAGCGGGATCACCACCACCACGCCGGTGAGGATGGGGATCATCGCGTTCTGCAGCACGTGGCGGAAAAGCACCCGCAGCTCCGACAGGCCCTTGGCGCGCGCGGTGCGCACGTAGTCCTTGCTGATTTCCTCGAGGAAAATGGTGCGGTACCAGCGCGAACTGCTGCCGATGCCGCCGATGATGCCGATCAGCACCGGCAGCACCAGGAACTTGACCGCATCGAAGCCGGCGTCATAGCCGGAGAGCGGCACCAGGTTCCACAGCTTGCCGAACACGAACTGCCCGCCGATGATGTAGAACAGCGTCGAGATCGACATCATCACCACGCACAGCACGACGCCCCAGAAATCGATGTAGGTCGCGCGGAAAAACGCCATCAGCAGCGCGAAAGAAATGTAGGCAAAAAGCCCGACGATAAATGCCGGCAACTGCACCGCGAGACTGGGCCACATGCGGGTGCGGATGTCGTAACCGATGTTGCGGCCCTGGTCGGAGGAACCGAAGTCGAAGACGAACAGCCGCACCGATTTGTCGAAAAACACGGTTTCAGTGACACGCCCGACACCTGTCATTTTTTCGTTTAAAAACAATGGCTTATCGTAGCCCCTCTCGTGTTTCCATTTTTCCACGGCAGCGGGTGTGACACGTTTGGCGCCGAGCTGCGCGCGCGCCATGTCGTCAGGCGAATTGACGAAGAAAAACAGCGCGAAGGTGAGCACGTTGACGCCCAGCAGCACGAACAAGCCGTAGACCAGGCGGCGCAGGATGTAGGCGCTCATGCCGCCTCCGCCGGAGGGTTCGCCGCCCGCCGTTCGCGGCGGCGCCAGGCCACCACCGCCGGCAGCACGCTCAGCGCCAGGACCGCAGCGATCAGCGCCAGCGGCCACAGCACCGGCGGATTCCATTCGCGGCGCATCTGCGCGCGCAGCGCCGGTTCCAGGCGCTGGTACTTGAGGCCGTTGTTGGCGATCTGGTTGGGCTTGCGGTTGTAGACCCAGGCATGGTGCAGCGTGTAGTCCCGTGGGAAAAAGCTCCAGACCCAGGGCGCATCGTGGCGCAGCAGGCCGACCATGCGGTCGATGATGGCCTGGCGCTCAGGGCCGTTGGCCATGTGTTTCATGCGGTCGAACAGCCGGTCGTATTCGGCATTCCGGTAGTTTGATGCGTTCTCCCCCTGCGTCTTAGCCCGCCCCTGGGCGCCGTGCAGCAGGAACAGGAAGTTCTCGGGGTCCGGATAGTCCGCATTCCAGCCGAGGAAATAGAGCTGCGCGGTGCCGCGCCGCAGCTTGTCCTGCAGGCGGTTGAAATCGGTGGCGCGAATCACCAGCTGCACGCCCAGCTTCGAGAACTGGTTGACGTACCAGTCTAGCCGCGGCTTGCTGTCGGCGCCGCCCGAGGTGGTATCGAGATGCAGCAGCAGCGGCTGCCCGGTTTTGGCGTCTCGGCCGTTCGGGTAACCGGCTTCGGCCAGAAGCTTTGTTGCCTGCGCGAGATTTTTGCGCCGCGGCTTGCCGTCACGCCATTCGTAGACGTAGGGATTGATGCCCGCAGCATCGGCGTCGCGGTAACCGAAAATGCCCGGCGGTATAGGTCCGTGCGATGGCACACCGCGGCCGTTGCGGAAGATCGAGATGAATTCCTCCTGGTCGACGGCGATGGATATCGCCAGCCGCAGCTTGCGCGCGCGTTCTCCGGCCGCCTCCCCCACCACCGGATCCAGCATGTTGAAACCGAGGTAGAACACCGTCGTCGCCATCGAAGTCTGCAGGCGGATGCCGCGCGCCGCCATGTCTTCGGTCAGCGTGATGTCGCCCTGCCCGCCGAACTGCACCGCCTGGTCGAAGGTGTCAGAGGCGATGCCCGAGGCATCGTAATAACCCTGCAGGAACTTGTTCCAGTAGGGGATCTGCTCCTTCTCCAGGCTGAACACCACGCGGTCTATGAAAGGCAGCGGCTTGCCGGCATCGGCCAGCAGTCCCCGTGCCGCGTCATCCGCTTCGCCCTCGGCCGGATATACCTCGCCGCTGTAGTTGGGGTTGCGCTCGAGCACCATCTGGCGGTTGGGATTGTTCACCGTCAGCATGTAGGGGCCGGTGCCCACCGGATACCAGTCCAGCGTGATGTTTTTCTGCGCCATGCCGGGCTGGCCGTAGAAACGGTCAGCCTCCGGCGGCACCGGCGCAAAAAAAGGCATCGCCAGCCAGTAGGCGAACTGCGGATACTTGCCGCGCACCCGCACCGCGTAGCTGTGGCGGTCGATGACGCGCACGCCTTCGAGTTCATGGCGGGTCAGATCGACGGCAGCGCTCTCCGGCAGGGCCGCCGCCTCTTTTGCGCGTGCCTCCGCGAATTCCTTGAGCCCGGCGATGTACTCGGTCATCAGTTGCAGGATCGGCGAATGCAGGCGCGGATGGCCGAGGCGCTTGATCTGGTGCACGTAATCCGCGGCCTCGAGTTCGCGGGTGCCGGTATATTTGAAATCCGCCAGCGTATCGATCCCGCGCAGGTCTGCCGCGGTCAGCGCGTGGTAACGCGGCCTGCCGGCCTCATCGACGGCGAACGCCGGGTGCGGTTGGTAACGCAAGCCCTTCCTGATGCGGATCACGTACTCGCTGAATGCGACCTTCTCCGCCGGGGCGGACTCCGGCAAGGGCCTGCCGGCGGCGTCCAGGTACTGCGGCCGCGGCACTTCCTCGGCGCCGAAAGGTATCAGCTCGAACGGCCGTTTCAGGTAGTGATACTGCAGCGGCGGCTGGTAGATGTTGGCGATAAATGCATATTCGTTCTCGGCATAGGACTGCACCGGATCCAGGTGCTTGGGGCGCTCGGAGAACGAGGTATACAGCGTGTTGGAACGGGATTCGGATGCCGGATAGGGATCGTTCCACGGCGATCCGCCGCAACCCGCGGCAAGCGCGAGGACCGTCAGCGTCAGGACATGGCGGATGAACGACATCGCGGCAAAGTGTAGCCGATAATCGCCGGCGCATCTTCTGGTTATAATCAGCCGGCAGCTGATTCATCACCGGAAAAAGGCACACCATGGGTTTCCTGCAGGACAAAAAAATACTGATCACCGGACTGCTGTCCAACCGCTCTATCGCCTATGGCGTCGCCCGCGCCGCGAGCCGCGAAGGCGCGCAGCTGGCATTCACCTACCAGGGCGAGGACATCAGGGAGCGCGTGGTCAAGCTGGCCGCGGATTTCGGCACCGTGCCGGTGCTGCCCTGCGACGTGTCGCAGGACGACCAGATCGCCGCGCTGTTCGACAGCCTGCGCGGCGAATGGGGCGGACTCGACGGCCTGCTGCATTCGATCGCGTTTGCGCCGCGGGAAGCGCTGAAAGGCGATTTCCTGGACGGCCTGTCGCGCGAAGCCTTCAGGACCGCGCATGACATCAGCAGCTACAGTTTTGCCGCGCTGGCCAAGGGCGCCGTGCCGCTGATGGCCGGCAGGACCGGCGCGATGCTGACGCTGACCTACCTCGGCGCCGAACGCACCGTACCCAACTACAACGTGATGGGGCTGGCTAAGGCGAGCCTGGAAGCCGGCGTGCGTTACCTGGCGAGCGATCTCGGTCCGCGCGGCATCCGCGTCAACGGCATCTCGGCGGGTCCGATCAAGACGCTGGCGGCTGCCGGCATCGGCGGCTTCGGCAAGATCCTCAAGTTCGTCGAGGACAATGCGCCGCTGCGCCGCAACGTGACCATCGAGGATGTGGGCAACGCCGCGGCCTTCCTGCTCTCCGACCTGGCCGCGGGCATCACCGGGGAAATCACCTACGTCGACTGCGGCTTCAGCACCGTGGTCGGGGGCATGCGCAGCGAATAGCCCGCGCGCAGTGCCGGGCTACTTGCGCTCGATCGCGTCCTTGCGAATGCTGACCGTGGTCTTCTGCTTCAGGCTGGCGAGGTAAGCCGCCAGTTCCGCCTGCCCCGCGACCTGGCGCAACGTCTGGGCGATGGCATTCTGCTTCTCCTTGTCGCCCGCTGCCGCCTCCTGCACCTTGCTCACGCGCACCAGCGTGTAACCGCCGCCGGCTTCGGTACCGGAATACACCGGCAGCTTGCTGACGTCGGCCTTGAAGGCCTGGCGCAGCACCTCGCCGGGTATGCCCTTGGGATCGCCGCGGCTGGCGAGCAGCGGCGCGCTCCAGGTGACCTGTGTTTCCTTGCCCGCACGCAGGGCTTCGAGGCGCGCGCGGCCTTCCTGCGCCGCCAGCTGGCCGGCCTGCTGCAGCGTCAGTTTTTTCTGCAGCGCGCCGCTGACCTGGTCAAAGGGCTGCACCGTGGCCGGCTTGTGTTCGACGACGCGCGCTGCCAGCAGCACGCCCGGCGCGACCTCGATCGCTTCGCTGTTGCGCTTGTTCCTGAGCACGTCATCGGAAAACACCGCCTGCAGCAGCTTCGGATTGCCGAGCAGCGCGTTGTCCGCGCCGTTGCGGGTAAGCCAGCCGCTTTTCTGCGGGGCAGACTTGATCAGTTCCGCCGCCGCCTTCAGGCTGTCGGACTGTTCGAACAGGGTGTTGCTGAATGCCTCGGCCAGCTCGGCGAATTTGCGCCCCGCAACCTGCTTCTTCAGTTCGGCCTCGATTTCCGGGCGCGCCTCCTCGAAGGTCTTGGCTTTTCCGCCGCGCACCGCATCCAGCCGGATCACGTGATAACCGAACTCGCTTTCGACCGGGGGTGCAATGTCGCCGGGCTTCATCGAGAACACCGCGTCGTCGAAAGGCTTGACCATGGCGCCGCGTTCGAAGAAGCCGAGGTCGCCGCCCTTGGCGGCCGATCCCGGATCCTGGGAATGCTGCTTGGCCAGCGCGGCGAATTCCTTGGGATTCTTTTTCAGCTGCGCATACAGCGTTTCAGCCTTCGCCTTGGCTTTCTGCTTGGCTTCCGCACCGCCGCCGGCATCCGGGGTGATCAGGATGTGGCTGGCCTGACGTGACTCCTTGACCTCGAAACGCCTGGCGTTTTCGTCGTAGGCCTTGCGCACTTCCGCGGCCGTAGACTGCATCTGCGCAGCCAGAATGTCGGCGCTCAGCGTCAGGTATTCGACGCGTACCTGTTCGGGAACGCGGAACTCGTCCTGGTGCGAGTCATAATATTTGCGCACCGCATCGGCCTCAAGCTTGACCTGCGGCACAAAAGCGTCGGCACGCAGCGTGAAATGACTGACCTCGCGCTGCTGCTCGGAGATGCGCAGCAGGTTCGCGGCCTCGCTGCGCGACACGAACGTGGACCCGTTGTAGGCGTGGATGACATGGTCGGTCAGCAGGTCCTGGCGCACGCGCTGCTCAAACATCGTCGGCGTCATGCCCTGCGCCTTCAGCAGGTCTTCATAGAGCGGGTACGAAAATTTCCCGTTTTCCTTGAAGGCGTCGACGCTGCTGACGATGTCGCGCACATGGTTGTCCGTCACCACCATGCCGGTGCGCGCGGCGCGTTCGAGCAACAGCCTTTGCTGGACCAGGTTGTCGACCACCGAAAACCGCAGTTCGGAGCTGTCGATCAAGGCTGGATCGACGCGCCCGCCTGCCATGCGCTGCAGCATCTCCTGGCGCTCGCGCAGCGATTGGCTGAATTCGAATTGCGATATCTTGTAGTCGCCGACTGTCGCCACCGCATCGCCGCTGCTGCCGCCCTGGAAATAGGAATCGATCCCGAAAAACGCGAAAGGCGGCACGATCAACACGAAGATGCCGATCATCACGGTCTTGCGATTTTTGTCGATCCAGTCAAACATGGCTCTCTCCAGGAAACATCAACAGGCGCCGGTTTTTTCCGGCGTCCATAAGAAAAAAGGCGAACGGGGTTCGCCTTTTTGTCGAAGCTGGCGGAGTGGACGGGACTCGAACCCGCGACCCCCGGCGTGACAGGCCGGTATTCTAACCAACTGAACTACCACTCCTGATTCCATTACATATTGCATTTACTGGTGGGTGCTGACGGGATCGAACCGCCGACATTCGCCTTGTAAGGGCGAC
>JBMTEY010000063.1:0-13986 GCA_049433545.1 Burkholderiales bacterium | reverse complement strand
ACTTGTTCCAGCACCGGCAGCAGGTCGCGGATGTTCGAGATTTTCTTGTCGTGCAGCAGCACGTACGGGTTCTCGAGGATGGCTTGCTGCTTGTCGGCATTGTTGATGAAGTACGGCGACAGGTAGCCGCGGTCGAACTGCATGCCTTCGACGACTTCCAGTTCGCTTTCCAGGCCCGAGCCGTCTTCGACGGTGATCACGCCTTCCTTGCCGACCTTGTCCATGGCTTCGGCGATGATCTTGCCGATGGTTTCGTCAGCGTTCGCCGAGATCGAGCCGACCTGGGCGATTTCCTTGCTGGTGGTGCAGGGCTTGGAGAGTTTCTTCAGTTCACCGACGATCGAGACGACGGCCTTGTCGATGCCGCGCTTCAGGTCCATCGGGTTCATGCCGGCGGCCACGAACTTCATGCCTTCCTGCACGATCGACTGCGCCAGCACGGTGGCGGTGGTGGTGCCGTCGCCGGCGGTGTCCGAAGTCTTGGAAGCAACTTCCTTCACCATCTGCGCGCCCATGTTCTCGAACTTGTCCTTCAGTTCGATTTCCTTGGCAACCGACACGCCGTCCTTGGTGACGGTGGGGGCGCCGAAGCTGCGCTCGAGCACGACATTGCGGCCCTTGGGTCCGAGTGTCACTTTGACCGCATCGGCCAGTACGTTCACGCCGGCGACAATCTTGTGCCGTGCGTTCTCATGAAATTTGACGTCTTTTGCTGCCATGTTGGTATCTCCTGGATATTCTGTGTGGGTTACTCGACAACGCCCATGATGTCTTCTTCGCGCATCACGAGCAGTTCCTCGCCTTCGACCTTGACGGTCTGGCCGGAGTACTTGCCGAAGAGGACGCGGTCGCCGACCTTGACGTCGAGCGGGGTCACTTTGCCGTCGTCGTTTTTCTTGCCTTTGCCGACAGCCTTGACTTCACCCTGATCCGGCTTTTCGGCGGCGGTGTCAGGAATCACGATACCGGAAGCAGTCTTGCGCTCTTCTTCCAGCCGCTTCACGATAATGCGGTCGTGCAACGGACGAATCTTCATTGGTGCATCTCCTCAAGTAACGGTTGAATAATCTGGGAAACTTACCGCGAGCGAGTTTGTTAGCACTCTGCTCAAGCGAGTGCTAATGATAGGGGTGTACGAAGGGGATTTCAAGGGGCACGTGATTGCGCCCGCCTTGAAGCGAGTACTCGCTTACACTAAAATATTAATTAAAACAGATACTTAATGTAATTCGCCGGGATGCGGCACCGGGAAGGTACGGTGCCTGGGTATGCCGAAACGGTAAACCGTACGGCGCTTGCCGGCGCAGACCGGGGGTACCGGGGCATGGGGACAAGGACCGTTGCGCCGCCCCTCCTCGGTCAAGGTGGCATCGTCGGCATAGTCCTTCCAGATGCCGCCGAGTACCGGCCGGAACACCCACATCAGGTAGCCCTGGGCTGCGGCAAGTTCGACCAGATCGTAGCTGTCGGGCGCGTCCGAGACGGCCACCTGCGCGCCGTTCACCGCATGGGGATAGGCGCCGAAAGCCTGCAGGCATTCCAGCGCCTCGCTGGCATCGGCGCCGCGGCGCATGCAGCCGGGGCGTTCGGCACGCGCCACGTCCCAGGCGCCCAGCGCCCATGCCGCTTCCATCGCCGCGTGGTCCACCGCAAGCAGTTCGCGCCAGCGTTCATTCAGTTGTAGCGATGAACTCGGTATCGATGCGTAGGCCACGGGCTCGGCTTCCTCAAGCTCGGCCAGTTTCTGTTTGATGAAGCCGTGCCAGTGCAGCGTCAGGATGACTGGCGTGTCCGGGCAGGGTACTGCCGCCAGCGTGACGCCCACCAGGGGCAGGTTGGTTGCAGCCATCTGGTCTTCGATGCGCTCGAGAATCTGCATGGATCAACATCTCCTTTAGTGTGCTGTTAAACTCAACAACAACTACCGAAAACATCAGAGCAAATTCGGTGCCACTGCGCGGCAGCGGCATCGATACGCCGCCCGCATGCCGCACACTTCCCTTAACGGCCGAAAAACGCGCCGGTTGAATGTGGCCGAGTATTTGACAGAGTGGTACTGCAATGCAAACTAGCACTCGCAACACTCTGCTGCTAGAACGCAGCCGCACTGCGGTGTGGCACCCCTGCACCCAGATGAAGCAGCACGAAACGCTGCCGATCATCCCGATTGCCCGCGCCCAGGGCTGCTGGCTCTATGACTGCGACGGCAAACGCTACCTCGATGCCGTCAGTTCGTGGTGGGTCAACCTGTTCGGCCATGCCGAGCCGCGCATCAACGCCGCTCTGATCGACCAGCTGCAGAAACTCGAACACGTGATGCTTGCCGGCTTCACGCATGAGCCGGTGGTCGAGCTTTCGGAGCGGCTGTCGGCACTGACAGGCGGCGCGCTGGGCCACTGCTTCTACGGCAGCGACGGCGCATCGGCTGTCGAAATCGCGCTGAAGATGAGCTTCCATTACTGGCGTAACGGCGGCCAACCTCAGAAAACGGAATTCATCAGCCTCGCCGGCAGCTATCACGGTGAGACGCTGGGCGCGTTGTCGGTGACTGACGTGCGCCTCTTCAAAGACACTTACGCGCCGCTGCTGCGCAGCAGCGTGCAGGTGCCGAGCCCTGACTGGCGCCTGGCCGCGCCCGGCGTGTCACCGCGCGAGCATGCCATTGCCTGCGCCGCGGCGCTGGAACTCCACCTCGAACAGCATCATGCGCAAACCGCGGCGCTGATCATCGAACCGCTGGTGCAGGGTGCCAGCGGAATGGCGATGCACGACACCGAGTACCTGCGCCGCGCGCGCGCGCTGTGCGACCGTTACGGCGTGCACCTGATCGCCGATGAAATCATGACCGGCTTCGGACGCACCGGCAGCTTCTTCGCGCATGAGCAGGCAGCGATCTCCCCTGATTTCCTGTGCCTGTCCAAGGGCATCACCGGCGGATACCTGCCGCTGTCCGCAGTGCTGACCCGCGACAGCATCTACAGCGCCTTCTATGACGACGCCGTGACGCGCGGCTTCCTGCACTCACATTCATACACCGGTAACGCGCTGGCCTGCCGCGCCGCGCTGGCGACGCTGGACATATTTGAACAGGATCGCGTGATCGAGCGCAACCGCGCCAGGGCGCAGCGCATGACCACAGCGACCCAGGCGCTCGCCGCGCATCCGCGGGTGCGTGATTTCCGCTCGACCGGCATGATCTGGGCGTTTGAAGTCGACTGCGCAGGCGATGGCTACTCCCGGCGTTTATTTGAAGCGGGGCTGGTGCGAGAACTTCTGCTGCGGCCCATCGGCAACACCGTTTATTTCATGCCGCCGTACGTGATCAGCGATGCGGAGATGGATCTGCTCGCGGAGCGCACCCTGGACGCATTGGAACATACCGCTTGAAACTGACTTTCCTCGGCGCCGCAGGCGAAGTCACCGGTTCCAGTTACCTGATCGAGGCTGCGGGCCTGCGTCTGCTGGTGGATTGCGGCATGTTCCAGGGCGGCCGCGAAGCCGACGCCAAGAACCGCGCGCGTTTCGCCTTCGATCCGGCAACGCTCGATTGCGTGCTGCTGACCCACGCCCACATCGACCACTCCGGCCTGCTGCCGCGCCTGGTTGCCGCCGGATTCCGCGGCCCGGTTTACGCCACCGCGGCAACCTGCGACCTGCTTGAGGTCATGCTGCTCGATTCGGCGCACATCCAGGAAAAAGAGCTCGAGTGGATGAAAAAATCGAAAACACGCGGCGCCGGCAAGCCGCCGCTGTACACCGTGGCGGAGGCGACCCGCTCGCTGCGCAGCCTGAAGCCGGTCGCTTACGGCGAGGAACTGCGTCCCCATGAAAAATTGCGCTGCGTATTCCGCGACGCCGGACACATCATCGGCTCCGCGATCATCGAACTATGGATCGCGGAAGGCGGACGAACGCGCAAGATCGTGTTCTCCGGCGACATCGGCCAGCCCTGCCGGCCGCTGGTGCGCGACCCGGCCGTGATCGCCGAAGCCGATGTGCTGATCGTCGAATCGACGTACGGCAACCGCCTGCACAGGACCATGGATGAGACGCTGGCTGAACTCGAGCATGCGGTCACCGACACCCTGGTGCGCAAGAAAGGCAAAGTCATCATTCCGGCTTTCGCCGTCGGCCGCACCCAGGAAATCGTCTACCTGCTGGTCGACCTCTACCGGCAGGGCCGGCTGCCGCAGATGGACATCTATATCGATTCGCCAATGGCGACCAAGGCCACCGAAATCACCGCCAGGCACTGGAGCCTGCTCGACAAGGACGCCGCCGCGCAGCTGCAATGGCTGAAACGTCACCGCGGACAACCGAAAATCCATTTCGTGCAGGATGTGCTGGAATCGACCAACCTGCAGCGTATCAAACACGGCGCGGTGATCATCTCCGCCAGCGGCATGTGCAACGCCGGCCGCATCAAGCATCACCTGCGGCACAACCTGGGTCGCAGGGATTCGACGCTGCTGATCGTCGGCTTCCAGGCGGCAGGCACGCTGGGCCGGCGCATCGTCGACGGCGCCCGCAGCGTGCGCATCTTCGGCATCCCCGTACCGGTACGCGCCGACGTCTATACCATCAACGGCCTGTCAGCGCATGCCGACCGTGACGCGTTGCTGGCCTGGATGCGAAACTTCAAAAAACCGCCGGCGCGCACCTTCATCGTCCACGGCGAAGAATCCGTCGCCGCGGTTTTGGCCGATGCCGTCCGCGCCCGTCTGGGCTGGCGCGAAATCGACACGCCGGCCTTGCACAGCAGCGCCATCCTTTGACCCTGCCCATGCGCGCCGCCAAACTGCTCTGCCTGCTGACCGCCGCCCTGCTGCTGCCGCTGGCCGCGGCAGCGCAGACTGCGCTGCCCGAACCTGTGGCCCGCGCGCTGGCGCAGGGCGGCATCCCCGAGTCCGCCGTCGGCGTCTATGTCCACGAAATCGGGGCCGCCCAGCCTGTCGTTGCCGTCGGCGCCGACCGCGCGCTGAACCCGGCGTCGAGCATGAAACTGCTCACCACTTATGCCGGGTTGGAATTGCTGGGTCCCGCCCATGTCTGGAAAACCGGAATCCTCACCGACGGCGCTGTCGCGCAGGAGGTGCTGAACGGCAACCTGTACCTGAAAGGTTCGGGAGACCCGAAAATCACGCTGGAGGATTTCTGGCTGATGCTGCGCAGCCTGCGCGCGCGCGGTGTGCGCGAGATCCGCGGCGACCTGGTGCTGGATCACACCCTGTTCGCCGACGAGGGCCACGACCCCGCGCGTTTCGACGACAAGCCGACCCAGCCCTACAACACCGGACCCAGCGCATTGCTGGTGAATTTCAAGGCCGTGTTCCTGCAATTCATTCCGGATGCCACGACGCGTACCGTGCGCATCGTCGTTGAGCCGCCGCTGCCCCAGGTGCAGATCGTCAACCAGCTGAAACTGACCGACGGCGCCTGCGGCGACTGGTACAACCGCATGCGGCCGGCCACGCAGGGCAATGGCGACGCTGCGCGCCTCTCGTTCACCGGCAGTTATGCGCTGGCCTGCGGCGAACAGTCTTACATCACCAGCGTACTCGGGCATCGGCAGTATGCCGGCGCGCTGTTCATGCTGCTGTGGCGGGAGCTGGGCGGCAGTTTCACCGGCACAGTACGGGAAGGCGCTGCGCCGCCGCAGGCGCGACTGCTGGTCAGCGCGCCGTCGGAATCGCTGGCGGAAATCGTGCGTGACATCAACAAGTACTCCAACAACGTGATGGCGAGGCAGCTTTACCTGACGCTGGGCAGCAACGGCATGCCGGCCACTTCCGCCAATGCCTTTGCCGCCATCCGCGGCTGGCTGGCCGCGAAAAACATGGACATGCCCGAGCTGGTGATGGAAAACGGCTCAGGCCTGTCGCGCATCGAACGCATCACCGCGCGCCATCTCGGCGCACTTCTGCTGGATGCTTACGCCAGCCCGGTGATGCCGGAACTGATGGCGTCGCTGCCGGTCGCCGCCGTCGACGGCACCATGCGCCGCCGCCTCAAGAACGCTCAGATCGCCGGCCAGGCGCATATCAAGACGGGATCATTGTCCGGTGTGCGCTCCATCGCCGGCTACGTACTCGACGCACGGGGCAATCGCGTGGCAGTGATATTCCTGGTCAACCACACCAACGCATTTAATGCGCAACCCGCGATGGATGCGCTGCTGACCTGGGTGCACAACCGCGACAGCAGCGATTGCTGCAAACGGCAGGAACGGCGGCGCGGGAAAAGATAGCCCGGTCAGGCCCGGTCCGCTTTCATGCCTGCAACACCCGCGCAACCCGGGCGCGCAATCGCGGCAACAATTCCGCCTCGAACCACGGGTTGCGCTTCAGCCAGATATTGTTGCGCGGGCTCGGGTGCGGCAGCGGGACACGCTCCGGCCAGTGGCTGCGCCATTCCTGTACTGCAGCGGTGACGTTCGCCGCATCACCGCCGAGGTGCCAGGCCTGCGCGTAACTGCCGATCACCAGCGTCAGTTTCAGCCGTTGCAGCGCTGCCAGCAGCGGCCCACGCCACGCCGGTGCGCATTCAGGACGCGGCGGCAGATCCCCGGATTTTCCGGTGCCGGGGTAACAGAATCCCATCGGCAGTATCGCGATTTTCCTGTGGTCGTAGAAATCGTCGTGTGAGACGCCCATCCATTCACGCAAACGCTCTCCGCTGGTGTCGTCGAACGGCACGCCGGATTCATGCACTTTCCGTCCCGGTGCCTGCCCGGCGATCAGGATGCGCGCATCGCGGTGAAACTGCAGCACCGGCCGGACGCCATGCGGCAGGTGTTGTGCGCACAGGGTGCAGGCACGTACCTGCCGCAGCAGGGGTGCCGCGATGTTTGCCGGTGGTTTGTCGCTACCGGCCTTGTTAGGAACCATGCCTGATGGTCGGACGGGAACACCTCGCCTTACAGGCATTCACCGGTGTCCGGGCAAGCAGGGGCTAAGGCACTCGCCGCGCGATCACAAGACCGTGGCGGCTCATCCACAGCCGCGACAGCAACTGTACCAGGCCGGCGGCGGCCAGAGCCCACAGGAACGCCATGCCGATGTCGGCCGTCGTCAGCATCCAAGCCAGCACAGCGCAAAAAGTGCTGAAGGCATAGAAACCCAGCACCATGCCGCGCAGCAGCTGCACAGCGGCTGCTGCGCCGGCGCTGCGATGGGTGAACAGCACCAGCACCGTGCCCATCACCGGGAACATCGCAAAGATGCCGCTCAGTGACGGCCCCAGCTGCGCGGCGGAATAAGTCACCGCAAGCACCAGCAGCGCGCCGAGGAACATGCGCAGCAGCATGTCCCGCGGCGGTTTCACCGGCGGCGCCGCAACCGCAACCAGACGTGGATAGAAGCGCGGCGCAAACCACAAGCCGAGCAGCACGCCGGCCGCAGCCGCCAGCAGCGTGGCATTCCACCATTCCAGCAGCGCGACGGTTAGCGCATAACCGGCATAGGCCAGTGGCAGGCTCAGCACCCAAGGAACCCGCGTCGCCGCCCAGGCATAGCTCAATCCAAAGGCCAGCATACCCAGCACCGCCGACAGCGTGCCGACTGCAGCCTGCGCGGCAAAAACCGCCCCCTGCTCGAGCGCGATGAACCAGAGTATCGGACCGGCGACGATCGGAAACGCCGACAGCCACCCCGCCACGGCCGGACCCCAGCGCCGGCCGGCGAGAGTCACCAGCGCGATCAGCGCGGGCACCAGAATCAGTTTGAGAACCAGTACCGTATTCAAGAACGGCTTTCAGCGATGGAGAAACGGTGGCGGTCCCGCACAATGCTTGCCGGCACAAAAAACAGGAATTTCAAAAAATATGGTTGTTGCTGCGCAGACTAGAGTCCCAATGCGCCCCACATCGCATCCACGCGCCTCTTCACGTCTTCGCTCATTGCAATCGGCGTACCCCAGGCGCGGTCGGTTTCCGCCGGCCACTTGTTGGTGGCGTCTATGCCCATCTTCGAGCCGAGTCCGGCGACCGGGCTGGCGAAATCAAGGTAATCGATCGGCGTGGCGTCGGCAATCAGCGTGTCGCGCCGTGGATCGACGCGTGTGGTCAGCGCCCACATCACTTCCTTCCAGTCGCGAACATTGACGTCGTCGTCAGTGACGATGATGAACTTGGTGTACATGAACTGGCGCAGGAAACTCCAGATGCCGAACATCACGCGTTTGGCGTGCCCCGGATACTGCTTTTTCATACTGACGCAGGCGATGCGGTAGGAGCAGCCTTCGGGCGGCAGGTAGAAATCGGTGATCTCCGGAAACTGTTTCACCAGCAGCGGCACGAAGACTTCGTTCAGCGCCTCGCCCAGTACCGCGGGTTCGTCCGGCGGCTTGCCGGTGTAGGTGGAGTGATAGATCGCATCGCGGCGCAGCGTGATGCGCTCGACGGTGAACACCGGAAAACGCTCCTGCTCGTTGTAATAGCCGGTGTGGTCGCCGAACGGGCCTTCGAGCGCGGTCTCGCCGGGATGGATGTATCCCTCCAGCACGATCTCGGCGCGCGCCGGGACTTTCAGGTCATGCGTCAGGCAGCGCGCAATTTCAGTCTTCTCCCCGCGCAGCAGTCCGGCGAACTGGTACTCGGACAGCGAATCCGGCACCGGTGTCACCGCACCAAGCATGGTCGCCGGGTCGGCGCCCAGCGCCACCGCCACAGGGAACGGCTCGCGCGGTTGCGCGAGGCCATGGTCGCGGTAATCGAGCGCGCCGCCGCGATGCGCCAGCCAGCGCATGACCAGCTTGTTTCTGGCGATGACCTGCTGGCGGTAGATGCCGAGGTTCTGCCGTGATTTCTGCGGCCCGCGCGTCACCGTCAGGCCCCAGGTGATCAGCGGGCCGATGTCGCCGGGCCAGCAGGTCTGGATCGGCAGCTTTGCAAGATCGACGTCGGTGCCCTCCCAGACGATTTCCTGGCATGGCGGGCTGCTGATCTCCTTCGGCTGCATGTTCATCACCTGGCGCAGCAGCGGCAGCTTGTCCCAGGCGTCTTTCAAACCCTTGGGCGGATCCGGTTCCTTCAATTGCGCCAGCAGTTGCCCGAGTTCGCGCAGCGCCGCCACCGAGTCGCGGCCCATGCCCAGCGCCACGCGCTGCGGCGTGCCGAACAGGTTGCCGAGTACGGGGATGCTGTGCCCCTTCGGTTTTTCGAACAGCAGCGCCGGGCCGCCCTGCTTCAGCACACGGTCGCAGATCTCGGTCATTTCCAGTTTCGGATCGACTTCGACGGCTATGCGCTTGAGCTGACCGTCGCGCTCCAGCCCGGCAATGAACTCGCGCAGATCGCGGAATTTCATACCAGCACCTGCGGGCCCAGCCACCAGTCGAGGGCGACGCCGATGAAGATGACGCAGCCCACCCAATTGTTGTTGAGGAAGGCGCGGAAACAGCCATCGCGCGTGCGTGTACGGATCAGCATGTACTGGTAAATCACCAGCGCGGAGGCGACCGTCAGGCCGCCAAAGTAGTACGCGCCGCGCAGCTGCTGCCAGCCGAACCAGGTCATGACGCCGAGGAACAGCGCATGGAAAACCATCACGCCCAGCACGTCGCCGCGGCCGAACAGGATGGCCGAGGACTTCACGCCGATCTTGAGGTCGTCGTCGCGATCAACCATCGCATATTCGGTGTCGTAGGCGATCGCCCACAGCATGGTGGCGGCGAGCAGCGCCCAGGCGGCAACGGGCACGTTCTTCCACATCGCCGCATAGGCCATCGGGATGCCGAAGCCGAAGGCGACACCCAGCCAGGCCTGCGGCAGCGGAAACACCCGCTTAACGAATGGGTAGATGACAGCCAGCGCAGCGGCCACGAACGCAAGCTTGATGGTCAGCGGATTGAGAAACAGCACCAGCGCGAACGCGAGCAGCATCAGCACCGCGGCCAGCACCAGCGCTTCGCCGGGACGGATCAGGCCCGCGGCGAGCGGACGGTTTTTGGTGCGCTCGACATGGGGATCGAAATTGCGGTCGGCGTAATCGTTGATCACGCAGCCCGCCGAGCGCATCAGCACGGTGCCGGTCAGGAAAATCAGCAGCACGTTGGGCGGCGGGATGCCGCCGGCGGCGAACCAAAGGCCCCACAGCGTCGGCCACAGCAGCAGCAGGATGCCGATGGGCTTGTCGAGCCGCATCAGCTTCTCGTAGGCCGTCAGCCGTTCCTTCAGCGTCAGTGCGGGGTTCACAGGTCGTGTATTGCAGGCAGGAACACTTCGCTGACCAGTATAGGCGATTTGCCCGCGGCGAATATGGATCGCCTCGCCCACAAAGGCGGCGGCGGCCGCTTCAGCTGTGCAGCCGCACGCCGGTAGAGCGGATGGGCGCGCGACAGCTTGCGCTGGCGCAGCGGAAACCGCGCCACGCGCGGGTCGGCGAACAGCGCCGCACCCAGCGGCCGCGTGCCCAGCCCGGCGATGCTGCGCCAGGTGCCGCGCAATGCATCCCGCGCCAGCACCGTATGCGCAAACACCAGCGGCGTCGCGCCCCGCAGCAGGAGTACTTCGCGGACCAGGACGCGCGTGTCCGGTGCGGCAAACAAAAAAGCTTCATCGCGATTGGCTCGGCGCAGGCCCTGGAACAGCACCTTGACCCTGACCGGGCCGGCATGGCGCTCAAGACGCGCCGTCAGTGATCCGCGATCGGTCAGCCAGCGGCGCAATGCGCCGGCGGCAACCGGCGCGGCACACCAGACGGGATCTCGGGGAATGGATTTCACGGATTGCGGTTTTTGTTGGTGCAGGATTATCGCATCAACGATGGGGCTGCTGCCTTGCCGGAATGTCCCGGAGAACCGGGGCCACGTCCGGAAAATCAGACCTTCAGATATTCGTTCCTGCCCCCCAGCCATCGCGCAAGATGGGCCTGCGCCGCTTCCGGCTGTTCGCGCAACAGCATCTCCGCAGCATCACGCGCCGCATCCAGCAGATCCAGGTCCAGCGCGAGGTCGGCGAAGCGCAGCAGCGGTACGCCACTCTGCCGTGCGCCCAGCAGTTCACCGGGGCCGCGCAGGTCCATGTCGCGGCGCGCGATCTCGAAACCGTCGGTGTGCTCATAGATGATTTTCAGGCGTTCGCGCGCCATCGGCGACAGCGGTCCTTGGTAGAGCAGGATGCAGACGCTTTCCGCCGCGCCGCGCCCGACGCGCCCGCGCAGCTGGTGCATCTGCGACAGCCCCATGCGTTCGGCGTGTTCGATCACCATCAGCGATGCGTTGGGCACGTCGACGCCGACTTCGATCACCGTGGTTGCAACCAGCAACTGCACGAGGCCATCCTTGAACTCCGCCATCACCTGCTGCTTTTCCGCGGCTTTCAGCCGGCCGTGCACCAGGCCGACGCGCAGTTCCGGGAATGTCTGCTGCAGGTGCGCATGTGTATCCAGCGCGGTCTGCAACTGCAGTTTTTCCGATTCTTCGATCAACGGGCACACCCAGTACGCCTGGCGGCCTGCGATGCAGGCATCGCGCACGCGCTGGATCACTTCGTCGCGTCGCTCCTCGGCCACCAGCTTGGTCACCACCGGCGTGCGCCCCGGCGGCATTTCGTTGATCACCGACACGTCAAGGTCGGCGTAATAACTCATCGCCAGTGTGCGCGGTATCGGCGTCGCACTCATCATCAGCTGGTGCGGCTGCGCGCCCCGGTTTGATTTCGTACCCTTCATGCGCAGCGCCAGTCGCTGGTGTACGCCGAAGCGGTGCTGTTCGTCGATGATTGCCAAGCCGAGTTTGTTGAACACCACTTCCTCTTCGAACAGCGCGTGAGTGCCGACGGCGATTTGGGCCTCGCCGTTAAGAATGTTTGCAAGATATTGTTTTTTAAGTGATTTTTTTATGCTGCCGCTGACCCAGGCGACACCGACCTGGAGCGGCGCCAGCCATTCCGAGAACTTGCGGTAATGCTGTTCGGCGAGGATTTCCGTCGGCGCCATCACCGCCGCCTGGTATCCGTTCTCCACGCACTGCAACGCCGCCAGCGCGGCCACCACGGTTTTACCGCTGCCGACATCGCCCTGCAGCAGGCGCTGCATCGGATGCGCCTGGCCGATGTCCGCACGGATCTGCGCCAGCACCGCGTTCTGCGCGCCGGTCAGCTGGAACGGCAGGCGCTGCAGCAGCGCATGGACCAGCCTGCCGCGCGCCTTCAGCACCGGCGCGCCGGCGGCGCGGCGGCGCCGGTAATGCACGCGCATCGATAGTTGCTGCGCCAGCAGTTCGTCGAACTTCATGCGCCGCCAAGCCGGATGCACGCGGCCCTGCAAAGCAGCCTGCGCAATGTCGGGCGGCGGGTTGTGCAGCAGGCGCACCGCGGATTCGAATGCCGGCAATCCCAGCGCATCGAGCAATGCCGCGGGCAGCGTTTCAGCCAGCGGCTCGGTATCGAGCGCACGCGCGATCAGCCGGCGCAGGCCGTCCTGGCCGAGGCCGGCAGTCGTCGGATACACCGGCGTCAGCGCCTGCGCCACCGGTGTATCGCCAGTCACCACGCGATAACGCGGATGCACCATCTCGGCGCCGAAATGCCCGGAGCGCATGCTGCCGAACACGCGCACGACATTGCCCGGCGCCAGTGTCTTCACCTGGCTGCCGTAGAAATTCAGGAAACGCAGCGTCAGTTCACCGCTGCTGTCGCTGATGCGGCAGACCAGTTGGCGTTTCGGGCGGTACTTGATGTCGCAGTCGGTGACCGTGCCCTGCACCAGCACTTCGGATCCCGGCGCCGCATCGGCAATGGAACTGATGCTGGTCTCGTCGTCATAACGCAGCGGCAGGTGCAGCACCAGGTCGAATCTGCGCGCAACGCCCAGTTTGGCCAGCCGCTCGAGCACGCCGGGGCTGAGGCCGGACAGTGAAGCGTGGTGTGCGGCAGCCGGAGCCGCCCGCGGGCGCGCCATGGCGGAGACGGGCGGCGTCAGCGCGGCGCAGGGCAGTGCATGATGGCGTCGACTTCGACCAGCGCGTTGCGCGGCAGGCTGGCGACACCGACGGCGGCGCGCGCCGGATAGGGCTGCTGAAAATAGGCGGCCATGATTTCATTGACCCGGGCGAAATTCGCCAGGTCCGTCAGATACACGTTGACCTTGGCAAAATCATCCATGCCGCCGCCGGCCGCCGCCGCGACCGCCTGCAGGTTCCTGAACACACGGTGGATCTGCGCATCGATGCCGTCCACCATCTGCATGGTCGAGGGATCAAGCCCGATCTGCCCGGCCAGATAAACGGTGTCGCCGCAGCGTACGGCCTGGGAATAGGTGCCTATGGCCTGTGGCGCAGCGGCGGTATGGATCGCGGTTTTGCTCATGGCGGATTCTCGCGCAAGCGTTTCGGGAAGATGGCGCAATCATGCCGCCCGCCACGGCAGAACACAATGCAGCCCGCCGCGGACTTGCGTTACGACGGCAGGTTGAGCACGTATTTGGCGAGTATGTTGCGCTGGATTTCGTTCGACCCGCCGTAGATCGTGCCTGGTCTCGAGTTGTAGAACGGCGACAACGTGTCGATCATCACATCGCCGATGGTCGCTTCGCCTTCGATCGCGCCATGCTCACCGGCCGCCTCGATCAGCAGTTCTGACAGCCGCTGGTAAGTGTCCATCGACCACACCTTCAGCATCGATACGTCCGGTCCCAGCGCCTCGCCGCGACGGACCTTGTCGACAAAGTGACCGTACAGCGATCCCAGGTCGGCCAGGTCCAGCTGCAGCTGTGTCAGCCGTTCGACAAACCCTGCATCCGCCATCAAGCCGCGCGCCTGCGCCAGCATTTCGAGTTTCTCCAGCGCCTGCAGCGGACGACGCGGGCTGCCAATGTTGAGGCGCTCGAAACCGAGCAGACCCTTGGCAATGGTCCAGCCCTTGTGCAGTTCGCCGACCAGGTTTTCCTTTGGCGTGCGCACCTTGTCGAAAAACACCTGGCAGAACTCCTCGTGCCCGGCGATGTTGCGGATGGTGCGCAGCGTGATGCCCGGCGTCTTCATGTCGAC
>JBMTEY010000062.1:0-14189 GCA_049433545.1 Burkholderiales bacterium | reverse complement strand
CGGCTGACGCCATGAGCGAAGACCGCCATTACCTTGATAATGAAGAAAAAACCGTGGTCATCGTGATGACCAGCGGGCCGTCGCAGCGCCACCGTTGCGCGACACCGTTCTACATGGCGGCGATCATGGCGTCCATGGATGCCGAGGTGAAGCTGTTTTTCACCATGGAAGGCGTCAAGCTGTGCCAGAAGGGCGTGCCGGAAAAATTGACGGCGCTGGACGGCGGCAAGACAATCATCGAATTCATGCGCGACGCCAAGGCGGCCGGCGCCAAGTTCTACCTGTGCCGGCCGGCGATGCCGGGCTACGAAATGGAAGTGGACGACGTGATTGCCGAGGTGGACGAGATGTCGAGCGGCGGCGAGCTCGCCGATCTGATCCTGAGTTCGGACAAGGCATTGTTTTTCTAGGAAACGGCAACAGAGAGGAGCAACGAAAATGGCGTCAGTCAAAGGCTGCAACATCCCGGACGACCTGTATTACAACGTCGAGAGCAACGTGTGGGCGCGCAAGGAAGCCGACGGCACGGTGACCATCGGCATGACCGCCTACGCCGCGGCGCTGGCCGGGCAGGTGGTGTCGTGCACGCCCAAGAAGGTCGGGCGCAGCGTCGAGCAGAACAAGTCGGCGGCGACCGTCGAATCCGGCAAATGGGTGGGGCCGGTCAAGGCGCCGGTCACCGGTGAAGTGGTGGCGATCAACGATGTATTGTCTTCCGCCCCCGGCACCATCAACAGCGATCCCTACGGTTCCGGCTGGATGGTCAAGATGAAACCGTCGAACTGGGACGCCGACTCCGCGGCGCTGGTGACCGGTGGTGCGGTGGTGGCGGCGTTCGAGGCGAAGATGAATGCGGAAGGTTTCGCCGGCTGCGGTGCGTGAGCGCGGCGGACCGCTGAACGGGTAATGAAGTGACCCATCCCTGGCTGGATGTTGCCGCCGGTATTGATGCCCTTGACGGCGTCGTGCTCGATCCGGCGCTGGTCGCCGAGATCGGGCGTTCCGGCATCGGCGCAGCGCAGCGCATCAATTTCTACACCCCGACCTTCAAGTCCTATGCCACTCCGGAACTGACCGGCTGCGGCAAGAGCGCATGGCCGGCAGTGTCGATCACCGGCGGTGAATGCGCGCTGGCCTGCGATCATTGCAAGGCGAAGATTCTCGAACCGATGATGCCGGCGCGCACGCCTGAAGCGCTGTGGCGGGTAGTCAACGAACAGGTCGCCGCGGGCGCGCAGGGCATGCTGCTGACCGGCGGCTCCAACCATCGCAACGAAGTCGAGTACGACAGCTATTACCCCACTGTGCGCCGGATCAAGGACGCCTTCCCCGGATTCAAAATCGCGCTGCATACGGCGCTGGTCGACAGGGACATTGCGCGGCGCATGGAAGACGCGGGCATAGACGCCGCGATGATGGACGTGATCGGCGCGCAGGACACGATTTCGCAGGTCTACCACCTGCGGCGCAGCGTCGCCGATTTCGAGCATGCGCTGGAATGCCTGACGGCGACTTCGATGAAAGTGGTGCCGCACATCGTGATCGGCCTGCACTACGGGCGCATGCTGGGCGAGTGGGAGGCGCTGGAAATCGTCGCGCGTCACCGGCCGGCGGCGCTGGTGCTGGTGGTGGTGATGCCGTACTACGCGCCGGCGCAGCGTCCCTTCGTCACGCCAGACGCGCGCCAGGTCGGCCGCTTTTTCATGGACGCCCGCCGCCGCCTGCCCGCCATGCCGCTGTTGCTGGGTTGCGCGCGGCCACCGGGCCGGATCAAGGCCGAGATCGACAGCTATGCAGTAATGGCGGGACTCAACGGCATTGCTCATCCCGCAGATGGTGTCGTCGAGCTGGCAGTACGACTCGAGCGGGATGCACGTGTGACGCCGGCTTGCTGCTCGATCGCGATCGGCGACGAAGTGATGGCCCTGGAACGGGATTCCGGCATGCGCGTCGATCTGCAGGACCTGCTTGCGCAGCGCCGCGCCCGTCCCGCTGTGAGCGGCAAGCTGGCCGGCATCCCGGTGGTCGCGGGCTGAGTGCGATGGATCACTGGCGCGTCATTGATACCGGTCTGCGACCCGCGGCGCAGAACATCGCGTTGAACCGCGCGCTGCTCGAGGCGCGCCAGGCCGATGAAATTCCGAGCACGCTGCGTTTCCTGCGTTTCACGCCCTCGGCGCTGCTCGGTTACCACCAGAGCGCGGAGCAGGAGCTCAACCTCGATTACTGCCGCGAACACGGCATCACCGTACAGCGCCGCATCACCGGCGGCGGCGCGATCTATTTCGACGAAACCCAGATAGGCTGGGAACTCTACCTGCACAAGCGCGACCTCGGCAGCGCCGACATGCAGGTCATTTCACGCCGCATCTGCCATGCGGCAGCCACCGCGATCAGCGCGCTGGGCGTCGATGCCCGTTTCCGGCCGCGCAACGACATCGAAGTCGACGGCCGCAAGATTTCCGGCACCGGCGGCGCTTTTGACGGCGATGCGCTGATGTACCAGGGCACGCTGCTGATCGAGTTCGACGTCGAAAAAATGCTGCGCGTGCTGCGCATACCGGCTGAAAAACTGTCGGACAAGGCGATTGCATCCGCACGCGACCGGGTCGCCAACCTGAAGGACCTGCTCGGGCGCAGGCCGGACGCGGCGCAGATCCGCGGCAACATGGTCGAGGCCTTCGAGAGCGAGTTCGGCGTCGAATTCAGCGAAGGCGAGCTGACGCTGTCGGAAGAGCAACGCTATCAGGCCGCGCTGCGTGAAATCGATCATCCGGACTGGGTCGGTCTGGTCAATCGGCCGGTGGCCGACATGCCCATCCTCGAAGCCGCACAGAAGTTTGCGGGTGGCCTGTTGCGGGCGGCAGTGACCTATGACCGTCAGACTCAAACCATCCGCCAGCTCTGGTTCAGCGGCGACCTGTTTATCAGTCCGCGGCGCACCGTGGCCGACCTCGAGGCCGCGCTGCGCGATTTGCCGTTGGACCGGCTGGAGCCGAGAGTGACGCAGTTTTTTTCCGGACGCAGCGTCGACATGCTGTCGCTGACGCCTGCGGATTTCGTCGCCGTGGTACGGCTGGCGCTGAAACAGCCTACGCTGGAATCCAGTCCGTGATGCCGCAGGAATGCGACGTGCTGGTGATAGGCCTCGGGCCCGGCGGCGGTGCAGCTGCATCCGCGGCCGCAGCGGCCGGTTTGCGCGTGATCGCCGTCGAACGCAAGCGCGAAATCGGCACGCCGGTGCAATGCGCGGAGTTCATCCCGCTGCCGCTGTCGCGCCACGCTCAGGAGCAGGATGTCCTGTTGCAGCGGATCAGTGCGATGAAAAGCGTGCTGCCTTCCGGCGCTACCGTGAGTACTCCGTTCGGTGGATTGATGGTCGATCGCGCGGCCTTCGACCGCGCGCTGGCGCGGTCCGCAGTCGCCCGCGGCGCTTCGGTGTGCCCCGCCAGTGCGCTGTTGGCGCTTGATGACGTGCAGCGGATCGCTGAAATCAGAAACGCCCAAGGTTCATGGTCGGTAAATTACCGCGTGCTGATCGCCGCCGACGGCCCGCACTCGACGGTGGCGCGTCTGCTCGGGCTGGCGCCGCTGCAGACCGTGAACACCCGGCAGTACACAGTGCCGCTGTTGCAGCCGTTCAGCGACACCGACATCTGGCTGTCGCCGGCTTATCCCGGCGGTTATGCCTGGCTGTTTCCGAAAGGCGACCGGGCCAACCTGGGGCTGGGCATGGATTCCGGATTTGACGATGACATGAAGGCGCCGCTCGATACGCTGCACGCGCGGCTGGTTGCCGAGGGGCGCGTAGGCAGCGAAATACTCGCGCGCACCGGCGGCGCGATACCGGTGGGCGGGCTGCGCGATGTGCTTGCTGTTGGCAATGCGATGTTCGCCGGAGATGCCGCCGGCCTGACGCATCCGGTGACCGGTGCGGGCATTGCCGCGGCCGTCGCCAGCGGCGAAGCCGCGGCGGATGCCGCGCGCGCGTTCATCGCGGGCGATGCCGATGCCCTGAACGAATACGCGGAGGAAATGCGCGACCAGTTCGACGAATCCCTGCAACGCGCGGTTGTGCGTCGTGCGGAACTCGCGCGCATCTGGAATACCGATGCTGCGAACGATGACATAGTGCATCGCCGCGGCTGGATCGCTTTCGATGAGTATTACCGCGCACCGCTGACGGCCTGAGGGTAATCTATGAAAATATTAATTAAAACAATATGTTACATATCATTCCCACTCTGCGTCCTGTGGGCTGCAGGCGCATCGGCTCAGGATGCGACGTTCTCGACGAAATCGCTGACGCTGGAGACCGCGCAGAAGGCGGCGCAGGCCGCGCTGAAAAAATGCCGTGATGACGGTTTCCAGGTCGCGGTAGCGGTGGTCGATCGCAGCGGGCTCACCCAGGTGATGCTGCGCGACCGTTTTGCCGGACCGCATACGCCGGCGATGGCCGAAGACAAGGCGTGGTCGGCGGCGACCTTCCGCACCAACACCGCGGACCTCGACCGTGTCACGCAGCCCGGGATGCAGCAGAGCGGCATCCGTCACCGGCCGCGCGTCGTGGTGGTAGCCGGCGGCATGATCATCGAGGGCGCGGGTTCGCTGCTGGGTGCGATCGGAGTCTCCGGCGCGCCGGGCGGCGACCGCGACGACGTCTGCGCCAAAGCCGGCATTGCCGCCATTCAGGACAGCATTGATTTCTGAGGATTAAGCCATGGACAGCATTGCCGACAACGTACAGCCGATCCGCTTCTACCGGCCGGATTACCACATCAAGACACCGGAGATGCGT
The DNA here is from genome assembly GCA_049433545.1 of Burkholderiales bacterium. GTDB lineage: Bacteria > Pseudomonadota > Gammaproteobacteria > Burkholderiales > SG8-41. Next base: position 9,391 of record JBMTEY010000062.1, on the reverse strand, counting down.
TCGCCCGAATACGTGCAGATGAGCACGGCGGCGGCGATCACGCTGGGACTGGTTCCCGGAAAAATGCACCGCACGGCATGCACCCACTGCCTGAACCTGCTGGTGACCTATCCAGAGGGCTGCCGCGCGAACTGCGCCTACTGCGGGCTGGCACGCCATCGCGAGGAGAACCGCGATTACGCCGACCGCAATTTCATCCGCGTCGACTGGCCGACCGCGCGTTACGACGAAGTCATCGAAAGGGTGAAGGCGGGCACCGACAAGGGCCAGTTCCAGCGCATGTGCATTTCGATGATCACCCACCCCAACTCGAATGCCGACACCTTCGTGCTGCTTGAGCGCTGGACCCGCGAGATATCACGGGTGCCGGTGTCCATCCTGTCGAATCCAACGACGCTGGAAAAGGACGACCTGGTGCGCATGCGCGAACTTGGCGCCGACATTTTCACGGTGGCGCTGGATGCGGTGACGCCGGGCATTTTCGAGCGCACGCGCGGCAAGGGCGTCGACAGTCCACACAAGTTCGAGCATTACTGGCGCGCCATCGAATGGGCGGCGGACGTCTACGGTCCGGAGAAATTCGGCGCTCACCTGATCTGCGGCATGGGTGAGACTGAACAGGAAATCCTCGAAGTCGCCCAGCGCATCCGCGACATGGGCGGGCACAATCACATGTTCGCTTTTTTCCCGGAGAAGGGTTCGTTGATGGAAGACTGGCCGGCGGTGGACCGCGGACAGTGGCGTCGCGTACAGCTGGCGCGCTACATCATCGACTATGCCGGCGGCCATTTCCGCGACATGCGATTCGACGACCAGGGCCGTGTCGTCGAATACGGCGTGCCGCAGTCAAAGCTGGAGGCGCTAATCAATGCCGGCACGCCGTTCCGCACCTCGGGCTGTCCGGGCAAGGACGACGACATCTCGGCCTGCAACCGGCCTTATGGCGACTCCAGTCCCACCGACATCCTGTCTTTTCCATTTGCTTTGAAAAAGCGCGATGTTCACAAAATCCAGCGCCAGCTCGATGGTGAGGATGTGAAAGCCGGATTATAACAGCCCGCCACATCTAATTATTTAAATAAAATCAAATAGTTAATTAGATTCTCCGCCTGCGGCGATTGAATTCCCTCAGGCTTGGTTCCGTCGTTTCTCATCCGATTGCAAGACCCTGCCACCACTGACGTAATTAGGTATATCATTAATTTCGAATTTACCGATTTATAAGAATTTGCAGGTCGATGGTGTTCGTAGCGGTTGTGCCGCCCTGTCTGGACTGGCTTTGCGATGGGTCAAGTCATGGTCGTCAGCCCGGTGCAACAGTGGGCATGAAACCGCAGTTTGGAGGATGCACATGAACACAACGAACGATGCTGCTTCGATTGAAGCCCTGATTCGCCGTCGGATCGACGAAGTCCTCGATGAAAAACTCGAGGCCAAGCTCGCCGAAATTCAAGGCAAGCGCACGCCTTCGATGACCATCATCGCCACCAAGGGCACGCTCGACTGGGCCTACCCGCCGTTCATTCTCAGCTCCACTGCGGCCGCGCTGGGCTGGGACGTGTCGATATTTTTCACCTTCTACGGCCTGCAGCTGTTGCGTAAGGACATTTCGCATCTCAAGGTCAGTCCGCTGGGCAATCCGGCAATGCCGATGAAAATGCCATTCGGCCCGGACTGGTTCAAGGGCATCAACTGGAACATCCCCAACATCGTGCAGGCCGGTGTCCCGGGCTTCGAGACCATGGCCACGGGTCTGATGAAGAAAACCATCAGCAACAACGGCGTTGCCGAAATCGGCGAACTGCGCGGGCTGTGCCTGGAAGCGGGCGTGAACATGATCGGCTGCCAGATGACGGTCGATCTGTTCGGATTCAAACACGAAGATTTCATACCTGAAGTCAAGGAGTACTGCGGCGCCGCGACCTTCCTGCCGATGGCGCAGGTCGCTGACGTCAGTCTGTTCATGTAGTCGTTCCGGCCATTACAAACCACTCAATCCGGAGGGGATCATGAAGCGCAAGTTCAGGTTGTCGGCGGTGGCAGTCGCGTTAACGGGTGCACTCGCAGCAGGCACTGCGGGCGCGACCAACGGCTATTTCCAGCACGGCTATGGTCTCAAGGCCAAGGGCATGGCGGGCGTCGGCATCGCGTTCCCGCAGGATGCGCTGGCGGCGGCGACCAATCCCGCGGGGATGGTGGAGGTGGGTAACCGCATCGATTTCGGCGCCGACCTGTTCCGGCCAGTGCGCAGCACGCAGATTGCCGGCGCTGGTGATTTCAGCGGAAACGGGGACTCGATCTTTCTGATTCCTGAGTTCGGCTACAACCGCATGTTGTCGCCGACTTCGTCGGTAGGCGTATCGGTGTACGGCAACGGCGGCATGAACACCAGCTACGAAACGCTCAACACCGCAACCGGCGGTGCCATTTTCGGCGCAGGCAAGCTGGGTGTCGATCTGATGCAGCTGTTCATTGCGCCGACATATTCGGTCAAGCTCAACCCCCGGCATTCACTGGGTGTTTCATTGAACCTGGCCTACCAGCGCTTCAAGATGGAAGGTATCCAGAATTTCGCCGGATTTTCATCTTCTGCGGCAAATTTGACGAACAACGGCTATGACACTTCGACCGGCTGGGGTGTGCGCATCGGCTGGCTCGGACAGCTGTTGCCGACGGTCAGCGTCGGCGCGACTTACCAGTCCGAAACCAGAATGAGCAGTTTCGACAAATACCGTGGTCTGTTCGCCGGGCAGGGAGATTTTGACGTTCCCGAAAACTTCGGCATCGGTATCGCTGTGAAAGCCTCGCCGGCGACCACCATTGCGGCCGATGTGCAGCGAATCAACTACAGCAAGGTTGCAGCGGTGGGCAACAGCGTCAACCAGCTGTTTGTCCTGGGCCAACCCCTGGGCACGAGCAACGGACCGGGCTTCGGCTGGCGCGACATGACGGTGCTCAAGCTCGGCGTGAGTCATGCCTATGGCAGCAACCTGACCCTGCGCGGCGGCGTGAGCCATGGCCGGCAGCCGATCCCCGGCGCGGAGACCTTCTTCAACGTGCTGGCGCCTGGCGTGATCGAGACTCATCTGACGCTGGGCGCCACGTGGACTTTGGCCAACAAATCCGAGCTGACGCTGGGCTACATGCATGGCTTCAACAAATCCGTGACCGGAACCGGTGCGGGGGCAGGCTTCAACCTGAAGATGCACCAGGATTCGCTGGGCATCGCCTACGGCTGGAAAATGTAGCGCTGCCACCCACGGGTCCATGCAGGGCCGCGGTGACGCGGCCCTTTTTTCGTGCGGCATCAGTGGTGCTATCCTAGCTTTCATGAAGACAATTGCCGTAACCGACCTTGGTCAGTTGAAAAACCAACTGGCCAAATACAAGAAGGGCAAGAAGCTCGATATCCGGCTGTTCAACCAGGTGGCGCGTCTGGCCTGGCTGGGCCAGGTCGTGCTGTGCCCGCTGGATCCAGAAGACCCCGAATGCAAGTCCTGGCTGCTGCACCTGCGGCCGCTGGAAGGCATGGCAGCGGAGGTCATCAGGGTCGACGAGGACGTCAACGGACTGCCTTTTGCCTCGATGATCCATGTGCTGGATGCCGAGCAGGGCACGCATCTGGCCGATATCTTCCGTGAAGGCATGCACAACCGTGCACGCGAGTTGCAGGCGCTGGCGGATCGAGATTTTTATTTCGAGAAATTTTTCAAACCCGAAGGCAAACCCAGCTGATTCCTGCGCGCTTCATTGATGTCGGTAATCTGCCGCCCCGGCTTTTTCATGCCACTTACGCCGGCGTGGCCGAGGCCACCGGTGCAGGCGACACGCCTGTATTGCTGTGGGGAACGGCGGAGGCGCATGTCTGCCTGGGGCAGAGCCAGAGCGCCGCTCTGGAACTGGCACCGCAGCCCGGGGTGCCGGTGGTGCGCCGCCCGCTGGGCGGCGGAACTGTATGGGTGGATGAACATCAATGCTGCCATGTGCTGATCATGCCGCTGCGGCAGGCGCCGCAGCGCCCCGCTGACTGGGCTGCGTGGGCATTGCGTCCCGTGGTGGCCACGTATCGCCGCTTCGGGCTGCAGGTGGAGATGCGTGATGGCGACCTGTGGCTGCACGGTCGCAAGATCGCCGGCAGCGGCTCGGCGACGATCGGCAGCTGCGCGGTCTTTGCCTCGAGTTTCCTGCTGCGTTTTCCGCACGAGTCCTTTGCGCGTTGCATCGCGGGTTCCGGGGAATTCCGCGACTGGCTGGTGGAGGGGCTGAAGCGCACGATGACTGACTGGGCATCACATGCCGCGATTCCGTCAGCTCCGGCGCTGCGCGACGCCTACGCCGCTGCAGTTGAACAGTCGTTCGGCTGGAAGTTGCGACAATGCGCGCTCAAGCCCGCAGAAAACGCCACGATTGCCGAAGCACATGCGGATGTCGGGGATGAAGAATATCCGGGAGGCAGCCGCGCCGTTGCCGGTGGCATCAAGCTGAATGCGGAATCATGGCTAGTCGAACGCATGGAAGACGGGCTGCCGGTACGCGAACTGGTGGTGCGCGGCAACGTCGCGCGCCGGGAGGTCATCGGGGCATGAACGGGAGGCAGGCATGAACGGACTACAAGGCGGGGGCGCTGCGCGCCGGCGGTGGCTGCGCGGGGCTGCCGCCGCAGCCATGGCTGCGGCAGGCATGCTGCAGCTGCGTGCGGCGCTGGCGGCGGGTTCTCTGCCGCCGGGGGTGGCGCGGATCAAGGGCGATGTGCGCATCAACGGCAAGCCGGCCGAACCCGGGCAACGCGTCGCCACGGGCGACCTGATCGTGACCGGCAGGGGCGCCGAGCTGGTGTTCGTGGTCGAGCGCGACGCCTTCCTGCTGCGCGCCGACAGCCGTCTCGAGTTCGGTTCGAAAGCGGCGGGTGCTGCAGCAAGCGCACTGCGTATCCTGACCGGAGCGCTGCTTTCGGTTTTTGAATCCGGAAAGCGCCGCCAGATCCATACCGCGACCGCCACCATCGGCATCCGCGGCACCGGGATTTATGTCGAAACCGAGGCCCGGCGAACCTACGCCTGCACCTGTTACGGCGAGGCCGTGCTGACACCGGTGGACGATCCCGGGGCAGCCGAGACGGTACGCACCAAGCGTCACGACCAGCCACGTTATATCTACGGCAAGGGCATGCCCAATATGATGAAGGCGGCTCCGGTGATCAATCACACGGATGTGGAGTTGCAGATGCTTGAAACCCTGGTCGGCCGCAAGGTGCCTTTCCAGGTCGGGACGTACTGAGCAATGACCGCGCCCACCGTTGCTTCCCGGCTGGAAAGGAAAGTCCTGCTAGTCAGTGGCGATGCGGCACTGGCCGCGGATCTGGGCCGGGCACTGCCGGAGCGCTGGAGCATGACGCGCACGGAGGATCCCGCGGCGCTGGGCGATTTTGCAGCAGTGCTGCAGTACCGGTTCATGCTGCTGGATCTTGAGGATCCGGCGATCGATGCGCCGGAAATCATCGATACCGTCAGGCGGCAGCTGATGCTCAACATTGCTATCGTCTGCCTAGGCGGGGCTGCGGCACAGCGCGACGCGGCGCGACTGGCGCGTGCCGACCGCTTCTACGAACGTGATGCGGCGGTCGCAGTGTTGCTGCAGTTCTGCGGCCAGTACGACTGGTAGGCGGCGTCAGGAAGCGCCGCGCTTGCCGCCGAACAGGGCGGCAAGACGCCGCAGGCCGCGCCACAGGCGGGGCAACAGCCACAGCGCCGCCAGGATGAACACCAGCAGCAGGACGAGGAACAGCAGCGGATATTTCAGCGCCGCCCACAGCGCGCCAAGCACCAGCGCGTCTTCGGTGAACGAAGCCGCCCAGTTGCTGAAAGGTTCCGGGGACGTGTTGATCAGGGCGCGACTGCCGGCCTTGGCCAGATGGGCGCCGGCGGCCACCGTGCCGCCGAGCAAGCCGGCGGCCAGGGCCAGCCCCGGGTCGCCGCCGGCAACGGCAGCGGCGGCGAGCAGCGCGCCGCCCGGGATGCGGATGAAGGTGTGCAGCGCATCCCATGCCGAATCAACGCCCGGAATCTTGTCTGCGAAAAACTCGGTCAGGAACAGCAAACCGGAAATCGTGATGACCCAGGGATGGGCGAGTATTTCCAGGCCCGCGGGCAGTGTGTAGATGCCACTGTGTTGCAGCAGGCCGAGGAAAAAAATCACCGCGTAAAAACGCACGCCGCTGGTCCAGCCCAGCCCGGTCACCAATGCCAGAGTCGTGATGTCCATGCACCGCAAGTCTAGCAGCGCGGTTGCAGTATGCCCGGGTCGCCCTGCAGCCTCTTACAGGCCGTTGTTTTATCTGGTGATTCCCAGGCGTTCGTAGATGGGGCTCAGCTGTGCCCGCAGCTCAGGCATACGGCGCCACAACAGGAGTGCTGCGATCGTGCAGACCACACCGCCTGCGGCCATGGTGGCTGGAGCCCCGATCAGCGAGGCCAGTGCACCGCCGGCGAGGCTGCCCAGCGGGTACATGCCGAGGAAGGCGACCGAGAAGATGCCCATGATGCGCCCGCGCATGCTGTCGTCGACTATGGTCTGGAGCATCGTGCTGACCGACATGCCGTTGACGACGATGCCGAAACCCATCACTCCCAGCGCGACCAGCGACAGTGGCAGCCAAGGCGACAATGCGAACACCAGCACGCCCAGGCCGGCGCAAAGCGATGCCGCGGTGATCCAGCGCGTCAGGCCGCGTACATTGCGGCGCGAGGCCAGTGCCAGCATGCCGACCACGCCGCCGCAACCGGCTGCGCCGATCAGGAAACCGAGCGTGTCGGCGCCGCCGCCGTAGACTTCGGCGGCAAATATCGGCATCAGCGTCTGGTACGGCGTCACCATGAAACTGATGATTCCCACCATCGGCAACAGCCAGCGCACGGGAGCCAGTTGCCATGCGTAGCGGGCGCCCTCGACCAGTTGTTGCCAGGGGGATCCGGTGGTTCCCGGTGGCGGCCTGGGTGCAAGTGTCATCGCCAGTACCATGCCGACTATGGCGACCTTGCTCAGCGCATTGACGACGAAACAGAAAGCTTCGGTGGAAACCGCGAGCAGCAGTCCGGCAATTGCCGGACCTATCATTCGCCCGGCGCTCTGCATCAGTGCATTCATCGCGATCGCGCTGGGCAGATCATCTCGAACGGCGACAATTTCCATTGTGAAGGACAGCCGGATCGGCGTATCAACGGCGTTGACGATGCCGAGGAACAGCGCCATGACAATGACGTGCCAGACCTCGATCAGTCCGGAAAAAGTGAGCAGCGCCAGCAGAACGGGCGGCACGGCGGACAACGCCTGCGTCAGCAGCAGCAGCCGGTATTTGTCGAAGCGGTCGGCCCACAATCCGCCGAAGGGCGCGAACACCAGTATTGCAATCTGTCCGGCGAAACCGGTGACGCCGAGCAGCCATGCCGATTCGGTGAGCCGGTAAACCAGCCAGGCCATCGCAATCTGCTGTACCCAGTTACCGACGATCGACAGCGACTGGCCATAGAAGAACAGGCGGTAATTGCGATGGCGCAATGCGCGCAGCGTGTGCTTGATTTCCATCGGATCGGCGCTGCGGTTCCTGCGCCGGCGGCGCGGTGCGGGTTCAGCCGCCCAGCTTCGCCAGCTGTGCGCGCATCTGTTCCAGCGTTGAAGAAAACCGCGCGAGGCGTTCCTTTTCCTGTGCGACGACCAGGGGCGGCGCCTTGGCGACGAAGCTCTGGTTAGCGAGCTTGCCCTGCGCCTTGGCGGTTTCCGACTCGAGCCGTGCGATTTCCTTCGACAGGCGCTCACGCTCGGCGGCGACGTCAATCTCGACTTTCAGCATCAGCTTGAATCCGGCGACGATGGATACCGGTGCGTCGTCCCCGGGCAGTTCGCCGACGACCAGAACTTCGGACAGGCGAGCGAGGGCGGTGAGGTAAGGGGCGTAAGCGCGCAGCTGGGCCGGATCGCCCTGGGACAGCAGCGGCAGTTTCTGTGACGGCGCGATGTTCATTTCGCCACGCAGCGTGCGGCAGGCCGAGACCAACTGTTTCAGCACATCGATGTCGCGCTCAGCGGCGGCATCGATCTTTGCCTCTTCGGGCTGGGGATATTTCTGCAGCATGATGCTGGCGCCGTTTTTGCCGGCCAGTGGGGCGACCTTTTGCCACAGTTCCTCGGTAATGAACGGAATCACCGGGTGGGCGAGGCGCAAAATGGATTCGAGCACGCGAACCAGCGTGCGACGGGTGCCGCGGCATTGTTCTTCCGTGCCGTTGGCAAGCTGCACCTTGGCGAGTTCAAGGTACCAGTCGCAATATTCGTCCCAGACCAGTTCGTAAATGGTCCGCGCAAGGTTGTCGAAGCGGTATTCAGCATAGGCCTGCCGCGCCCCGGCTTCCGCACGCTGCAGCCGGCTGACCAGCCAGAGGTCGGCGACCGACAGTTCGACCGCGGCCGAAGCATCGAGGCCGGTGTCCTTGCCGTCGCAGTTCATCAGCACGAAGCGCGTTGCATTCCACAGCTTGTTGCAGAAGTTGCGGTAGCCTTCGCAGCGCTTCTGGTCGAACTTGATGTCGCGGCCGAGGCTGGCGAGGCTGGCGAAGGTGAAACGCAGCGCGTCGGTGCCGTAGGCGGGAATCCCGTCGGGAAACTCGGCGCGTGTGCGTTTCTCGATGGACTCGGCCTGTTTCGGATTCATCAGGCCGGCGGTGCGCTTGGCAACCAGCGATTCGAGAGCAATTCCGTCGATCAGGTCCAGCGGGTCCAGGGTGTTGCCCTTGGACTTGGACATTTTCTGGCCCTCGGCGTCGCGCACCAGGCCGTGAACATAGACATGGCGGAACGGCACTTTCCCGGTCATGTACCTGGTGATCATCACCATGCGCGCGACCCAGAAGAAAATGATGTCGAAGCCGGTCACCAGCACTGACGAGGGCAGGTAGAGGTCCAGCGCGGGATTCGATTTTTCCGGCCATTCCGGGGTCCAGTCCAGCGTCGAGAAACACCAAAGCTGCGACGAGAACCAGGTGTCGAGCACGTCGGGATCCTGTTTGAGCGGCTTGCCGCCCGACTGGCTCAGGGCTTCGGCTTCGTCATGCGCGACATAGATGTTGCCGTCGTCGTCGTACCAGGCGGGTACGCGGTGGCCCCACCACAGCTGGCGCGAAATGCACCAGTCCTGGATGTTGTTGAGCCAGTGGTTGTAGGTGTTGATCCACTGTTCGGGGAAGAGTTTGACCTCGCCGCTGGCGACGGCGTCCAGCCCCATCTTTGCCAGCGGTTCCATTTTGACGAACCACTGGCTGGTCAACATCGGCTCAATGACGACGCCGGTGCGGTCACCACGCGGCACCACCATGCGGTGCGGTTTTTCTGACTCGAGCAG
>JBMTEY010000061.1:0-14373 GCA_049433545.1 Burkholderiales bacterium | reverse complement strand
GGATTGACGGTCTCCCAGTTCATGTACGGGTTGGCGTCCTCCTCGAGGTCCGCCGGAGGCCGCCACAGTTTGTCCTTCTGGTACGGACCGGTGTTGAGGATCACCGGCACCTTGTCGCGGAAATTCGGGCGGAACACGTCGGCATAGATCACGGTGCCGTCGCGCAACGGAATCTGCACGTCCTTCTCGATGATCAATTTGCATTTGCGCGGCTGCGAAACGCGCTTCCCACTGCGGCGACGGGCTGCTGGCATTCTGGAATTCCTCCTGGATCTTCGGCCTTCGGACGCCGGATGAAGGCTTGCAGTGTAGCCCGCCTGTCGCGATTTCCGCAAAGCGTGTCCAGCATATGGCACATGTGCGTCCGCTGTTCCGGCGGCTTGTTTGCGTTGCGTCAACTTCCCTGGTGCAGCGCAATGTTACGGTGACTTCATCAACAGTCTTATCAACCCGAAACGGAGAACAACACATGATCAAGGAAGTCAGCGGCGACATACTGTTGACCAAGGCCCAGGTAATTGCCCACGGCGTGGCACCCAACGACCCATTTCACAGCGGCCTCGCATTGCAACTGCGTGAACGCTGGCCGGCGATGTACAAGGATTTCCGCCACTACTGCCAGTCTCAGCATCCCAAAGCCGGGACCTTGTGGGCATGGATGGGCGCCGACGGCACCCGCGTCGTCAGCCTGTTCGCGCAGGAAGGCGCGCCTGGCCATCACGGCGGCAATCCCGGACCTGCCACGCTGCAGCGTGCCGGCCATGCGCTGCGCGCACTGCAGAAGCTCGCGCTTGATGAAAAATTCACCAGCATCGCGCTGCCGCGGCTGGCCACCGGCGTCGGCCGGCTGGCATGGGAGGATGTGCGCCCGCTGATCACGCAGCACCTCGGCGAACTGGGCATGCCCGTGCTGGTATATACCACCTACCATGCGGGGCAGACCGCCGACGAAGGTCTGTAAGGCCGGGGCCGGCGCGGGCACGCCGCGCCGCCTCTGGTAAACTCGCCACTCCCGCAAAGCGGCGATCACCCCCCGGAGGAAAGCATGATTTACGAAGTGCGCACGTATTTTGTAAAACCCAAATCCCTGGCTGAAGTGGAAAAGCGCTTCGGCGAAGCGTATGAGACCCGCAAGAAGATCTCGCCGCTCGCGGCCTTTTTCCATACCGAAATCGGGCCGCTGAACCAGATCATCCACATCTGGCCGTACAAGGACATGGCGGAGCGTGACAAAATCCGCGCCGAAGCCGTTGCCGCGGGCAACTGGCCGCCCAAAATCGGCGAGTTCCTGCTCGGCATGCAATCCGAAATCTTCATACCCTTCGCCTGCTCGCCCGAGATCAAACCCGGAAAGATGGGGCCGTATTTCGAGATGCGCACCTACACAGTCGCTCCGGGCGACCTGCCCAAGATACAAAAAGTCTGGGAACAGGCACTGCCCGCGCGCATCAAGATCAGTCCGCTGGTCGGCGTCTGGTACAGCGAACTGGGCGGGCTGAACCGCTTCATGCATATCTGGGCCTACAGTTCGCTCAACCAGCGCAACGAAGCACGCGACCAGGCACTCGCAACCGGCGTATGGCCGCCGTCGGTCGCCGCCAAGAAATTCAACCTGCCGGACGGCACGCTGACTGCGCAGGAAAACAAGATCGTAATGCCCTCGGCGTTTTCGCCACTGCAATAAACAACCTCGCGGAGGACGCCATGCCCATCGGCAAGCTCGACCATTTCTCGATCCGCACGCTGGACGTCGAGTCCTCGCGCCGGTTCTATACCGAGGTGATGGGCTTCACCGTCGGCTTCCGCCCGCCCTTCAAGTTTCCGGGACTGTGGCTGTACAACGGCCCGCAGTATCCGGAAACCACCGGTGTCGTGCATATCATCGGCATCGACCTCAACGACCCCGCCGGCCTGAAGGAATACCTCGGTGACAAGGACCTCGACACGTTGAACGGCACCGGCTCCGTCGACCACATGGCCTTCGCCGCCACCGGCCTGGCGGACATGCTGGCCCGGCTCAAAGCGCACAAAATCGAATACCGTGAGCGCACCGTGCCTTCGCTGAACCTGCACCAGGTATTCTTCGAAGATCCGAGTTCCGTCACCATCGAACTGAATTACCCGGGCACCGAAGCACAGCAAGCCGCGTAGTTTTATGCCTGTCGCATCCCGTCCGCCACGCGCGCTGGTCATCGGTGGATCGCTCGGAGGCCTGTTCGCGGCGAACCTGCTCCACCGCCAGGGCTGGGATGTCGAGGTTTATGAACAGGCCGGCGAAGGACTTGCCGGCCGCGGTGCCGGCATCATCACCCATCCCGACCTGTTTGCCGCACTGAAGCGCATCGGTATCGGCATCGACGACAGTTTCGGCGTCGACATCGCCGGCCGCGTCGCCTTCGACCGCAGTGGCGCAACCGTCGGCACGCTAGACATTCGCCAGTGCCTCACCACCTGGGCCCGGCTCTACGCCCTGCTCAAGGAGGCCCTGCCCTCCGAGCGCTACCATTTTGACCATGCCTGCAGCGGCGTCGAACAGAATACGCACAGCGTCAGCGCCAGATTCGGCAACGGCGCACAGGCGGATGGTGACCTGTTGGTGGCCGCCGACGGCATACGCTCCACGGTGCGCACGCAGCTTGTGCCGGAGGACCGCCCTGTCTATGCGGGCTATGTCGCCTGGCGCGGACTGGTTGACGAAAACGAACTGACGCCCGCCACCCATCGCGACCTGATCCCGCGGTTCGGCTTCAGCCTGGCACCGCGCGAACACATGCTCGGCTATCCGGTGGCCGGATTCGGCAATTCCACGCGTGCGGGAGAACGCTGCTACAACTTCGTCTGGTACCGGCCGACGCATGCCGACCGCGAACTGCCTCAATTGTGCACCGACATCCACGGCCGCCGCCACGACATGGCGATACCGCCGCCGCTGATCCGGCCCGAGGTACTGGATGCCATGCGCCGCAGCGCGCAGGAAGCGCTGTCGCCGCAGTTCGCCGAAGTCGTTGCAAAAACGCGCATGCCATTTTTCCAGGCCATTTTCGACCTTGAATCGCAGAACATGGCTCACGGCCGCATCGCCCTGCTCGGCGATGCGGCCTTTGTCGCGCGTCCGCATTGCGGCATGGGCGTATCCAAGGCAGCCGGTGATGCGATAGCCTTGGCCGATGCGCTGAACTCCGCGGACAACGATCTCGCCGCGGCCCTGCCGGGTTATTCTGCCCAACGCGTACGCTTCGGTCGCGCCGTGGTGGCACACGCGCGTGAACTGGGTTCGTACCTGCAGGCCTGCGACGAAGAGGAAGCTGCGCGCACACGCAACAGGCATCACCACACCCCGGAAGCCGTAATGCGCGACATCGCGGTGACGCGGGATTTCTGATCCTAGGGAGGCAACATGAAAGTCGGATTCATCGGACTCGGAACCATGGGCGGCGCCATGGCGCTCAACCTGCGCAAGGCGAAATTCGATCTCTTCGTGCACGACCTGCGCGCTGAAATCGCAAAACCCGTGCTCGACGCCGGCGCGACCTGGGCCGAGTCGGTGCAGGCACTGGGTAAAGCGGTCGATGTGGTGCTGACCTCGCTGCCGGGGCCGCGCGAGGCGGAAGCTGTCGGCGCCGACCTGATGGCCTCGATGAAACGCGGCGGCGTGTGGTTCGACCTCACCACCAATTCGCCGACTGTGGTGCGCGCGCTGTCAGCGCGCTGCGCCGAGCACGGCATCACCATGCTCGACGCACCGGTGTCCGGCGGTCCGCACGGCGCAAAGTCGGGCAAGATGGCTCTGCTGGTCGGCGGCGATGAAAAAACCTTCAACGACAAACGCAAGGTGCTCGACGCCATCGGCGACCAGGTGATCTACATCGGCCCGATCGGAGCCGGCACCGTTGCGAAACTGGTGCACAACTGTGCAGGTTACGCAATCCAGACCGCGCTCGCCGAAGTGTTCACGGTCGGCGTCAAGGCCGGAGTTGATCCGCTGGCGCTCTGGGCCGCGGTGCGCCAGTGTTCGCTGGGACGGCAGCGCACCTTCGACCGCCTCGGCCGGCAGTTCCTGCAGGGCAGCTTCGATCCGCCGGACTTCGCGCTGAAACTCGCACTCAAGGACGTGACGCTGGCCACCGAACTGGGACGTGAACTCGGGGTGCCGATGCGCGTCGCCAACCTGGCCCACGCCGACATGACCGAAGCACTCAACCGAGGCTGGGGCAGCCGCGACTCACGGATCTCGATGCTGCTGCAGGAAGAACGCGCCGGCGTGGACATCAAGGTGCCGGCGACTGACATACAGGCGGTTCTGCAGAAAGACGGCTAGAATCTCAGGAGTCATCACGCGGCGCGGCGGCCGCAGGAGTCTGGCCATGCACTGGTTACAGCGGATCGGCATCATCGTCCTGGGCGTCATCACATTGTCCGCTGCCGCCGAGGATGTCCAGGACAATACCGGCGCGCTGCTCGACCGCGCAATCTCCGGCGAACACCGCAGCGAAGCCAACCGGCTGCGTGACAAGTACCGCCATCCGCGCGAGACCCTGCAGTTCTTCGGCCTGAAACCCGGCCTGACCGTGGTCGAGATCTGGCCCGGTGGCGGCTGGTACAGCGAAATCATCGGCCCGGTACTGCGCGACGGCGGAAAATATTATCTTGCGCATTATGCAATCGAGGATCCGGGGCTTGCCGGCTGGCAGCGCGAGGTTCGCGAAAAACAACAGCAACGGGTCACCGAACAATCTGCGATTTACGGCAAGCCGGTATTCACCTCGTTCGGACCACCTGAGCACTCAGCCATTGCACCGGCCGGCAGCGTCGACATGGTGCTTACTTTCCGCAACGTCCACAACTGGAGCAGCCGCAAGGCCGACCAGGCAGCGTTCAACGCCTTTTACGCAGCGCTGAAACCCGGCGGTGTTCTGGGCGTGGTCGAACATCGCGCCAAACCGGGAACCACTTTCGAACGCATGGTGAAAACCGGTTACATGACTGAGGCTTATGTCATTGAACTTGCGGAACGGGCTGGCTTCAAACTGCTGGAAAAATCCGAAATAAATGCCAATCCGAAAGACAGCACTGACCACCCCAACGGCGTATGGACGCTGCCGCCGATGATGCGCGGCCGGCTCGACCCGGAAAAATACCGCGCGATAGGTGAAAGCGACCGTATGACGCTGAAGTTCGCCAAACCGGGAAAGTAAACCGGCCATGCCCGTCACCCCGCTCTACGCCGCGCTGCTCGGGCTGATGTTCGTCGCGCTGAGCGTGCGCACCATCCGCCTGCGGCGCCGCTACCGTGTTGCCATCGGCGACGGCAGGAACACGCTGCTGCAGCGCGCGATGCGCGTCAACGCCAATTTCTCCGAGTACGTGCCGCTGACGCTGCTTTTGATCTGGTTCGTCGAACTGCACGACGGCCCGCGGCTGCACGTGCATGCGCTGGGCATCGCGCTGCTCTGCGGCCGCGTGCTGCATGCCTGGGGCGTGAGCCAGGATAAAGAGAATCTCCGCTACCGCACCGCGGGCATGATGCTGACTTTCAGCGTGCTGATCACCGCCAGCCTGCTGATCCTGCTCTACCAGCTGGAATAAACCAGGACAAAATCAGCGCCGGTTGAATTCCCGCGGATTGAGCCGGTCGATGTCGGCCTGCACTTGGTCACGACTGCGCTCGTAGACAATTTCCCGGCCCATCACACTGCCCGCGTAGGCGAGGCCGTTGCGGGTGGGCGCCAGCGTGCACTTGACGCTGTGCACGCCACTGCCCAGCACCACCTCGATGGACGAGGCTCGTTTGCTGAGGACCACCACTTCCATCAGCTGCCGCGACTCGGTGACGCGCACCTGGATTTTTTCGCTGTTCATGGCAGTGTCCGCAGGGTTGTTCGAAAAACCAGGGGCGTCGCAGGTTCCCCCGGGGCATGGCATGCCGCATGTTACTCCCGCGACAGCAGCGATGGCACTAGATCCGCAGCGGGCTTCATCCGCAATGTGACCGCCATGGGTCCGGCACCCCGGCGTGGCATATAATTTCGGACTTTCCCCGCAGCTTCGCAACCCTCCCCCCATGCTGATCAAATTCACGCTCAACGGCGATCCTGCCGAAGTACACCTCAAATCGGCCGACCGGCTGCTGGTCGACGTGCTGCGCGAGGATCTGCAGCTGACCGGTACCAAGCACGGCTGCGGCATCGGCGCCTGCGGCACCTGCACCGTGATCATCGACGGCGCACCGGTGTCGTCCTGCCTGCAGCTCGCGGCGCTGTGCGACGGCGCGAACATCCGCACCGTGGAAGGGTTGTCTGAAGCCGGCACGCTGCACCCGGTACAGCAGGCCTTCATCAACCGCTCGGCGATGCAGTGCGGCATCTGCATACCCGGCCATGTCATGCAGTGCGTCTCCCTGCTCGACGCCAATCCGGATCCCAGCGACGAGGAGATCCGCGCCAGCGCCGACAGCGTCTACTGCCGCTGCACCGGCTACGTCAAGATCATGGACGCCTACCGCGAGGCGGCGGCGCTGATGAAGAAAGCGGGCAAGGCATGAATACCCGAGACCCGCGCCTGAAGGATCCCCGCTTCGAAGCCGGCCTGCTGGTGGTCGGCAAGGACGTGCCGCGCACCGACGCGCTGCCCAAGGTCACCGGCGCCGCACAGTACGTCGCCGACCTGCACATGCCGGGCATGCTTCATGCGGCCGTGCTGCGCAGTCCGCACCCCAACGCACGCATCCTGTCGATCGATACCAGCGCCGCGCGCGCGATGCCCGGTGTCAAGGCGGTGATCACCGGAGAAGACACCGCGAAGCGCAAATGGGGCGCCTTCCGTCCCGACCTCTACCCGCTGGCAATCGGCCGCGTGCGCTACGTCGGCGACGAAGTTGCCGCCGTAGCCGCCATCGATCCGGAAATTGCGCGCGCCGCAGTGGACAAAATCGTCATCCAGTACGAAGTGCTGCCAGGCGTGTTTTCGCTGGACGAAGCGAAGGCACCCGGCGCGCCGCTGGTGCACGACGACGCACCGGGCAACATCGCCCACGAATTCGCTTTCGAGCGCGGCGAAGTCGATGCCGGATTCAAAGCCTCCGACGTGGTCGTCGAAGGCACCTGGGAACTGATCCGGCAATGGCATTCGTCGCTGGAGACGATCGGCTGTGTCGCCCACTGGAGCAACAACCGCGTCACCATGTGGTGCAACACCCAGACGCCCTTCCTTGCCCGCGGCCGTTATGCCGTCGCGCTCGGTGTGCCGGAAGCACAGGTGCGGGTGATCCAGACTGAGGTCGGCGGCGGCTTCGGCGGCAAGTCCGGCGACGACAACGGCTCGGTAATCGCCGCCCTGCTCGCGCGCAAGGCCGGCAAACCCGTCAAATACATACACACCCGCGAGGAGGAATTCCTCGCCAGCCATCCGCGCATGCCGATGCGCTACTGGGTGCGCCTCGGATTTTCGAAGGCCGGCAAGGTGCTGGCCAAGGAAATCCGCATGTGGGCCGACAACGGCGCCTACACCGGCAAATCGCAGGCCATCCTCGGCGCGGCCACGGTGCGCCACGACGCGCTCTACAAGTACCCCAACGCCCGCGCCAAGTCGACGCTGCTCTACACCAACCTGGTGCCTACCGGCGCCTTCCGCGGCTTCGGCAATCCCTCGGCCGACTGGGCCGTGGAACAGGCCTGGGACCTCGCCGCCGAAAAGCTAAATATCGACATCGTCGACCTGCTGCGCATGAACGCGGTGGAAGAAGGCGACGTCTCGCCGCACAACCACAAGGTCACCAGCTGCGAACTGCGCCAGTGCATCGACAAGGCAGCGGAGCTGATCGACTGGAAGAAAAAGCACAAAAACAAGAAACCCGACACCGGCTTCGGCATGGGCTGCAGCGTGCATGTCAACGGCCGCCGCAGCTTCGGCGACTGGGACGGCAGCTCGGCGATCGTACGCATCAACGAGGACGGCCGCGCCACCATCATCACCGGGGAGGGCGAAATCGGCCAGGGCACGCTGACCGTGCTGCGCCAGATCGCCGCCGAGGAACTCGGCCTGCCCTATGACGACATTGACATCACCCGCCCCGACACCGACGTGCATCCGCATTCACTGGGCGCGCTGGCGAGCCGCGTCACCTATGTCGCCGGCAACGCAGTCAAGCGCGCCGCCGCTGAAGCGCACAAACAACTGATGGCCGCGGCATCGGAGCAGTTCAAGAAACCGGTCGATGAACTGACCATCATCAACGGCCAGATCGGACCGAAGAACGGCGCCGAAAGCGACTTCAAGCCGGTCAGCGCCGTGGTGCGCGCCAACATCTACAAGCGCGGCGGCGAGGCCATCGTGGGCGTCGGCAACTGGGACAATCCGTCGGAGTTCCCCGACCACAGCCGCTACGGCAACGAGTCCGGCGCCTATAACTTCGCCGCACAGGCGATCGAGGTCGAAGTCGACCGCGGCACCGGCCAGGTCAAGCTGAAGGAAATTGCCGCGGTGGTTGACTGCGGCACCGTGATCCATCCCTCGGCCGCGCAGGGCCAGGTCGAGGGTGCGGTGACCCAGGGCATAGGCCTGGCGATGACCGAGTATTTCGACTGGCACAACGGCATGCCCACCGACCCGCAGTACATCGACTACCCGCTGCCCTCGGCGGACTTCGTGCCGAAAATCCACGTCGGTTTTGCAGATTCATATGAGCCTTCCGGCCCCTTCGGCGCCAAGGGCCTCGGCGAAATCGGCCTCGACGCCGTGCCGGCGGCAATCGCCAATGCCATTGCCGATGCCGTCGGCGTGCGCATCCACGAACTGCCGATCACCGCCGAAAAAATCCACCGCGCGCTGCATCCGCAACTCTACGCCGATGAAAAAACATCGCCGCCTGCGGCTCCGAAAACCAGCGTGTGGACACGCCTGTCGACCGGCACACCGTCGGGCACGCGCCCGTTCAAGCCCGAACTGCTGCAGCCGGCCACCGTCGAGGAGGCCGTGCAGCGCTATGCCGAAGGCGACACCGCAATTCTGTCGGGCGGCATGGCCCATGCCTTGCGCCGCGAACGCAACGGCTATCCGCTGGCGAAACGCCTGCTTTACATCGGCCGCATTCCCGAACTGCTCGAAGCCGGTATCGGCAAAGACGGCGTCCTGCACACCGGCGCCGCGGTCAACCAGCAGACTCTGCACGCGATGCCGGGCCTGCGCAAAGGCTGGACCGCACTTGCCGAGGCCTTCGACGCCGCCGGACACACGCGGGTGCGGCGCATGACCACGGTCGGCGGCAGCCTCGGCCCGCTGATCGGAGGCTTCGACATGCCGGTGGCGATGCTCGCCTTCGACACCACGCTGACCCTGGCCTCTGCCTCGGGCCGCCGCCAGGCAAGCCTCGCCGAGGCATTCGAAAAACGTTTCGCCAAGGACGAGATGATCGTCTGCGTCGACATCCAGGCCCCGCCGCCTCGCAGCGGCTCGGCATTCCACAAGTTCCTGCCGCGCGGCGTTATGGAAACACCAACGGTCAATACCGCGGCCTGCATCACGCTGGACGCCAGGGGTGCCTGCGTCGCGGCGCGGCTGGTGGTCGGCGCGGTCAGCTGGAAACCGATCGTGATGGAACTCGATGTGCTGCACGGCAAAACATTTGCCGAGGCGGCGATCCGTGCCGCCGTGCAGCCGGTGCGCGACCTCGCGCAGCCGATGGCCAACGTGCGCGGTTCCGCCCAGTACAAACGCAACATGGCGGTTGAAATCGGCTCGCGCATGGTGATCGCGGCCTGGCGGCGCGCCGCAAAATAAACACGCATTCAATCTTCAGGGGGAATCTGGCAGATGGCTGACCGCATCAAGACATCCGATGGCTGTGAAATATCGTACACGCTGCATGCCGGCGCCGGCAGCAGCGCGCCGCGCATTGCGCTGGTGCATTCGCTGGCGCTGGACCGCAGCATCTGGGACGGCGTCGTGGCGGAACTGGCGAAGGACGCGCAGATCCTCACCTTCGATTGTCGTGGCCACGGTCGCTCCGGACAACCGGTGATGACCTACACCCCGCAATTGTTCGCCGGCGACCTCGCCGCACTGATGGACCATGTGCAATGGCCCTCCGCCATCGTCGCCGGCTGTTCGATGGGCGGCATGGTGGCGCAGGCCTTCGCCATCGGCCACCCGCAACGCACGCTCGGGTTGGTGACGATAGATACCACGGCCTGGTACGGCGCCGATGCACCGAAAACCTGGCGCGAACGCGGCGCCACCGGCAAGCAGAAAGGCATGGCGGCGCTGGTCGAATTCCAGACCGGGCGCTGGTTCGGCGACGCCTTCCGCGCTTCGGCAAAAGATACCGTCGACAAGCTGGTTAAGGTATTCCTTGCCAACAATGTCGACTGTTACGTCAAGACCTGCGAAATGCTCGGCGACGCCGATCTGCGCAGCGAACTGGCGACGATCAAGGTTCCGACCGCAGTAGTGGTCGGTGAGGAAGATTATGCAACGCCCGTGGCCATGGCCGAAGCCCTGCACAAAGGCATAGCCGGTTCAACGCTGACCGTGATTCCCGGCGGACGCCACATCACGCCGACCGAAAAACCGCGGGACATCGCCGCGCGCATCCGCGAAGTCATCATACGGAGTCAGGCCGCATGAACGCGGCAAAACCGCGTTGCCTGGACATACACGCCCATCACGTCGGCGCTCCGCTGGTCGCGCGCATCAACGCCGAAGGTGAAAAACACGGCGTCAAAATCGTCAAGGGCGAGGATGGTGCGACACGCATCTCCGTCGGCGGACGCCTCACCGGCATGCCACTGATCCCGCCGCTGAACGACGAGGCGGCGCGGCTGAAATGGATGGACGAGGCCGGCATCACCATGCAGCTGCTGTCGGGCTGGATGGATCTCGCCGGTTATCACCTGCCGGTGGAATCCGGCCAGTGGTTCACCCGTGCGCAGAACGAAACGCTGGCGGAAATGGCGGCGCTGCGGCCTGACCGCTATTGCGCAGCGGCGATGGTGCCGCTGCAGGACGCCGCAGCGGCCGCGGACGAACTGCGCCATGCGGTGCGGACACTCGGCCACCGCGCGGTGCAGATCGGCGCGCGTGTCGAAGAGGAAGGCCTGGACGCACCGCAGTTCGACGCGTTCTGGAGCGCGGCACAGGAACTGAACGTGCCGGTGATCATCCATCCCGCCGACCTCGCGGTGCCGCCGCGGTTGCGCAGGCTGTTTTTACACATTCTCGTCGGCAACCCGAGCGAGACCACTTTCGCCGCCGCAGCGCTGCTGCTGGGCGGCGTGTTCGACCGCTTTCCGAAACTGCGCGTGCTGCTGGTGCACGGCGGCGGCTGCGTGCCCTACCAGTTCGGCCGCATCGACCGCGGTCGTATCACCGCTCCGCCGTTCGCCAGGGGTGCGGTGAAAAATCCGCTGGGCCGGTACGCAGGCAATCTCTATTACGATACCGTGCTGCACGACGACGCGGCATTCCGCTACCTGGTCGAACGTGTAGGCGCCGGGCAGGTCGCGCTGGGCAGCGATTACCCATTCCCGCTGCGCGATCCCGATCCTGTAAAGTTTATAAATAAAAACAAAGTGTTGGATGATACTTCCCGGCGCGCCGTGTGCTGGGATACCGGTGCAGGATTGCTGGGACTCGAATAAACCAAGTGGAGATTGACCATGAACCGATTGATCCTGCGCGTCGCGCTGGCAATGGCGCTGTGTTTTGGCGGGCATGTGCATGCGCAGGCCTATCCGGCAGGACCGGTGCGCATCGTGGTGCCCTTCCCCGCCGGCGGCGGCGTCGACAGCATGGGCCGGCTGTTCGGCCAGAACCTGTCCGCGGCGCTGGGCAAACCGGTGGTGATCGACAACCGCCCCGGCGCCAACGGCATGATCGGCAGCGAGATCGTCGCCAAGTCGACCAAGGACGGCTACACGCTGTTGGTCAACGGCGCGAATTTCGTGACCACGCCCAGCCTCTACAAAAATGTCACTTATGATCCGGTCCGCGATTTTGCGCCGGTAAGCCTGCTCGCCCACGCGCCCAACATCCTGGTCGTGCATCCGTCGCTGCCGGTGAAAACCGTGCGCGATCTGATCGCCTTCGCCAAGGCACGCCCCGACCAGTTGAACTACGCCTCGTCGGCCAGCGGCAGCACGCCGCACCTCGCCGCCGAACTGTTCAAGACGCTGACCGGCGCGCGGCTGGTGCACGTGCCCTACCGCGGCACCGGCCCGGCGATCACCGCGATCATTTCCGGCGAAATCACCGTGATGTTCATGCCCGCGCTGGCCGCCATTCCCTATATCAACAACGGCCGCCTGCGCGCACTGGGCGTCACCACGGCCGAGCGGTTGCCGGCGCTGCCCGAACTGCCGACCGTCGCCGAAGCCGGCCTCAAGGGTTACCAGTCGAGCCAGTGGTACGGCATGCTGGCCCCCGCCGGCACGCCCGCCGACATCGTCGCCCTGCTCAGCGGCCACGCGGCGAAAATCATGCAAAGCCCGCAGATGCAGGACCGCATGAAGAACAGCGGCAGCGCCGCGGTCGGCAGCACCCAGGAAGCATTTGCAAAACACCTGCAGTCCGAATACGCCAAGTGGGCGAAGGTGATCAAGGCCTCCGGCGCCAGGGTCGACTGAACCAGCCAACACAACTTCAACTTGGAGCACGCATGACTGCAAAAACCACCGCAGTGTCCGCCATCAAACACGAAACCCCGGCTCCTACGCCGGCCAGCGACAGTGTGTTCGGCAGCGACGCCATCGCCGCGACGTTGCGCGCGCTCGACGTGCCGTACATCGCGCTCAATCCCGGCGCCAGCTACCGCGGGCTGCACGACAGCCTGGTCAACTACCTCGGCAACAAGGCGCCGCAGATGGTGCTGTGCCTGCATGACGAAAACGCGGTGTCCATCGCCCAGGGTTACTGGAAAGCATCGAACCGGTTGATGGCGGCCGCGCTGCATTCCAACGTCGGACTGATGCACGCCTCGATGCCGATCTTCAACGCCTGGTGCGACCGCGCGCCGGTGCTGGTGATAGGCGCCACCGGGCCGTGGGACGCCGCCAAGCGCCGGCCGTGGATCGACTGGATACACACCTGCTCGGACCAGGCCGCACTGGTGCGCAACTTCACCAAGTGGGACAACCAGCCGGGCTCGGTGAAGGCGGCGATGGAAGCGTTGCTTCGCGGCACGCAGATCGCGATGACCGCGCCGCGCGCGCCGGTCTACGTCAACCTCGACGTCACCATCCAGGAGGAAAAACTCGAATCGCTGCCGGCGATGCCCGACATCGCGCGTTACGCACCGCCGCCGCCGGTACAGCCGGGAGTCGCCGAAATCGAAGCCGCGGCGAAACTGCTGTCGACCGCGAAAAACCCGGTGATGCTCGCCGGCCGTGTCTCGCGCAGCATGGAGGCCTGGAATTCGCGCATCGCGCTCGCTGAAAAACTCGACATGCGCGTGCTGACCCAGATCAAGCTCGCGGCGGCCTTCCCCACCGACCACCGCCTGCACGCGGCGAACCCGGCCAACCGCCTGGTGCCCGCCGCACGCAAGACGCTGGCCGAAGCCGACGTGATCCTGTCGCTGGACTGGCTCGATCTTGCCGGCGCGCTGAAGCAGACCTTCGGCGACAAGCCGGTCAACGCAAAAATCATCCAGATCTCCTGCGACACCCACCTGCATCGCGGCTGGAGCATGGACTACCAGGCATTGCCCCCCGTCGACGTCTACATGAACTGCGAAGCCGATGCCGCAGTGCCGCTGCTGACTGCCGCGGTGAGCAAGCGCCCGCAGTTGATCAAGGCCGGAGGCTATGCGCTGGCCGGAAAATCCGGCGAGCCGCTGGCGCTGTCGGGCCTTGCCCATGCACTGAACACCGCCATCGGCAAACAGGACGTCAGCATTACCCACCTGCCGCTGGGCTGGAGCGGCGCCTACACCCACTTCCGTCATCCGCTGGATTACCTCGGCTTCGACGGCGGCGGCGGCGTCGGCGCCGGACCGGGCCTGACCATAGGCGCGGCGCTGGCGCTGAAGGGCAGCGGCCGCATCCCCATCGGCCTGATGGGCGACGGCAACTTCCTGATGGGCAACACCGCGGTATGGACCGCCACCCACTACCAGATCCCGTGCCTGATGATCATCTGCAACAACCGCTCCTTCTTCAACGACGAGCGCCACCAGGGCCATGTCGCCGAATACCGCGGCCGCCCGCCGGCGAACGCCTGGATCGGACAGAAGATCATCGATCCCGACATCGACATCGCGGCGATGGCGCGCGCCCAGGGCGCCGAGGGCATAGGCCCGGTCACCACCATGGCCGACATGCAGCCGGCGATCGAGCGCGGCATCGCCATCGTCAAGGCCGGCGGCGTGTGCGTGATTGACGC